>NZ_CP193482.1:928500-1238000 GCF_050703275.1 Sphingosinithalassobacter sp. LHW66-3
GTCAGCCGCCGCCCCGACGCGATCCTGCGCGAGGCGGAAAAGCTGGTCGCGGCGGGGACGAAGGAACTGCTGGTCATCAGCCAGGACACTTCGGCCTATGGCGTCGACATCCGCAAGGAGCCACGGATGTGGAAGGGCGCCGAAGTCGTGCCCCACATGACCGATCTCGCGCGCGAGCTGGGCCGGATCGCGCCGTGGGTGCGGCTCCACTATGTCTATCCCTACCCGCACGTCGATCAGGTCATTCCGCTGATGGCCGAGGGGCTGGTGCTCCCCTATCTCGACATTCCGTTCCAGCACGCCAGCCGCAACGTGCTGCGCGCGATGCGCCGCCCGGCGAACGAGGCGAAAGTGCTCGAACGGCTGCGCGTGTGGCGCGACATCTGCCCGGACATCGCGATCCGATCGACCTTCGTCGTCGGCTTCCCCGGCGAAACCGAAGACGACTTCCAGTACCTGCTCGATTGGCTCGATGAAGCCCAGCTCGACCGCGTCGGCGCGTTCCGATTCGAGCCGGTGGAAGGTGCGAGCGCCAACGCGCTCCCCGATCCCGTTCCCGAGCAAGTGAAGGAAGAACGCTACGCGCGCGTGATGGAAAAGACCGCCGCGATCAGCGCCGCCAAACTCGCCGCGAAAGTCGGCCGCACGATCGAAGTGATCGTCGACGAAGTCGATCCCGAAGGCGGCGCCAACGCGCGCAGCCAGGCCGACGCGCCCGAGATCGACGGCCAGGTATTCCTCCGCGACGCAGCCAATCTGGCACAAGGCGACATCGTTCGCGTCGTCGTCGAGGATGCCGACGAACATGATCTCTACGGCGCACCCGTCCACGCCTGACGCCGGCGGCGGCAATTCCGACAGGGAATAGGCGATCACTTTTCGCCGACCGGCGTCTTCATGAAGTCGTGCCCGCCGGTCCAGACGCGACTCTCTGCTCGAGCGACTCCCGGGGAATTTCGCAGCGGCTGCACATGCAGGCTAGGCGGAGCGCCTTCCCGCCCCTAGATCACAGCCATGCCTGATCTTTCGAACCTGCTGCAGCCCGATCGCGGCCAGTCCGCCCGCACCATCCACCTCGTCGACGCCAAGGGTTTCGACGCCTGGCTCTCCGCCCAGCCGCCGCGCGCGCGCGCCGCCGCCGAGGCGCAGAAGCTGAATCCGACCGGCTATGCCAGCGCGATCCTGCCCGGCGACGGCGCCGAGGACTGGTCTGTGGTCACCGTGGTCGCCAACGTCGAGAAGCTCTCGCCCTGGTGCCTGGCGAAACTCGCCGAAACGCTGCCCGAAGGCAGCTACCGAGTCGAGGGCCGCGAGCCCGGCCCGGCGATGTACGGCTGGCTGACCGCGCAATATCGCTTCGACCGCTATCGCAAGTCGGACAAGGCGAGCGGCCCGCGCGTGCTGCTGACCGGCGAGCCGGCGAAGATCGACGAGACGGTTCGCCTCGCCGAAGTCACCTTCAAGGTCCGCGACTGGATCAATCTCGGCCCGAACGACCTTGGCCCCGCCGAGCTCGAGGCGGCTGCCGAGGAAATCGCGCAAGCTCATGGCGGTACGCTCACGGTGACCCGTGGCGACGAACTGGCACGCGGCTATCCGATGATCCACGCGGTCGGTAAGGCCGCCGGAAAGGGCCGCGACCCGCGCCTGATCGAGATCGAATGGGGCGATCCCTCCCATCCGCGCATCGCGATCATCGGCAAGGGCGTGGTGTTCGATTCGGGCGGGCTCGACATCAAGCCCGCCGCGGGCATGCGGCTGATGAAGAAGGATATGGGCGGCGCAGCCCATGCGCTCGGCCTCGCCGAGCTGGTGATGTCGCGCAAGCTTCCGGTGCGGCTCCACATGCTCGTTCCGGCGGTCGAGAATTCGGTGTCGGGCGAGAGCTTCCGTCCGGGCGACGTGCTCCAGACCCGCAAGGGCCTCACGGTCGAGAATTCGAATACCGATGCCGAGGGTCGGCTGATCCTGGGCGACGCGATCACCAAGGCGGCGGAGAAGGACCCCGAGCTGATGCTCGACTTCGCGACGCTCACCGGCGCCGCGCGCGTCGCGCTGGGCGCCGATCTCACCGGCCTGTTCGCCAACAGCGAGGGACTGGCCGAGGAGCTGCTCGCCGCCGCCGATGCCGAAGCCGATCCCGCCTGGCGCCTTCCCTTGTGGGATCCCTATGACGAAATGCTGAAATCGGACGTGGCCGACATGGTCAATGCGGCCGAGGGAACCCCGTTCGGCGGCGCGATCACTGCCGCGCTGTTCCTGCGCCGGTTCGTCCCCGAAGGCGTGCAATGGGCGCATCACGACATCTTCTGCTGGCGCCAGTCGCCGAAGCCGGGTCGGCCGAAAGGCGCCGACGCAGTCAGCCTGCGCGCCACCTGGAAGGTGCTGAAGGACCGGTACGGCGGCTGACGCCCCGGCATTCAGCGCCCGCTAAGCTCCACTGCATCACGTTCTTCCCCGCAAAAAAGGGAGGAACGTGCGATGCACTGGCTGTTTTCGTTCGGATTGAAGGCAGGCGCCGCCGCGATGGCGGTCGCGCTGATCGGTGTCGCCGTCTCGGGCCCGGGAGTCGCCCAGTCGATGCCGTCGCGCTTCGCTGCGGTGGGACTGGTCGCCGACGGAGTCATCCTGCTCGATCAGCAGCGCGGCGTGGTCTATCACTGCTCGACCAGCACCTCGAGCCGCCTCGTCCAGAACTGTCTCGCGACCAGTCGCGTGCCCTAAAGGCTCAGCGCGAGGACGCCGCCGCCGCTTCGAGGATCGGCACGAACTTTTCGGCAGTCAGGCTCGCGCCGCCGATCAGTCCGCCGTCGACATTTTCCACCGCCAGGATCGCCGCCGCGTTCGCGCCGTTCATCGATCCGCCGTAGAGGATGCGGACGCCGTCTGCCCGATCGCCAATCAGGTCGGTCAGCTTCCGGCGGATCGCCGCATGAATTGCCTCGATCTCTTCGGGTGTCGGCGTGCGGCCGGTGCCGATCGCCCAGCGCGGCTCATAGGCGAGCGTCAGCCAGCTGCCGTCGGCATCCTCAGGCAGCGACTCCTCGATCTGCGCCTGCACCACGCGCTCGGCACGGCCGGCGTCGCGCTCGAATTCGGTCTCGCCGACGCACAGGATCACGCCCAGCCCCTGCTTGTGCGCCGCCGCCGCCTTCGCCCAAATCGCATGGCCGGTCTCGTTCTGGTCGGCGCGGCGCTCCGAATGGCCGACGATCGCCAGCTTCGCGCCTGCCTCGACCAGCATCGCCGCCGAGACGCAGCCGGTATGCGCACCCTTCTCCGCCTCGTGGACGTCCTGCGCGCCGATCGGCATCGCGCCCGCCGCATCGGCCGCCGAGGCGATGAGCGTGAAGGGTACGCACAGCGCGGCGTCGATCTGGGGCAGCTTCGCGGCGGCTTCCGCAATCGCTCGCACCTCGCCGAGCTGCGCCCGCGTCCCGTTCATCTTCCAGTTGCCCGCTACGAACTTGCGGCGCATGCCGATCCTCCCTGTTTCGTGTCGCGTTGCCGATACCAGCCAAGGCGCGGCGCACAAGCTTGAAGGGTAACAGTCTCGGCCCTAAAGCGGTGCCGCACTTCCTCCAGCGAACGGCGTTTCATGCTCAGTTTCATTCGCAATCTCACCAAATCGCGCGTCGGTCTGATCGCCGTGTTCGTCCTGCTCGGCGTGATCGCGATCGCCTTCGCGGCGGGCGATATCACCGGCTCGCGCCCCGTCGGCGCGAGCAGCGGCGGGGAAGTGATCGCCCGGGTGGGCGATCGCGAGATCACCGAACAGGAACTGCGTGACCGCATCGACATCGCGATCGACAACATGCGCCGCCAGGGCCAGAGCTTCGACATGGAGACCTTCCTTGCCGGCGGCGGTCTCGATTATGCGCTCGAGCAGGTGATCGACAACGCCGTGCTCCAGGAGTTCGGCGAGCGCACCGGCATGCGCGTGAGCGACCGCATCGTCGACGGCATGATCGCGAGCAACCCGGCGTTTCAGGGCCCGACCGGCGGCTTCGACCAGCAGCTGTTCGAATCGGTGCTCAATCGCGAGCGCATCTCCGAGCGCGCGCTGCGGCAGGATCTGCGGAACGCCCGGTTCGGCGACTGGCTGACCGATCCCACCATCGGCGCGCGTCAGATTCCGGCCGGAATGGTGCTGCCCTATGCCTCGCTGCTGCTCGAGCGGCGCGAAGGCGCGATCGGCTTCATCCCGACGCTGGCGATGAACCCCGGCGAAACGCCCAACGACGAGGAACTGGCGCAATATTATCAGCGCAACAGGGCGCAGTACACTGTGCCCGAGCGTCGCGTCGTGCGCTACGCCACGGTCGGGGTGGAGGATCTCGAGGGGCGCGCCGCGCCCACCGACGCCGAGATAGCCCAGGCGTATCGCGGCGCGGGTGACCGTTTCGCCGCTCGCGAGACGCGCACGGTGCAGCAGGTCGTAGTCGGCGATCAGGCTGCGGCGCAGCGGCTCGCGGAAGCGGTTCGCGGCGGCCAGTCGCTCGCCGCGGCGGCCAGTGCGGCCGGTTTCGAACCGCGCACCTTCGAGGATGTCGAGCGCGCGGCGCTTGCGGGCGAGACTTCCGATGCCGTTGCACAGGCCGCCTTCTCGGCGAGCGAGGGCAGCGTCGCCGGTCCGGTCCAGTCGCCGCTCGGCTGGCATGTCCTGCGGGTCGATTCGGTCGATCAGATCCCCGCCCGCTCGCTCGCCCAGGCGCGCGACGAGCTGGTCGAGGAGCTTCGCGCGCGCAAGGTCGCGCAGCTGATGGCGGACATGCACGGCAGCATCGACGAAGGCATCGGCGAAGGCGGCACCTTCGACGAGCTGATCGCCGCCAACGACCTCGAGGCGCAGCGCACGCCGCCGCTGCTTCCCAGCGGGGTCAATCCCGACGCGCCCGATGCCGAGCCGAACGAGATGCTCCAGCCGATCCTGCGCGCCGCCTATCTCGCCGAAGTGGGCGACGAGCCGCAAATCGTGCCGATCTCGCCCGAGCAATTCGCACTCGTGTCGCTCGAGCGCGTCGTCCCACCGACGGCGCGGCCGCTCGACTCGATCCGCGAACGCGTCGTCCGCGATTACATGATCGGCAAGGCACAGCAGCGCGCCCGCGAAGTCGCCCGTGACGTGGTGCAGGCGGTCAATCGCGGCTCGACGCTGCAACAGGCGCTTGCCGCGGCCGGCGTGCGCGGCCTTCCCGCGCCGCAGCCGATCAACACGACTCGCGCCCAGCTCGCCACTGCCCAGGAACAGGTGCCGCCTCCGCTCCAGCTGATGTTCAGCATGAGCGAAGGACGCGCACGGCTTCTCGAAGCCGAGAACCGGCAGGGCTTCTACGTCGTCCATCTCGAAGAGATCGAGGAAGCGGATGCGAGCGGCAACGAAGAGCTTCTTCGGCAGACCCGCGCCGGTATCGGCGGCGTGATCGGCCAAGAGCTCGCGCAACAGTTCGTCGAAGCGCTGCGCGGCGAGCTTCGGGTCACGCGCGATGCGGAGGCGCTGCAGCGGCTGCGCGAGAGCCTCGCCTCGACCGGCACCGCCGGGCGCTGAGCGTCCGGTGATCGAGGGAGCCACGGCGGCGCGGGCCGCGCTCGATGAGGGGCGACCGGCGCTGCTGTGGCGGCGGCTGGTCGCCGATACCGAAACGCCGGTTGCCGCCGCGCTCAAGCTGATCGAGCCGGGCCGCGGCGATTTCCTGCTCGAGTCGGTCGAGGGCGGCTCGGTGCGCGGGCGGCACAGCCTGATCGGCATTGATCCCGATCTGGTCTTCCGCGCAGCGGGAAACCGGGCCGAGATCAACGCCGCCTGGGCGAGTCACCGCGATGCCTTCGCTGCCTGCGAAGAACCGGCGCTCGATGCGCTGCGGTCGCTCGTCGCGCGCTGCCGAATGGACGTGCCGCCCCAGCTGCCGCGCGCACTCGCCTGTCTGGTCGGCTATTTCGGCTACGAGACGGTAGGGCTGATCGAACGTCTGCCGCGGCCGCCGGCCAATCCGGTCGACGTGCCCGACATGATCTTCGTGCGCCCCACGGTGTTGCTGATCTTCGATCGTCTCGCCGATGCGCTGTTCGTCATAGCACCGGTCTGGCCGCGCGAGGGCACGGATCCGGCCACCGTGATCGAGACCGCCGCCGAGCGTATCGACGCCACGATCGCCCGGCTCGAGTCCACTCCACTTCCGCCGCGATCGCGCGCCGAGCCGACCGAACTGGCGCTCGAGCCACAGCTGCCGCCCGGCCGCTATGCCGAGATGGTCGCGCGGGCGAAGGACTATATCGCCGCGGGCGACATCTTCCAGGTCGTGCTCGCCCAGCGCTTCACCGCGCCCTTCACGCTGCCGCCGTTCGAGCTGTATCGCGCGCTTCGCCGCGTGAATCCCTCGCCATTCCTCTATCATCTCGATCTGCCCGGCTTCAGCCTTACCGGGTCTAGTCCCGAGATTCTCGTCCGCGCGCGCGACGGCGAAGTCACCATCCGTCCGATCGCGGGCACCCGTCCGCGCGGCCGAACCGCCAGCGAGGACGAGGCGAACCGCAGCGCGCTGCTCGCCGATCCGAAGGAATGCGCCGAGCATCTGATGCTGCTCGACCTCGGCCGAAACGATGTAGGCCGGGTGGCCGAAGCAGGATCGGTTTGCGTAACAGACCGGTTTACAGTCGAATTCTACAGCCACGTCATGCACATCGTCTCGAACGTCGTGGGGCGGCTGCGCGGCGACGCGGATGCGCTGGATGCGCTGTTCGCCGGTTTCCCAGCCGGCACGGTCTCGGGTGCGCCCAAGGTGCGCGCGTGCGAGATCATCGCCGAACTCGAACCCGAGACCCGCGGCCCCTATGCGGGTGGCGTGGGCTATTTTTCGCCCGACGGATCGATGGACAGCTGCATCGTCCTGCGCACCGCGCTGGTGAAGGACGGCGTGATGCACGTTCAGGCGGGCGCCGGCATCGTGGCGGACAGCGACGCCGCCTATGAGCAGCGCGAGTGCGAAGCGAAGGCCGGCGCGCTGCTCGCCGCCGCGCGCGAGGCGATCGCGCGCGCGGCCAAGCCCGGCTACGGCCAATAGCGCACGGCTCCCGTGCGCGCTGGCCACGCCCGGCGGGTGGCTGCGATCAGGGGACTCGGGACTGCCGCGCCTCGGCCTCCAGCCGCTCCTGCGCCCACTGCCGGATCTGCTCCTGCGTGCAACCGGTCTGTCCGCCCGTGCCGATCGGCGAGCAGCTGTTGGGCAGGCCGGCGCGATTGACTTCCTCGATCATTTCCACGCGCCGTACCCAGCTCGTGTTCGCCGGCCGCTCGCTCGGCTGTTCGCGGAACCGCTCGGGAATCCGGTAGGGCGATTCGCCTGCGCGCGTGCACACGACGATCTCGTCGGGGCTCGTCGCCGGCGGACAGCTCTCGTCGCCATAGAGCAACACACTGCGGATGCGGGTGGCGTCGGCGCCCGCATCCTGCGGCGCGTCCTGCACGGGAAAAGCCGCGGCTGCGGCGGCGACAAGCATCATTGTGATCATGGTCTCTCCTGTGCACCGGCGAGGCACGGCCCCGCGCTTCGCAATATCCCGTAGCCAACGAATGCCCCTCCGCGAACGTTGCGCTGGACTGTGGCGGCGCTAGGGCAGACATCGTGTTGTCGTTGCGTATCCTTGCATTCCTCGCCGTGCTGGCGCTCGCAGCCTGCGGCGGACCTGGCCCCCAGTCGGCCGAACGCCTGGAACCGCCATGCCGTGAGGTCGCTTTCGAAGGCAATCACTTCACCGTGTGCCGGACGCAGCCGGGCAGGCACGACCTCCGCCTCGCCAGCCTCGATTCCGCCGGAGCGCCGCTGCGCGACTTCGATCGGCTGGAGACGCATCTCGGCGCCGACCGCACCCGTGTCGCCTTCGCGATGAACGCCGGCATGTACGATGCGCGCGGCCGGCCGATCGGACTCTATGTCGAGCGCGGCCGAGAAACGAAGTCGCTCAATCGGAACCCCGGCCCCGGCAATTTCCACATGCTTCCCAACGGCGTCTTCTGGGGCAATCCCGACGGCTGGCACGTCACCCCCACCAGCGAATTCGCCGAGCGCGGCCCGGAGGAGCTGTCGTTCGCCACGCAATCGGGCCCGATGCTGGTGATCGACGGGGCGCTCCATCCCGACTTCGCGCCGAACGGGCGCTCGCTGCGCATTCGCAACGGAGTCGGTGTCGACGCGAGGGGCAACGCGTGGTTCGCGATCAGCGGCGAACCGGTGTCCTTCGGCCGCTTCGCGCGCCTTTTCCGCGACCGGCTCGATTGCCCGAACGCGCTCTATCTCGATGGCGCCGTCTCGCGGCTGTGGTATCCGGAGGGCCGCCGCCGCGATCCGGGCGTTCCGCTCGGCCCGATTGTCGTCGCGCTGCAAAGCCGGTAGCGCAGCGCCATGATCCTCGTTCTCGACAATTACGACAGCTTCACCTGGAACCTGGTCCATTATCTGATGGAGCTCGGCGCCGAGGTCCGGGTCGAGCGCAACGACGCCCTGACCGGCGCCGAGGCGCTGGCGACCGGCGCCGACGCTTTTCTCATCTCCCCCGGCCCTTGCACGCCCAATGAGGCGGGATCGAGCCTCGATCTCGTTGCCGCCTGTGCCGAGGCGCGCAAGCCGCTGCTGGGAGTGTGTCTCGGGCATCAGGCGATCGGCCAGCATTTCGGCGGCCGGGTCGTCCGCGGCGGGCTGATGCACGGCAAGACCTGCCCGGTCGAACATGACGGCACCGGCCTGTTCGACGGCCTGCCCTCGCCTTTCATCGCGACTCGCTACCATTCGCTCATCGTCACCGACGTGCCCGAGGTACTGCGCGTCAATGCGACCGCCAACGATGCCTCGGTGATGGGTTTCGCGCACGCCGAGCTGCCGATCCACGGTGTCCAGTTCCACCCCGAGAGCATCGCCACCGAACATGGCCATGCCATGCTGGCCAATTTCCTGCGGATCGCCGGCATCCCGGTGAAGCAAGCGGCGCTGGTCGCGTGACGACCGGTGCCGCCCTCCCCGATCCCGCGACTCCGCTTGCGCGCGAGAGTGCGGCGCAGGCGTTCGCCGACATCCTCGACGGAAAGGCCGCCGACGCGGCGATCGAAGCGTTTCTGATCGGCCTCACCGAGCGCGGCGAGACCAGCATCGAGATCGCCGAGGCCGCGCGCGCGATGCGCGCCCGGCTGATTCCCGTCGCTGCCCCGGACGGCGCGATCGACGTCTGCGGAACCGGCGGCGACGGGCATCACACGCTCAATGTCTCCACTGCCGTCAGCCTGGTGGTCGCTGCCTGCGGCGTTCCCGTCGCCAAGCACGGCAACCGTGCCGCCAGCTCGAAATCGGGCGCGGCCGACGTGCTCGAGGCGCTCGGCCTCGATCTCGATCGCGCCGCCGCCAATGCGGAGGCGACGCTTGCCGATCTCGGCATCGCCTTCCTCTTCGCGCAGAAACATCATCCGGCGCTCGCCCGCATCGCTCCGATCCGCAAGCGCATCGGCCGGCGCACCATTTTCAACCTGATGGGCCCGCTCGCCAATCCCGCACGGGTGCGGCGCCAGCTGATCGGCATCGCTCGGCCCGACGATGCACCGATCTACGCCGAGGCGCTGGAGCAACTCGGCAGCGAGGGGGCGGCGGTCGTCTCGGGCGCGGAATCGCTCGACGAACTCTCCTGCGCCGGCCCGAGCATCGCCGTCAGCATCGGCTGCGTCGCGCTGCCCGCGCGGATCGCTCCCGAGGACGCCGGCCTTCCGCGCCATCCGCTCGCCGCGATCCGCGGCGGTGCGCCCGCCGAGAACGCCGCCGCACTCCGCCGCCTGCTCGAAGGCGAGCATGGCGCCTATCGCGACGCGGTGCTCCTCAACGCCGCCGCGGCGCTGGTCGTGGCCGGTCATTCGGACCGCCTGACCGATGGCGCCGAGGCGGCCGGCGAAGCGCTCGACGCGGGGCTTGCCAAGGCGCTTCTCGACTGCTGGATCGCCTTTCCATGAGCACCATGCTGGACCGGATCCTCGAAGCCAAGCGCGACGAAGTCGCCGAGCGCAAGGCGCGTACGAGCCGCGCCGAACTCGAGGCGCATATCGCCGGGCAGACCGCCCCGCGCGGCTTTCGTGCGGCGCTCGACACGCGCGCGGCGGCGGGCGGCCATGCGCTGATCGCCGAGGTGAAGAAGGCCAGCCCCTCGAAGGGCCTGATCCGGCCGGATTTCGATCCGCCCGCCCATGCCCGCGCCTATGCCGCCGGCGGCGCCGCCTGCCTGTCGGTGCTTACCGACGAACGCTGGTTCCAGGGCCATGACGACTATCTGATGGCCGCCCGCGCCGCATGCGCGCTTCCGGTGCTCCGCAAGGACTTCATGGTCGATCCCTGGCAGGCGATCGAATCGCGTGCGATCGGCGCCGACTGCATCCTGATCATCGTCGCCGCGCTCGACGACGTGCAGATGGCCGAGATCGAGGCCGCAGCGATCGAGCAGGACATGGACGTGCTGGTAGAGGTGCACGACGCGGCCGAACTCGATCGCGCGCTGCAACTGAAGTCGCGGTTGATCGGCGTCAACAATCGCAATCTCAAGGATTTCAGCGTCGATTTTAAGCGCACCTACGAACTCGTCGGGCGCGCACCCGCCGATTGCACCTTTGTTGCAGAGAGCGGCCTCACCAGCCGTGCCGATCTCGACGCGATGGCCGAACATGGCGTCCGCTGCTTCCTGATCGGCGAGGCGCTGATGCGCCAGGACGATGTCGAAGCCGCGACTCGTGCGCTGATCGGATGAGCGACCTCACGCATCTCGACGAAGCCGGCGCGGCGCGGATGGTCGATGTCGGCGGCAAGGCCGCCACCGCACGCGAAGCCGTGGCCAGCGGGCGGATCGCAATGTCGGCGCAAGCCGCTGCCGCGATCCGCGCCGGCACGGTCGGCAAGGGCGACGTGCTCGCCGTGGCGCGCATCGCCGGGATCATGGCGGCCAAGAAGACCGCCGATCTCATCCCGCTGTGCCACCCGCTGCCGCTCACGAAGGTCACGCTCGATCTTGCGCCGGATGACCGCGGCGTCACTGCCACCGCGACTGCCGCCACCGAGGGCAAGACCGGAGTAGAGATGGAGGCGCTCACCGCGGTGTCGGTCGCACTCCTCACACTCTACGACATGGCCAAGTCGGTCGATAAGGCCATGACGATCGAGCAGGTGCGCCTCCTTTCGAAGACCGGCGGCAAGTCCGGCGACTGGAAGGCGTGAGGCTCAGCCCCGCGCTGCGCGCCGGAACAGCAAGGCCGAAGCCAGCCATAGCCCGGTGAGCAGCACCGCCGCCCGGCCCGCGGCGGTTTCCCCGCCGGCGAAGGCCACTGCGCCGAGCACCACCTGCCCCGCCGCCGGCGCCAGCATCACCACCGCCATTCCCGCGGCGCGAAACCGCACCAGCAGTCCACCGAGCAGCGCCGCGAGCACGATGCCGAAACACAACAGATTCACCGGGTGGTCACCATCGCCGATGAAGCCGACCGCAAGGTTGCTCCACGTCAGCAGGAACGCCGCCACGATCGCCGCCGCTGCCGCGCCGCGATAGGCCCAGCTGCGGGCTCGCGCCGCGAGCTCGAACGCCGCCCCGACGCTGCCGAGCATCACGCCGGCGACGATGAAGTCCCCCGGCGTCCAGTCGACCTCATCAGTGAACTGCATCGCCACCAGCGGCAGCAGCAGGAGCCCGACCAGTCCGCCCCAGCCGAGCACGCGCACCGTGTTCCACAAGCGTCCATCGCTCCGCGCCATCTGATCCGCCGTCATTGCTTCATCTCCCGTGATCTGGTGAGCCGCTCTCCTGCCCCGCCACGGGGCTGCACGTCATGAGCAAAGGCTGAGGCTTTGGTGAGGCGCCTGAAATCCTGCTCGATCCGGTCTACACCTCCCGCCGCCCGAGGCGTAGGACGACGGGCATGACCGCACCGCTCCTCCCCGTCGATGAGGCGCTTGCGCGCCTGCTGGCGCTCGCGTCGCCCCTTGCCGTCGAAGCGGTTCCGCTCGCCAGCGCCGCCGGGCGCTGGGTCGCCGAGGACATCGCCGCGCGGCGGACGCAGCCTTCCTCCGATCTCTCGGCAATGGACGGCTATGCGATCCGCTTCGCCGATCTTCCCGGCCCCTGGAGCGTGATCGGCGAGAGCGCGGCCGGGCGGCCCTTTGGAGGTACGGTGGAGTCGGGCGAGGCAGTCCGGATCTTCACGGGCGCACCGCTGCCGACCGGCACCGATACGGTGCTCGTTCAGGAGGAAGCCGCGCGCGACGGCGAGGCGCTCCGGCGGGCTGGCGAGGGGCCCGCCGATCGCGGCCGGAACGTCCGCCGCCGCGGGCTCGACTTTGCCGAAGGCGACCGGCTGATCTCCGCCGGCGATCGCCTCACTCCCGCCCGGCTCGCCCTGGCAGGTACTGCCGGGCACGGGGCGCTGCCGGTCCGCCGACGTGTGCGCGTCGCCATTGCCGCCACCGGCGACGAGCTGGTGCCGCCCGGCGCCGCCGTGGGCGTAGCGCAGCTGCCCGAAACCAACCGGCTGATGCTCGCCGCGCAGCTCGCCGATCTTCCGGTCGATCCGATCGATCTCGGCATCCTGCCCGATCGGATGGACGCGCTTGTCGCCGCGTTCCGCGAGGTGGATGCCGATGTGATCGTCACCAGCGGCGGCGCATCGGTTGGCGACCATGATCTGGTCCGGCCCGCCCTCGAAGCCGCGGGTGCGACCATCGACTTCTGGCGCATCGCGCTGCGCCCCGGCAAGCCGATGATGGCGGGCAGGCTCGGCGGCGCGGTCGTGCTCGGATTGCCCGGCAATCCGGTCTCCGCCTTCGTCACGGGATTGCTGTTCGTCCGCCCGCTCGTCGCGCATCTCTCCGGCGCTGCCGAGCCCGGAGTGCGCCCGCGCCGCGTGCCGCTCGGCGAGCCGCTGCCGGCAAATGGCCCGCGTGCCGATTATCTGCGCGCCGAACTGCGCGACGGCGCCGCATTCGCGTCCACGGTGCAGGACAGCGGGATGCTGCGCGCGCTCGCGCGCGCCAGCTGCCTGATCGTGCGTCCACCGCATGTTCCCGCGGCGGAACGGGGCGACTCGGTGGAAATCCTAGACCTCGCTTGACTTGGTGAAACGTGTTGCATAAACGTTCCGCGTCTGTTCTGACGGAGACGAACCATGCTCACGCGCAAGCAGCACGAGCTTATCTGCTTCATCGCTGATCGCCTCAATGAAACCGGCGTGTCGCCTTCCTTCGAGGAAATGAAGGACGCGCTCGATCTCAAGTCGAAGTCCGGCGTTCACCGGCTGATCTCGGCGCTCGAGGAGCGCGGCTTCCTCCGTCGCCTGCCGAACCGCGCCCGCGCGCTCGAGGTGCTGAAAGTGCCCGAGCGCGGCGAGGTAAAGGGCGGCTCGCGCGGCGAAGTCGTGCCGATCACGGCTGCGTCGGCAGCGCGTGCGGCGCCGCGCCCTGCGCCCGAACCCGCGAACGACGTGGTCGAGATCCCGCTCCATGGCCGGATCGCCGCGGGTACTCCGATCGAGGCGCTCGAAGGCTCGACGATGCTGCCGGTGCCTGCCGCGCTGCTCGGCTCGGGCGAGCATTATGCGCTCGAAGTCGCGGGCGATTCGATGGTCGATGCCGGCATTCTCGATGGCGATTATGCGCTGATCCGGCGTACCGACGTTGCCCGCGACGGCGAGATCGTGGTCGCGCTTATCGACGATGCCGAAGCAACGCTGAAATATTTCCGCCGCGAAGGCGCGATGATCCGGCTCGATCCTGCGAACCGCACCTATGACGCGCAGCGCTACCGTCCCGATCAGATCCGCGTGCAGGGGCGGTTGGCGGGGCTGCTGCGGCGCTACTGACCAGCTTCTTCGGTTCCATTCGGATGGGCGGACCCCCATCTGATGGAGCGAAGGAGGCGCCTTGCATGAATCGGATCGAACAATTTCTGGCCGCCCGCAACAGCGGTGAAGTCACGTTGCTGGCGATCGTTGGCGGCATTCTGATCTTTGCGCTGGGAGTCGCCTTCGGCGAGGCGCTCCACCTTGCGCTGGACGCCGTCAACGGCTGACCGCACATTCGGCGGACGGCCGCTGCACGCGCTCGCGCTAGCGTCCGCGCTACACTACCCAGCAATAGCATCCCCGCCCGTATTGCTGCCGCGAGGACCCGGGCGTTCAGAAACCGGCGGCGGCCGATCGCATCTGCCAGGGATGGCGGTCGCCTGGCGGCACCACGGTCGCCACTCGTTCCGTCGCGAAGGTGATGCTCACGCCGCCGGTCCGCGCGAGTGTCGCACGATCGAGCTTCAACCAGCGCGGTGTGCAGGTGCGCGGCAGCCGCCGGTCGCTCACCACCACATCGGCGGTACGGCACAGCGCCACCAACTCTCCAATCGGAACATAATAGGCGCTGCGCGTGGCCACGATTCGCCAGTTCCGCCCGCCCTGGCGCACATCGGCGATGCACAGATCCGCGCTGCATCGTGCGCTCGGCTGTTCGGCGAGCGCAGCAAGATCCTCTTCCACCCCGCCATTCTCGCCCAGGGTGGTGCGAACATAGTCGCCCGCCCGGTCCCGCAGCAGCGCCATGCCGCCACCCGCGGTGCGAAGCGCCAGATGCCGCCCGTCACCGGTGACGAGCAGATCCGGCGGCGGCGTCGCCAGCGTCCACAGCGCGCCCGCCGCCAGCGGAACGGCCCCGAGCAGCCGCGCCCGCGTCCGCCATAGTGCGATCCACAGTCCGCCCAGCACGACCAGCCCGAACGCACTCTGCGGCATCGCCGGCAGCGCCGCGACCGAACCGGGCGCGTTGGCAGTCGTGTGCGCGAGCCAGAGCAAGCCTTCGAGCGCGAACCCGGCGATCCACCACAGTGGCACGCCCAACCCGGCGAGGTCGAGAACGAGCGCCAGCGCCTCGATCGGCATGATGACGAAGGTGGTGAGCGGAATCGCGACGATGTTCGCCAGCGCGCCGTACAGCCCGGCCTTGTGGAAGTGAAAAAGCGCGATGGGGATCAATGTCACTTCGACGACGATCCCGGTCAGCAACAGCGCGAGCATGCCGCGCATCAGCCGCCGCCACCACGGCTCCTCGCGGCGTGCGAACCACCCGCGAACCCGCCGGCTTTCGTGCAGCGCGACGATTGCGGTCACGGCGGCAAAGCTCAGCTGGAAACTCGGCCCGGCCAGCGTCTCGGGCCACATCAGCAGAACGAAGGTCGCGCCCGCCGCGACCAGCCGCAGCGTGATGGCTTCGCGCCCGAGGCTCAGCGCCAGCAGCACCAGCAGCGCCGCGGCGCACGACCGGATCGTCGGCACCTCGGCGCCGGTGAGGACCGTATAGCCGACCGCGGCTGCCGCGCCCGCCCCGGCCGCCACCAGCGGAAGCCGCCCGGTCCGCGCCGCCCAGGGGCTCAGTGCCAGCAGCTTGAGCACCAGCAGCATCGCCGCGCCCGTCACCGCCGTGACGTGCAATCCGCTGATCGAAAGCAGATGCGCCAGGCCCGAGCGCCGCATCGCCTCGGCATCCTCCTCGGCGATGCCGCCTCGGTCGCCGGTCGCCAGCGTCGCGGCGATCGCGCCGGCGCTCCCGTCGATCCGCGACTGGACGTGCGCCGAAAGCCGGGCGCGCAGGTCGGCTCCGGGCGCGTCGCCCGGGGCAAGCACCTCCACCGGCGCGAAGCCGCGCCCGGTCGCGCCCAGCCCGTCGAACCATGCCGCCCGCGCGAAGTCATAGGCGCCGGGCACCGCAGCCGGCGGCGGCGGCATCAGCCAGGCGCGCAGCCGCACGGTCGCGCCGCGCGTCAGCCCGTCCGGGACGTCCTTTTCGGCCAGATTGACGCGCACATGCGGCGGAAGCCCGTCGGCGCCGCCGGTTGCGATCCGAACGCGCACCAGCTCCCGCGCGGGCAGCGGCTCGACGCGCTCGACAGTGCCGACGATCGTTGCGACGCCGGGCCGCGTCAGCACCGGAGCCGCCACATGCTCGGCGCGCCACCACATCAACCCGCATCCGAGCGCCGCAAGCATCGCGAGAATCGCCAGCCACCGTCCGCCACGTCCGGCTGCGGAGCCGGCCGCAGCCAGCAGCGCCACTGCCGCCGCCGCGAGCGCGAAGCCGGTCCATCGCGCCGGATCGGGCAACACGAACCAGGCGCTCACGCCCGCGCCGATCGCGACGGGAATCCAGAGCGGCAACTGGTCGCGCTCGGCCTCGAGCCAGTGTTCGATCGCGCCGCGCGCCCGCGCCAATGGCGCTCCCGCCGCGATTTGAAGCGGCGGAAAGCCCGTGCTAGGGGCGTGCCCGGCTGAACTGGCCATCCAATTTCCAGCTTGGGAGCAGGCGCGATTGAGCGCAAGGTCTGAAACGGGCGAAGCAACCGGCGCATCGCCGGAGGGCGGACGGGTCGTCACGCGATTCGCCCCCTCGCCCACCGGGTTTCTGCATATCGGCGGCGCGCGCACCGCGCTGTTCAATTTGCTCTTCGCTCGCCACCACGGCGGCAAATTCCTGCTGCGCATCGAGGATACCGATCGCGCGCGCTCCACTCAGCCCGCGATCGACGCGATCCTCGACGGCATGCGCTGGCTCGGGCTCGACTGGGACGACGAACCCGTCTTCCAGTTCGCCCGCGCCGATCGTCATGCCGAAGTCGCGCGTCAGCTGCTCGAGAGCGGCCACGCCTATCGCTGCTATCTGTCGCAGGAAGAGCTGGACGCGATGCGCGCCGAGGCGCAGGCGTCGAAACAGCCGTTCCGCATCCGCTCGCCCTGGCGCGACCGCGATACGGCCGAGGGCGGCGACAAGCCGTTCGTCGTCCGGCTGAAGGCGCCGCAGCAGGGCGCCACCACCATCGACGATCGCGTCCAGGGATCGGTCACCGTCCAGAATGCCGAGCTCGACGATTTCGTCCTGCTCCGCTCGGATGGCACGCCCACCTATATGCTCGCCGTGGTCGTCGACGATCACGACATGGGCGTCAGCCACGTCATCCGCGGCGACGATCATTTCAACAATGCCTTCCGCCAGCTCGCGCTGCTCCGTGCGATGGGCTGGCCCGAACCGGTCTATGCGCATGTCCCGTTGATCCACGGCGCCGACGGGGCCAAGCTCTCCAAGCGGCACGGCGCGCTGGGCGTCGATGCCTATCGCGACGAACTCGGCATCCTGCCCGAGGCGCTGTCCAATTATCTGCTCCGGCTCGGCTGGGGTCATGGCGACGCGGAGATCATCAGCCGCGAACAGGCGATCGAATGGTTCAGTCTGGAAGGCGTCGGCCGTTCGCCAGCCCGGTTCGATCTGAAGAAGCTCGAGAACCTCAACGGCCATTATATCCGTGAGGCCGACGATGCTCGGCTCGCCGATCTCGTCGCCGCCCGGCTGCCGTTCGAGGTCACTGCCGATCAGCGCGATCTTCTGCGCAGCAGCATGCCCGCGCTGAAGCCGCGCGCCGCAAATCTGCTGGAGTTGGCGGAGGGAACCCAGTTCCTGTTTCGCAGTCGCCCACTGGAAATGGACGAGTCCGCGGCCGCTCTGCTAGAGGGCGAGGCACGCATGCTCCTCTCCCGCGTTCATGCCGCGCTTGACGCGGCCGGATCGTGGGATACGGAGACACTCGAAGCACGGGTACGGCACGTCGCGGAAGAAGCGGGGGTGAAGCTGGGCGCAGTCGCGCAGCCGCTCCGGGCAGCCCTTACGGGGCGCCGCACGTCGCCGGGGATCTTCGACGTCCTGGTTCTGCTGGGGCGCGAGGAAAGCCTGGGACGGATCGCCGATCAGATGGCCGTGCCCGCCGAAGGTTGAACGAAAGGACATTGGGATGACCGACACCGCGAAGCTCCACGCTGCCGGGAACGATACCGACTATCCGATCCTGAAGGGCAGCGTCGGCCCGGACGTGGTCGACATCCGCAAGCTCTACGCCAAGACCGGCACGTTCACCTATGATCCCGGCTTCACCTCGACCGCCAGCTGCGAGAGCGGCCTCACCTATATCGACGGCGGCGAGGGCGTCCTGCTCCACCGCGGCTATCCGATCGGCCAGCTCGCCGAGCACTCCAGCTTCATGGAGGTTTCCTATCTCCTCCTGAACGGCGAGCTCCCGTCGAAGGACGAGCTTGACAAGTTCAGCTGGACGATCACCCGCCACACCATGCTGCACGAGCAGCTGATGACCTTCTATCGCGGTTTCCGCCGCGACGCGCACCCGATGGCGATCATGTGCGGCGTGGTCGGCGCGCTTTCCGCCTTCTACCATGATTCGACCGACATCACCGATCCGCACCAGCGGATGGTCGCCAGCCACCGGCTAATCGCCAAGATGCCGACGATCGCGGCGATGGCGTATAAATACTCGATCGGTCAGCCGTTCCTCTATCCGGACAATTCCCTCAGCTACACGGGTAATTTCCTGCGCATGACCTTCGGCGTCCCGGCCGAGGAATATGAAGTGAACCCGGTGGTCGAGCGTGCGCTCGATCGCATCTTCATCCTGCATGCCGATCACGAGCAGAACGCATCGACCTCCACGGTCCGCCTCGCCGGCTCTTCGGGCGCCAATCCCTTCGCGTGCATCGCCGCCGGCATCGCATGCCTGTGGGGCCCGGCCCACGGCGGCGCGAACGAAGCCGCGCTCAACATGCTGCGCGAGATCGGCCGCCCCGAGCGGATTCCCGAATATATCGCGCGCGCCAAGGACAAGAACGATCCGTTCCGCCTGATGGGCTTCGGCCATCGCGTCTACAAGAACTATGATCCGCGCGCGACCGTGATGCAGAAGACGGTGCGCGAGGTTCTCGGCGCGCTCAACGTCACCGATCCGCTGTTCGACGTCGCGCTCCAGCTCGAGGAAATGGCGCTCAAGGACGATTATTTCGTCGAGAAGAAGCTGTTCCCGAACGTCGATTTCTATTCGGGCGTGATCCTGTCGGCGATCGGTTTCCCGACGACGATGTTCACGGCGCTGTTCGCGCTCGCCCGCACCGTCGGCTGGGTGGCGCAGTGGAACGAGATGATCTCGGATCCTGAGCAGAAGATCGGCCGTCCGCGCCAGCTCTACACCGGCCCGACGCAGCGCGACTACGTCCCCGCCGACAAGCGCTGAGGCATAAAGGGGGCGGACCCCGAGGCGCCCGCCCCCTCCCCCTTTTCCAGCCCGCGCGCGCTTCAGCCGACGAAGGCGCGCTCGATCACATAGCTGCCCGGCGAGGCGTTCGAGCCTTCCTCCAGCCCTGCCGCCTCGAGCAGTGCCGCGGTCTCCTTCAGCATCGCCGTCGATCCGCACAGCATCACTCGGTCGATTTCCGGGTCGAAGTGCCGCGGCCCCAGCACCGGCGGCGCGAACAGCCGCTCATCGGCGATCAGCTCGGGAATCCGGCCGCTGGTCATGAACGGCTCCCGCGTCACCGTCGGGATGTAATGGAACTGCAGCAGCGCCTGATCGCCCACCAGCGGGTCGCCCGCCAGCTGCGCGGTCAGCTCCTCGCGCCAGGCAAGATCGCTCACGCGTCGCACGCCGTGCACCACGATCACTTGCCCGAACCGCTCATAGACTTCGGGATCGCGCGCCAGGCTGAGGAACGGGGCAAGGCCGGTGCCGGTGGAGAGCATCCACAGCCGCTGGCCGCCCAGCAGCGCATCGCACACCAGCGTGCCGGTGGGTTTGCGCGCCAGATACATCTGATCGCCGGGACGAATCCGCTGCAGCTTCGACGTCAGCGGCCCGTCGGGCACCTTGATCGACAGGAACTCCAGCTCCTCGGCATAATTCGGGCTGGCGATCGAATAGGCGCGCATGATCGGCTTGCCCTCGTCGCCGGGCAGGCCGATCATCACGAACTCGCCCGACCGAAACCGGAACGAGGCCGGCCGCTCGATTGCGAAGCTGAACAGATGCTCGTTCCAGTGGCGCACCCATTTGACGGCGACGGTCTGAAAACTGCTGTGCTCGGGGATCAGCGCGGGCGCGCTGGCATGAAAATTCAACGATCACGCTCCAGGAAAATGCCATTTGAAAGACGCAGCGCGACTTGCTCGACGGCGATCGCCAGCGTCCGCACCGCGTCTTCGCGTACCAATGTCGCTGCAAGCCGGTGCACGCGCGCGGGCGTACCTGCAAGTCCCGCCGCAAACAATACGAGCAACCGTGCTTCGTCGTCGCGCACGGAGCCGAACCCCGGAGGGCCGAAGTGCAGCTTCGCCAGCCCTTCGCGATTGAGCAGCTGCATCGCCATCACGAAATCGCGTGCCGCCTCCGGCGCGCCCGCTTGCTCGAAGCGCCACGCGAGGGCCGCACAGGCGCAGCGGCCGGTGCTGGCATGATGCACCCAGGTCCGGCTCGCTTCGAGAAGAGCGCCATAGGGCGATTCGAGCTCCTGTACGGGTTGGTCGAGAAATGCGTACATCGGCCCCTCTATTGCGATCGCCTCGCATTAGCGAATTGCCGATGGCGGGTCAATCGGGAGTGCGGACGGTGGCCGCAGTAGCCCGCGACGTCGGACCGGCTTGAACTGCGCCGCCAACGGAGGTCTAACCGCAGCCAGGCATCGGAGTTCCCCTATGCGCCAGAATATCCTGATCTTCGCCGGCATACTCGGCTTCCTCGCCGGGGTGGCATTCCTTCTCCAGGGCGCGGGCATCCTCCGCGTGCCCACTGACAGCGTGATGATCGGCGACTCCGACTGGGTCGCGCGCGGCGCGATTCTGGCGGTGGTCAGCGCGATCGTCGTGGCGGGCGCACGCCTCGCGCCGACGAAGCAGGATCGGAGGGCGTCGCGCCGGAAAGACAAAGCAAGCGGCGAAGCCGAATAACGCCCGTAATCGGCGGGCAGAGGATAGCCGCTCCCGCCGCCGCTCCCCGGGCTACTCCTCCCGATAGGGAAGCGTGAAGACGAACCGTGCGCCCTGCCCCGGGGCACTGTCTACGGTGATGTCGCCGCCCATCGCGCGCGCCAGCCGGCGGGCGATATAGAGCCCCAGGCCGCTGCCGCCGGGCTCGCTCGGGTCCACTCGGCCGAACTTCTCGAAGATGCGCGCCTGATCCTCGGCGGCGATGCCCTTGCCCTGATCGGCCACGATCACGCAGCCCATGTCGCCCTCGCGCTCCAGCCGGATCCACACCATCCCGCCCTGCGGCGAATAGCGCACCGCATTGCCGATCAGGTTCACCAGCACCTGCAGCGCGCGGCGGAATTCGCCCGTCACCGGCAGGGTTTCGTTGGCATAGGGCTTGTCGATCCGCACATCGGCCTGCGCTGCCCGCACCGCGAGCAGCCCGCCCGCCCGCCGCGCGACATCGGCAAGGTCGAGCGGCTCGGCCGCGGTTTCGAATTCGGGGCGCTCGATCGCCTGCAGGTCGACCAGATCGTCGACGAGCCCCAGCAGATGCCGCCCCGCACTGGCGATATCGCCTGCATATTCCGCGTAATCAGCGCGCAGCGGTCCCTCGGTCTGGGCGCTGATCGAATCGGCGTTGGCGATGATCCGCCCCAGCGGTCCGCGCAGCGCGCGGTCGAGCCGCTGGCTGAACGAATCGGGGAAGCCGCCGAACGGCGCGGCCGGAACCGGCGCGTCCACTTTCGGCCGCTCCGGCGCCGTCTCCAGCAGGTGCGCCGCGCCGACGAACCCGGCAAAGCGCCCGCCCGGATCGGTGCGCGGCGTCGCATCGAGCCGCACCATTCGCCCGGTGCCGCGAATCTCCGCCTTCTGCCCGTCGAACCGCGCCTGCGCCGCCACCGCGCCGAGAATCGGCAGTTCGCCGCTCTCGTCCTCGGCCAGCGCGAACAACCGGGTCAGCGGCTGGCCCAGCATCCCGCTCGAATCGAAGCCATAGCGCGCGCCTGCCTCGATCGAAAGATAGGTGATCCGCAGCGACGCATCGGTTTCCCACAGAAAGTCCGCAGCCGAGCGGAAGAAATCGCTGTCGCGTTCGGGCTCGGAGGCCGGGGCGCGCCATGCCGCCCGCGGGCGCCATCCGCTCACTTCCAGCCGCACGCCGCCCTCCTCGGGCTCCGCGCGGACCCACAGCTCCAGGTCGTCCTCGCCGTCGGCGGCGATCACATGGCGCGAAATGGCGATGCCCAGCCGCTGTGCGAGCCGGGCGAGCGTCGCGATCTGGGGTACCGCGAGCGGCTTGCCCGGCGCGCCGCCGGCACGCGCGTTGAGTTCGGCCAGGCGCGATTCGGCATCGAGCAGCCGCCCCTTGGCATCGACTCGCCCGATCGCGATGGGAAGCGCAGGATCGATCGCGTTCACGGCGCCTTCTCCGTTCGCTCCAGCGCCTGCAGCGCGGCGCGATAGTCGGGATGCAGCTTCAGCGGAGCCAGTGCCTCGCGCGCCGCGTCGGCGGAGATCGAAGCGATCGTGTCGAGCGTGTCGGCAAACGCCTCGAGGTCGCGGCGCGGATCGCCTTCGCAAAGCGCATAGCCGATCTGGGCAATCGCATCGCGGTCGAGATCAAGCGCACGCAGCGCCAGCCACAGCCGGTCGGCGGCGGGATCGAGCACCATTTCGCGGGCCAGCTCGTATCCGATGCCCAGCGCATCGGCGAGCAGCGCAGTGAACAGCACGATCCGGCGGTCATTCAGCGATTCGACCAGCAGCTGCGGCAGCTCCTGCGGCTGGGCTTCGATCGCGCCGGCAAAGCGCATCGCCGCCGCCTCCAGCCGATCGCCTTCGTCATAGGCGGAAAGGCTGCGTTGCGCCGCGTCGATCAGCGCGCGATCGAGGTCGATCATGGCCTCGCCGGCTTGGCCGGCGACCCGCTCGCGCAGTGCCGCCGCGATCCACCAGACGAGCCGGTGGTGCAGCTCGGCGGGTAAGTCGCTCTGCGCAAATTGTTCCGATTCGGGACTCCCGCGCCGCCGACTTTCTGCGATCATCACTGCCATCGCCCCGGTCGCCAGCACCCGATCGGGATGCTGGATATAGCGGTTGATCAGGCTCGGCCGCTCGGGGTCGTCGGGCGCATGCATCGGCAGCGCAGATCCGATCAGCTCCTGGCGGACGCGGGCCATCAGCTCGGCCATCAGCTCCGAATCGCGCAGCAGCCCGGATCGCATCAGCCGGGCGAGCACCTGCGATTCCTCGCCTGCGAGCGCCTCCGCCTGATCGGCCGCATTCCGTGCGGAAAGCAGCCGAACCGCGTGCTCGCGCACTTCGCTTTCCACCGTCTCGACCAGATTGCGCAGCAATCCGCCGAGCGCCGATCGCGTCCGCTCGTCCAGCCGTGATTCTTCAGGAAGAAAGAAATCGTCCACAGCCACCGTCAACGCGCGAAAGGCGCGCAAATCCTCAGCCGCCGCGCGCGCGAGCAGCTCGTTGGCGCCGATGGTGGCGCCATCGCGCATGTCGACGGGATTGTCCGACATGACCCTCGAATAGCGGAAGTGTCCTTAAAAGGAGACTAAGCCTTTTCGCGAATTGCCTCAACCGCCGCGGCGAGCGTCGCGAAGGCGTAAGCGGCGAGCAGCCCCAGCCCGGCGACCGGCAGATCGGCGAAGCCGAAGGGCGTCAACAACAGCAGATAGGCCGTCGGGCTTCCCCACCAGCGGCGGTGTCGCGCGCCGCTGCGCTCGGCCAGCAAATGGGCCGCCACGGCGAACAGCGCGAGCAGCATCGGCGTCGCCGCAGCCGTGGCGGACGTCGCCGTCCATCCGGTCAACAGCATCGCCGCTCCCGCCAACAATCCGATCAGCCCTTCGAACAGGCGCGCCCGCCGCTCCTCGCCGCGCAGCGCCGCCATCGCAGATCCGGTCGCCAGCACTGCCGCCGCGATCAGCGCCGCGACCAGCCCCGCCCCGTCGAACCCGAACAGGATCGTGCCGAGCGCCCCCAGCCCCACCAGACTTCCCCCGCCCAGCAGCGCCAGCCCGGGCACGCCGCGCGCGACCAGCGCCGGCAGGGCGAGCCGCGCCACTCGCGTGAAGATCCAGCGATCCGCCCAGGTCGGCCGCCGTTCGGTCAGCGCCGCGAGCACTGCATTGCTGCGGGATGCGAGCACTTCGGCATTGCGCACCACCGCGTGGCCGCCGCGGATCCATCCGGGCGTCAGCGGCACATGCTCGGCGCGTGCCTGCACCGCCGCGCGTAACAGCGCCGATTGGAAGTCCCAATCGTCGGGCATGCGTGCGATCGCGCCCAGATGATGCGCCGGAACGCGGGCGACACCGGCCCAGCAATCCTTCATGTCGAGCCGCTCGACCGCAGCGGGCGAATTGAAATCGTCGGTCACCAGCAGCGCCTCGGCGCCGTCGCCCGCCATGCGATCGATCACCGGATCGCTCGTCACCAGGCTATCGGCGAGCACGAGCACCCGTGCCAGCGGATGCACTTTCCCCGCCGCTTCCTCGGCCGAGCGGACGATCTCGACGCTCGCGCCGCGCTTCCCCGCACGCGATACCGCCGCCAGCAGCGCGGGAGTCACCCGCGCCACCGCCACCAGTATCTGCTCGGCGCCCGCACCGATCAGCAGCCGCACCTGATATTCGAGCAGGGTCATGCCGCCGAACGGCAGCGTCGCCGCGAGCACGCCCGGGCGATCGGAGGCGTCGTCGGTCGCGAAGATCAGGCCAACCAGCATGGAACGCCCCTAAATCCTTCGCGCGCCGATGCAAAGCCGGCCGGCGGGATCAGTAGCGCAGATACGGCAGCCGCTCCTCTTCCCACGCCGCTTCGTCGGGCGCCGTCAGCGCATCGAGATCGCCCGGAGCCGCGGCGGGATCGTCCACCCATTCGCGCAGCGCGGGCCCGCCGTTGATCACGTCGATCGCCAGCTTGTCGAATTCATATTCATACGGAAAATCGCGCCACAGCGCGTAATCGGGCCACAGCCGCCGGATCGCCTTGAACGCCAGCGCCTGCAACCGCCAGGGCCGGAACGCCTCATGGTCGTAGCCCGGCCCTTCGGCATGGATGTGGACGCCGTGGCACAGCGTCCCCGCATGCTTGTGGAAGGTCGGCTCGAAGCTCACGTCACGCAGCGTGCAGCCTTCCAGCCATTCGGGCGCCAGCGCGCGCATCTGCGCGATCAGCGCCCGCGCGTCGAGATCGGGGGCGCCGAACAGCTCTAGCGGCCGGGTCGTGCCCCGCCCCTCGCTCAGCGTCGTACCCTCCAGCATCACCGTCCCGGCATAGGCCCGCGCCATGTTGAGATTGGGCGCGTTGGGGCTGGGATTGATCCACACCCGCTCGTCGAGCGGCCAACCGTGCCCCGGCCCGGCGGCGGGCGCATAGCCTTCCATGTCGATCACGCGATAGTCGAGGTCGAGCTTGAACCGGTCGACGAACCACGCCCCCATCTCACCCAGCGTCATCCCGTGCCGCATCGGCATCGGCCCGGCGCCGACGAAGCTCTCCCAGCCGGAGCGCAGCGTCAGCCCCTCCACCGGCCGGCCCGCCGGGTTCGGCCGGTCGAGCACCCACACCCGCTTGCCGTGTTCCGCCGCCGCTTCCAGCACGTAGAGCAGTGTCGTGATGAAGGTGTAGATGCGGCAGCCCAGATCCTGCAGGTCGACCAGCAGCACGTCGAAGCGCGCCATCGAGCCTGCGGTCGGCCGCCGCACTTCGCCATACAGGCTGAACACCGGAATGCCGTGAACCGGATCGTCGAAATCCGGCGATTCCATCATATTGTCCTGCTTGTCGCCGCGCAGTCCGTGCTGCGGTCCGAAAGCGGCGGTCACGTTCACGCCCGCCGTCCTCAGCGCGTCGAGCGAATGCGTGAGGTTCGCCGTCACCGATGCGGGGTGCGCCAGCAGCGCGACGCGCTTGCCCTCGAGGGGCTTGCGAAGCTCGGGGTCGGCGAGCAGCCGGTCGATACCGAAGTTCATGCCGGCCGTGCTGCCGGGAGTTGGAGCGCGAAGCAAGCCGGATCGTGGAAATCGGGAGCGCCTTCGGGATGCGCCAGCGCCCAATGGGATTTCGCTCCTGATTTCTCCTCGATCACGGCGGAAAGCCCGACATGCCACGGCACGTCGACCGGCAGCGCGTGCAGCCGCTCCAGATCGAGCGTCACCTGCACCCACAGATGCTCCCTTGCGTCCCGCTTCGCTTCCGCCCGGCTGCGGATCGGCTGCGGCTTGGTCGAATCGAACGGCGGGCGAAGCATCAGGTCGATCTGCGGCGCGGCGAGCGGCTCCAGCGCCGCCATCCCCGCGCGATACCCGTCGAACCGATAGGCCGCCCATGCCGCCGAAGGCGAGAAGTTGAACTCGTAATAGCCAGGGCCGTCGCCCGGCCGCACGAACAGCTCGAAGCAGGTCCGCTGCCACAATCCGTCGGTGCGCGCTCCGGCCTCCTGCTCGCGCAAAGGCAGCGCGATGTGCCCCGCGCCGCCCGACGCGTGATAGTCGATCCGCAGCATGCGCGGCCGTATCCGCGACAGGCTGGCCGTAATGGCGGCGGGTGCGCCGTCGGCACCGGCATCGTGGCGGCGGAGGGTCTGGCGAAGCATGGCGCGTCGTAGCAAGCGCCGCTGCGGGCGTCACGCCGCCGCGCGCTTCGCCCTCTCCTCTCTTGCAAAGTAGGAATTCGACTGCTTGGCTCGTGGGATGGCGCATCGCTCGCGTTCCCGTTCCGGACCGGCCGAACCTTCCCCCGCAGTTCGCTGCGCCCCCGCGTACGCGTGCGCGGGGGCGCGCCCGCGCGTTGAGGTGCGACTTTTGTGCGACCTTCGGCGGAAAAGCGCGGGTTTCGGTAAAGCAGCCCCGCGGCTGCGGGTCAGCGCGGTTGCAGCTTGCGCCGCATCCGGCGCAGCGTCCGCATCTGCTCCCATCGCAGCCCGCGGATCGGTCGCCTCCAGCGGACGACCGGCGGCGCGGAAACCAGCATCGTCACGTCGGTCAGCGCCATTGCCATCGCCAGTCCGCGCGGCGCGGCCAGATATCGGCCCCGCCATTCGGGCAGGAACTTCTCCTTGTATCGCCGCAGCCCGGCATAGCCGTACAGCCGCTCGCCATGGCGAAACACCGATCCGGCCAGCCGCGCCCAGATCGGCGCGAGCCGGCGGCTCTCGATGCCCGAAAGCGGCGCCACGCCCAGCGAGACATGGGCATAGCCCTGTTCCTTGGCCCACAGCATCAGCCGCGCGAACAGCGCGTCCATCGTGCCATTCGGCATCTCGGTACGGTTTCGCATCAGATCGAACGACAGTTCCTCGCGCGACGGCAATGTCCAGAGATTGGCAAAGGCGAGCACATGACCGTCCTTCTCGGCAAGCGCCACCGGCCCTCCCTTCAGATAGGCGGGGTCGAACCGCCCGAGGCTGAACTGCTTCTCGCGCTGCCGCTTCGCCGCGAGCCATTCGTCGGATACGGAACGCAGCTCATCCATCAGCGGCCCCAGCTCGGCGCCTTCGACGACGCGAAAGGTGACGCCTTCGCGCTCGGCACGGCTCACCGCATGGCGCAGCTTCGATCGCGGCTTGCCTTCGAGCGAGAAGTCGGCGAGCGGCACGCGCGCCTCTTCCCCCAGCTTCATGATACCCAGCCCCAGATCGACCGCATGCGGCAGCATTTCGGCGCCGCAGCGATAGAAGACGGTGCGGCCGCCATGCCGGTCGGCAAGCTCGCGGAACTTCCACACCAGCTCGCCCCAGCGCTCGGCCGGACCGATCGGGCTGCCGAGCGCGATGAAACTGCGCCCTCGGACGCGATACATCAGAAATGCGTCGCCGGCCTCGGCAACGAGGAAGAACTTGTCGCCGGTACGGGCCAGATGCGCCTCGGCGATGGTCGTGGCGTTCAGCGCGGCGTCCCATGTCTCCTTCGACAGCGCATGGGCGAGCGCCGGTCGCGCCGGGCGAGCAAGCCGCCGAAGCGCGAGCAGGATCGCCACGACCGCGACAGCGAGCGAGGCGCGAAGAAAGCGCGGCGCGTTGGCGCCGGGGCGGATCTGCCACCACAGCGCATCCTGATATTCGACGCTCTTGTAACTGAAGAAGCCGATGAAGATGCTGCCTGCGATCACCGCCGCGATCGCGAGCAGCCAGCCGCCGCCGGGACGTTCGCCGGTGAGCGCCGACTGGCGGTAGAAGGCGGGGTGCGTCCAGAGAAGCAGCAGCGCCACCGTCGCCAGCACCGCCGCCTCGACATAGTCGAAGCCCCGCAGCAGCGCGAGGAAGGCTCCGGCGGAAAGCAGCACGACGCTTACCAGCCAGGCCACGTCGAGCCGGCGATACAGGCCCCAGGCAGTGAACATCAGGATCGTCCCGATGATACTGCTGGCGATGTGCGAAAGGTCGAGCAGCACCGAGGGCAGGAATTTCGTCAGCGCCGCCACGCGCTCGGGCACGAAGGGCAGCGCACCGGTCAGGATCATCAGCGCACCGGCCGAAAAGACCGCCGCCGCCATGGTCAGCGGCGCGATCGACCGGGCGATGTTGCTCCCGGCCCGCATCATCGGCGCGGCGCGGTCGCGCAGCCGCTCGCCTTCCAGCACTGCCAGATAGAGCAGCGCCAGCGCGAACGGCAGCAGGAAATAGATCAGTCGATATCCGATCAGCGCGGCCGCCAGATCGGTCTTGGGCATTTCCGGCAGCAGCAGGAACACCATCGTTTCGAACACGCCGAATCCGCCCGGCGCATGGGTGATCACCGCGACCGCGAGCGCCAGCACATAGGCGGCGAGCAGTTGCGGAAAGGCGTCGAGCGCAAGGCTGGGTGCGAGTACGAACACCACTCCGGCGGCGAGCGCCAGATCGAGCGAGGCGGCGGCGAGTTGGGCCGCGGTCAGACCAGGGCCCGGCAACGGCAGGCTCAGGCCCAAGGCGGCAAGCGTGCGCGGGCGCCGCGCGGTCCACAGCCCATAGGCGATCAGCCCCGCGATCAGCAGCGCCGGCGCGCCAAAGCGCAGGGCATCGGGAAGCGCGACCGGCCCGAGCGCGATGCCGCTCGGCAGCAACGGGAGCAGCAGGAGGAAGACCGCGAACACGCCGAGCAGGAATGCAAGCGACGCAAGCGTCACCACTCGCGCGACATCCGCCTCGTTCAGCCCGGCGCGTGTGTAGAAATAGAGCCGCACCGCTCCGCCCGTCAGCAGCGGCAGGCCGAGCGTGTTCGAAACGGCGTAGCTCGTCGCCGCGCCGCGCGCGATCAGGCCGGGCGGCACTCTCCGTTCGACGATGCGCAGCGCGGCGACGTCGAACACGATCAGGCAGGCGAAGCTCAGCACCGTCAGCAAGGCGGCGACCAGCCAGCGCTCGCCGGGGATCGCCGTGATCGCCCGGCTGATGTCGTCGATGCGAATCTCGCGCAGCACCGCGCTCAGCGCGACCAGCGAGACGATCAGGATCAGCAGGCCGACGAGCGTCCACAGCAGGTCGCGACGCCCGGCGGCCCAGCGGGCGACCGCCGCCACCGGCCCGATCCGCTTGCTCTCCGTAACCTGGCTTTCTGCTTCCATCCGGTCCGCTGCTCCCCGTTTCGCACTGGACGGATATCAGACGAAGCGCGGCACCTGTTGGTTTCCCCGCCCCTTCCGCCGTCGTGCGGCCGCAGGGCACTAGCCCGCCTGCGCGCGCAGGCCAATCGCCGGGGTGACGCGCGCCAACTTTGTGCTAATCCGCGCGGCGCCATGACCGAACATCGCTCCGATCTGCTCCGCCTGCTCGAAAGCCGCGGCTACATCCATCAGCTCACCGATGCCGTGGCGCTCGACGCGCTGGCGGCCAAGCAGATCGTTCCCGGCTATATCGGCTTCGATCCGACGGCGCCGTCGCTGCATGTCGGGTCGCTGGTGCAGATCATGCTGCTGCGGCGGCTGCAACAGACAGGGCACAAGCCGATCGTCCTGATGGGCGGCGGCACCGGCAAGATCGGCGATCCCAGCTTCAAGGACGAAGCCCGCAAGCTGATGACCGACGAGGTGATCGCGTCGAACGTCGCGTCGATCAAGCGCGTGTTCGAGCGCTTCCTCACCTTCGGCGACGGCCCGACCGACGCCGTGATGCTCGACAATGCCGAATGGCTCGACCGGCTGGAATACATCCCCTTCCTGCGCGACATCGGCCAGCACTTCTCGGTCAACCGGATGCTCAGCTTCGATTCGGTCAAGCTCCGGCTCGATCGCGAACAGTCGCTCAGCTTCCTCGAATTCAATTACATGATCCTTCAGGCCTATGACTTTCTGGAGCTGTCGCGCCGCGCCGGCTGCCGGCTTCAGATGGGCGGTTCGGATCAGTGGGGGAATATCGTCAACGGCATCGAGCTGTCGCGCCGCGTCGACGGCACCGAAGTCTATGGCATCACCACGCCGCTCATCACCACTGCCGACGGCGGCAAGATGGGCAAGACCATGTCGGGCGCCGTCTGGCTCAACGACGACCAGCTCTCGGCCTATGATTACTGGCAGTTCTGGCGCAACACCGACGATCGCGACGTCGGCCGGTTCCTGCGCCTGTTCACCGATCTGCCGCTCGACGAGATCGCCCGGCTCGAAGCGCTCGAGGGCGCCGAGATCAACGAGGCGAAGAAGATCCTCGCCAACGAGGCGACTCGCATGTGCCGCGGCGATGCGGCTGCCGACGAAGCCGCCGAGACCGCGCGCCGCACCTTCGAGGAAGGCAGCGCCGGCGAAGCGCTGCCCACGCTGGCTGTTGCGGGCGGCAGCATCGGGATCGTCGACGCGCTCGTCGGCCTCGGCCTCTGCGCCTCGAAGGGCGAGGCGCGGCGCCTGATCCAGCAGGGCGGCGCGCGCGTAGAGGGCGAGAAAGTGGCCGACGACCAGCTGGCCGTTGCGGTCGCCGCTGCGCCGGTTCGCGTCTCGGCGGGCAAGAAGCACCATGGCCTGCTGACGCCTGCCGAATAAAACCTATGTTAAGCAGCTTTGTTTGAACGACTTTCATTCGGTAGCCGTTATCCCGCAAGCGCCAAACCAGAGTAGCGGGGCGCGTGTGTGAGCGTTGGAACGGGAAATCTGGCTTTCGCCGACGTCCGGCGCGAAGGACGCGACGAGGTTCATTATCGCGCCAAGGCGTTCGGCCCCGATGCGCGGGAGCTGCGGCTCCTGATCGTCAACATCTCGCCCCACGGCCTGATGGCGCGCTGCGATCAGGAATTCGACATCGGCTCGCGGCTCCGGGTGACGTTGCCGATCGTGGGGGCGCTCGTGGCGGAGGTCCGCTGGGCGCTTGGCGGGCGGATCGGCTGCCAGTTCGAGACCGCAGTCGATCTCGCCAGCTATTACGAGCTTCTGTCGGCACTGGTCCGTCGCCGGTGAGCAAAGTCCTCCGGCTCAGGCGACGAACTGCTCCATCGTGATCCGATCATCGAGCGCATGTTCGGGATCGAACATCAAAGTAAGGTCGCGCAGCTGATCGATCGCGACATCGATCTCGGCGACATCGCGGACCTCGCGCTGGTCGGCCACCGCACTCACCGGCCGCTTGTCCGCATCGAGCACCCGAATGCCGATACGGGTCCGCTCCGGCAGCAGTGCGCCGCGCCAGCGCCGCGGCCGGAACGGGCTGATCGGCGTGAGCGCCAGCAGCCCCGACCCGAGCGGCAGGATTGGTCCATGGGCCGACAGGTTGTAGGCAGTCGAACCGGCAGGGGTCGCCACCAGGATGCCGTCGCACACAAGCTCCGGCAGCACGACACGCTCGTTCGCAGTCACTTGCAGCTTCGCAGTCTGGCGAGTCTCGCGCAGCAGCGAGACTTCGTTGATCGCCGGCAGCACGCAGCGCTCGCCGCTAACGGTGGTAGCGGTCATCGACAACGGCGAGACCCGGAACGGCCGGGCGCGGGCGAGCCGCTCCTCCAGGCCTTCAAGCCGCCACTCGTTCATCAGAAAGCCGATGGTGCCGAGATTCATGCCGAACACCGGAACGATCCGGCGCCGCTCCAGCATTGCGTGCAGCGTCTGAAGCATGAAGCCGTCGCCACCAAGCGCGACCAGCTGGTCGGCCTCTTCGACCGGCACCCAGTCGTAAATCTCACGCAGCTCGTCCGCAGCGAGCTGCGCCGATTTGACCGGGGACGCGACGAGCGCGCAGCGAGACGTCATCCGCCGGTCACGCTCATGTGGCGGGCGACAGCGGGTGCCGACCCCTCGGCGATCCTGAAATCGTGCCGCCGCGGCTTGATCGCGAGCGCCGCGTCGATCGCGGCATCGACTGCCGGCAAGCCGCCGTCGCGAATCGCAGCTTTGAGATCGACCTGATCGTCATGGCCGAGACACAGATAGAGCCGCCCTTCCGTCGTCAGCCGCACGCGGTTGCAGCCGTCGCAAAAGTTCGCCGTGAGCGGCGAAATAAGCCCGAGGCGAGTGTCGGTCCCCGCCAGCCGCCAATAGCGCGCCGGACCGCCGCTCCGATGCGCGTCGCGACGAAGGTCGAACCGGCCAAGCAGGTCGTCGAGAACGTGCGTGAGCGGCAGGAAGCGATCGGCGCGGTCCTCGTCGACGCTCCCCATCGGCATCGTTTCGATCAGCGTCAGATCGAGCGCCTCGTCTGCGCACCAGGCGAGCATGTCTGCGATTTCATGCGCATTAAGGCCTTTCAGCGCGACCATGTTGATCTTGACCGCGAGGCCGGCGGCCTTCGCCGCCGCGATTCCGCCGAGCACCGTCTCAATCTGTCCATGACGGGTGATGTGGCGAAACACTTTTGGATCGCGACTGTCCAGGCTCACGTTCACTCGGCGCATCCCGGCGTCCGCAAGCGCCTGGGCATGTTCGGCAAGACGCACGCCGTTGGTCGTCATCGTCAATTCGTCGAGCCCACCATCGCCGAGATGCCGGCCCAGCCGCCGCGCGAGATCGACGATATCGCGGCGTACCAGCGGCTCGCCGCCGGAAAGACGGATCTTGCTCGTTCCCCGGGCAATGAACCGCTCGGCGATCAGCGCAATCTCTTCGAGGCTCAACAGCCGTTCTCTCGGCAGAAAGGTCATCTGCTCGGCCATGCAATAGCGACAGCGCAGGTCGCACCGGTCGGTGACCGAGATGCGCAGATAGCTGATCGTGCGGCCGTGGCGGTCGATCAGGGGAGAGGCGCTTGCCATGCTGCAGGAGCTAGGCTTTCGCAGCCCGAGGGGCAAGCCCAGCACCGCCCCCTTCGACAAGCGGCACGCGAAAGCGGATAGGAGGAGCATGAGCGAAGCCGAATCGGTCCCGCCGCAGCGCGCGCCCCTGTTCCTCCTCTCTTTCCGCCAGCGCAACGAGCTGGCCACGACCGTGGCGGCCGCCGGGTGGCGCAGCGTTGCCGCGCGCCGTGCGGACGAAGCCGAGCGGCGCTTCGCTGCCTCCGGCGCGGCAGTCGCTCTGGTCGACGCGCGTGGAGTGCTGGCCGAGGGGCTGGCGGCGACGCAGGCGCTTGGCGAGGTCGTCGCGGAGCGCGGTGCCGCCCTGCTGGTGCTCGTTTCGCGGGGCGACGCCGGTCGAATCGGCGACTTCTATTCCGCAGGCGCAACGCATTTCCTCTCGAGTCCGATGCGCGCAGTCGAGCTGGTGCAGGCGCTGCGCTTTGCGGAGCGACACGTCGAGCGCCTGGGCGGTTGGGAGGCCCGAGCCGGTGCGAACGCCGAGCCGCTCGGCTGGCGTTGGGACCCGCAATTGCGCTCGCTGCAAATCACTCCGGCGCTGGCGCAGCTCGCCGAGCTTCCCGAGCAGCCCGGACGCCGTGGCTTCCTGCGCCAGCTCCCGCGCCGCGAGCGAAAGTTGGTGCATAGCGCCCTGCGGCGGCTCGGCGCTGACACTCCGGCAACTGCCTTCGCACACGATCTTCCGGGGGTCGGTCGGCTTGTCCACCATCTGCAATATGACGCCCGCACTCGGCGTGTGCACGCTCTGGTCGAGCCACTGGGAGCCGCGCCCGATGCAGGGGCGGCAGTTCGCGACGCTTTCGAAGGAGTTCGCGACGCCACTGCCGCACGGCGTTGGCTCGACCAGCGGATCGGCGAATCGCAGACGCTGACGGCGATACTGATTGCACTCGAGCGGTTCGAGGATGTGAATGCAGCGCATGGACGGAGCGCCGGTGACGCACTGCTTCGTGCCGTCGCGCGTCGGATCGACGAAGCGGTACGGAGCACCGTCGGCAAAAACGCGCTGGTTGCCCGGCTGGGCGGACCCGAGTTCCTGGTCGCGACCGCCCCGGGGAGCGGCACGCTCCTCCGCAGCTGCATCGAAACAGCATTCACACGCCCGTTCGTCGCGGGTGGCGCTGTCACTCCGCTGGAGCCCCGCATCGCCTGCACCGAATCGGAGCCTGACGATAGCGCCGCGACCCTGCTGCGCCGGCTGACCGAGACCATCGCCGAGCGCGCGGCCGGCCCCGAAGCTCCCGCGCTCGACCGGTTGGCGGGCGATATCGCCAGGGCAATCGCGGATGGCGAAGTCGCAATCGTGTTCCAGCCGCAAGTCGCGATCGCTACCGGTGCCATCGCGGGAGCCGAGGCACTGGCGCGCTGGCAGCATCCCGAGCTCGGCGCGATCGACCCAGAAACGCTGTTCGCGGCTGCCGAACGGGCGGAGCTGGGACGTGCCTTGTCCGAGCATGTCCAGCAGCGTGCGCTCGCCGAAGCCGCGGACTGGCCCGTTTCGCTCGCGTCACTGCGACTCTCGATCAATGTCACCGCGAGTGACGTGAGCCGCCCCGACTTCGCCGATCGACTGCTCGGCCGAATCGACGCCAGCGGCTTTCCCCGCGGTCGCATGACTATCGAAGTCACCGAATCGAGCATCATGGAAGAGCTCGGCGAGGCGGCACGACTGCTCGCCGAGCTGCGCACCGCAGGCTGCCGGGTGGCGATCGACGATTTCGGCACCGGCTATTCGAGCCTCGCCTATCTGAAGGCATTGCCGCTCGACGTGCTCAAGATCGACAAGAAGCTCAGCCAGGACATCGCCGGATCGCCGCGCGATCGCGTGGTGGTGCGCGGCGTGATCGACATGGCACGGTCGTTGGGGCTGACGGTGGTCGCCGAAGGCGTCGAGACCGAACAGCAGCTCGAACTGCTCGCCAAGGAAGGCTGCCAATATTACCAGGGCTATCTCTGCGCCGAGCCGCTCGATGCGGCGGCGCTCGCCCGACTTGTGGAGGAACGCGGATGATCCGGATCGCACTTGCCCTGTTGGCGCTGACCTTCGCCGCGCCGGCCGCGGCGCAGGAGGCCCCCGCCCCGGTTCGCGCGGAAATCCGTGCCGCGCTGAACGAATCGGCGGCGGGCTGGAACAGCGGTGACATCGAGCGCTTCCTTTCGGTCTATGCCGATGCGCCGACGACGAGCTTCGTCGGCGCCGATGTGGTGCACGGGATTGCTCCGATCCGGCGGCAGTATCTGGAAACCTATCCCGATCGCTTCTCCGGCCGCAGCGGCGAGGGGGGACGGCAGCTCTCCTTCACTTTCCACGACATCCGCATGCTCGGGCGCGACCATGTGCTGGCGATCGCCCGTTGGCATCTGAGCTCGGCGGGCGACGCCCCGGCCGCGAGCGGGATGACCAGCCTCGTCTTCCGCCGCACCCCCGCCGGCTGGAAGATCATCGCGGACCACAGCAACTAGCCGTTTCCGCTGGCTTCCAGCCGAAAGTGGAGCAGCGGAAACGGGCGTCCCTGATCGTCAGTCGGCGACCGGCCGGTCCGCACGAAACCCAGCCGCTCGTAAAAGCCGACCGCGCGCGGATTCTGTTCGTTGACGTCGACCGTGAGCACAGCGTGCCGAGCGCGTGCGAAGTCCATCAGCGCCCTGCCCACGCCGCGGCCGTGGTGCGCGGGATCGACGAACAGCGCGTCGACATGCGCACCCGTCATCCCCAGAAACGCAACCGGGCAGTCCGCAGCGTCACTCGCCACCCAGAGTTCCGCGGCCGGAAGATAGTCGTCGCGCACCATTGCCGCGATCTCGGACCGATCGGCCGGTGAGAGGAAATGGTGCGTAGCCTCGACGGCGGCGTGCCACAGCGCGAACAGTCGGGTCGCGTCTTCCGGCGTGTTGCGGCGGATCCGCAGGCGGCCAGCGGCATCAGAGGGCCCTGTCGCCGTCATCCCGCCGCCTTCGCCAAGCCGCGCGAGAGCTGGAGCGCGCCGTTGAGCCGCGCCTGCGCAGTCGCCCAGCCGCGCGTGATGACGAGCTTCATGTCGGGCCGCAGCTTGGCAGTGCCTTCGAGCCGGTCGACATAGGCGAGCAGCCCCTCGACATTGGGGAAGCGATCCTCGTGGAAGTGAACGAGCGCACCCTTGGGGCCGACATCGATCTTGGCGATGCACGCCTTCCTGGCGTTCAGCTTCGTCTCGATGAGCGTGAGCAGATTCTCGGTCGGCTCGGGCAGCTTGCCGAATCGGTCGATCAGTTCGGCGGCAAAGGCCTCGACGCCCTGCTTGTCCTCGACTTCGTTGAGGCGACGATAGAGGCCCATGCGCAGATCGAGATCGGGGACGAAATCCTCGGGGATCATGATCGGCGCATCGACCGTGATCTGCGGCGAGAGGTCCTTCGGCCGCTCGTCCTTCAGCCCGCCCGACTTGGCGTCGAGGATCGCCTCCTCGAGCATCGACTGGTATAGTTCGTAGCCGACTTCCTTGATGTGTCCCGATTGTTCGTCGCCGAGCAGATTGCCCGCACCGCGGATGTCGAGATCGTGGCTGGCGAGCTGGAACCCGGCGCCGAGCGAATCGAGATCGGACAGCACCTTCAGCCGCTTTTGCGCGGCATCGGTCATCTGCCGCTCGGACGCAGTGGTGAGATAGGCATAGGCACGCGTCTTCGAGCGCCCCACCCGCCCGCGCAACTGATAGAGCTGGGCGAGGCCGAACTTGTCGGCGCGATTGACGATCAGCGTATTCGCGCTGGGAATGTCGAGCCCGCTCTCGACGATCGTCGTCGAGACCAGCACGTCGTACTTCTTGTCGTAGAAGGCCGACATCCGTTCCTCGACGTCGCCCGGTGCCATCTGACCGTGGGCGACGATATATTTCACTTCGGGCACTTCCTCGCGCAGGAACTGCTCGATGTCGGGCAGGTCGGCGATCCGCGGCGTGACGAAATAGGCCTGGCCGCCGCGATAATGCTCGCGCAGCAGCGCCTCGCGCAGCACCACGGGGTCCCAGGGCATGACATAGGTGCGCACCGCGAGCCGATCGACCGGCGGGGTCTGGATCACCGAAAGCTCGCGCAGGCCGCTCATCGCCATCTGGAGCGTGCGCGGGATGGGCGTGGCGGTGAGCGTCAGCACATGCACGTCGGCCTTCAGCCCCTTGAGCCGCTCCTTGTGCGTGACGCCGAACCGCTGCTCCTCGTCGACGATCACCAGGCCGAGCCGCTTGAACTCGATTCCCCTGGCGAGGATCGCGTGCGTACCGATCACCACGTCGATCTGGCCGTTCGCCAGCGCCTCCTTGGTAGCCTTCATCTCGGCCGCGGGAACCAGCCGCGACATCCGCCCGACGTTGATCGGGAAGCCTTCGAACCGCTGAGTGAAATGCATGTGATGCTGGCGCGCGAGCAGCGTCGTCGGACACACCACGGCGACCTGCATGCCCGCCATCGCGGCGACGAAGGCCGCGCGCAGCGCGACTTCGGTCTTGCCGAAGCCGACATCGCCGACGATCAGCCGGTCCATCGGCCGGCCGGCCGCGAGATCGCCCAGCGCATCCTCGATCGCGCGGTCCTGATCCTCGGTCTCCTCATAGGGAAAGCGATCGACGAAGGCGGGATAGCCGCCCGCATCGGGCTCGGCGACATCGGCGGGGCGCAGCGCGCGCTTGGCGGCGGTCGCGATGAGTTCGCCCGCGATCTCGCGGATGCGCTCCTTCATCTTCGACTTGCGCCGCTGCCATGCCTCGCCGCCCAGCTTGTCGAGCGTGGCGCCTTCCTCCGACGAGCCGTAGCGCGTCAGCACCTCGAGATTCTCGACCGGCACGTAGAGCTTGTCGCCGCCGGCATAGCTCAGCGCGACGCAATCGTGCGGCGCCTTCTGCACCGGGATCTGCGTGAGCCCGTCGTAGCGGCCGATCCCGTGATCGACATGGACGACGAGATCGCCGGGCGAGAGAGTCGCCAGCTCGTTCAGGAATGCATCGGTCGACTTGCGGCGCTTCTGGCGGCGGACGAGGCGGTCGCCGAGCATATCCTGCTCGGTGAGCACCGCCACGTCGGGCGCCGTGAACCCGTGATCGAGCGGCAGCACGACGAGGGCGACGCCCTTGTCGGCGATGCCGAGCGCCTCCTGCCAGCTTTCCGCCGGCCGAGCCCCCTTCAGCCCATGATCGGCGAGCAATCCCGACAGCCGCTCGCGCGCACCACCCGAATAGCTGGCCAGCACCGGCTTGCGGCCGTCCTTGCGCAGCTTCGCGACATGCGCGACGACAGCGTCATAGACATTGCTCTGCGCCGCGCGCTCGGGCGCGAAGTCACGCGGCCCCTCAACGTCGAAATCGAGCACGGTCGCGCTTTCCGGCTCGCGGAACGGCGTGGCGAGATGCGCGGGCGCCTTTTCGAGATGCGACGTCCATTCGTCGGCGGTGAGATACAGCGCCTCGGCCGCAAGCGGGCGATAGCTGCCGGGATCACTGGACTGAGCGCGCACGCGATTGGCGTGATAGTCCGCAACCGCCTCGAACCGCGCCTCGGCGGCGCCGGCGGCGTTGCCGTCGCGCACGACCACGGCATCGCCGGGCAAGTGGTCGAACAGCGTCTCGAGCCGCTCCTCGAACAGCGGCAGCCAATGCTCCATGCCCGCGAGCCGCCGGCCGTCCGAGATCGCCTGGTAGAGCGGATCGCCGGTGGCGTTTGCGCCGAACTTCTCGCGATAGCGCGTGCGGAAGCGCTTGATCGATTCGGCGTCGAGCAGCGCCTCGGAAGCAGGCAGCAGCGTGAATCCATCGATCCGCCCGGTCGTGCGCTGGTCGGCGGGATCGAAGGTGCGCACGCTCTCGATCTCGTCGCCGAAGAAATCAAGCCGCAGCGCCTGCTCGGCGCCGCTGGGAAAGAGATCGACGAGGCCGCCGCGCACCGCGAATTCGCCCGCATCGTTCACGGTATCGACGCGGTGATAGCCGTTCGCCTGAAGCAGCGCGGAGAGCGTGTCGAGCGAGATGCGCTCGTCGGGCGCGAGCCGCGCGACGAGCTGGCGGATGCGGAAGCGCGTGAGCGTCCGCTGGGTAGCGGCGTTGACGGTGGTGACGACGAGGCGCGGCCGCTTGGCCGGCGTCTGCAGCGCATGCAGCGCCGCCAGCCGTTCGGACATCACCCGAAGCGTGGGCGAGGCACGATCATAGGGCAGGCAATCCCAGGCGGGATAGCTGACGACTTCGACATCGGGCGCGAAGAACGGCGCAGTCGATGCCGCCGCCCGCATCGCGACTTCGTCGGGCGCGACATAGACCGCGGTGCCGCCCGCGCGCGCTAGATCGGCCAGCAGCCAGGGCAGAAAGCCGTTCGGCACGGCGGAAAGAGTGAGCGGCCGATCGGCCTTAAGAATGGTCTTGAGATCGGGCATCGTCTGACGGTTCCGGACAGTCGCCGGTGCTGGCGTGTCGAAGCTCGGTCGCTTCGGGAGAATGGAGTGCCCTTCGGCGAGCGCAGGGCGGACGGAAGCCTATTCGGCGATCGGCACGTAGGTGACGTTCTTGAGCGCGGCCATCACCGGTCCTGCAAAGCGCACGGGCGTCGGCTGCGTTCCCAGCGCCCAGGCCATGATGTCGACATCCTGTTCCTCGAGCAGCGCCTCGAACAGAGTGACCTCGGCATCCGACCAGCCGGCGTGGTGCGCGTCGAAGAAACCGCCGATCAACAGATCGGCCTCCTTCGTCCCGCGATGCCATGCACGAAAGCGCAGGCGCTTCAGGCGCGTCTCGCGATCCACATTTCCTCCAAACAGCTTCGGGCCGGCGGCGCAGGAAAGCGCCGCCAGCCGTTCGAGAGGCGAGATAGGGTGGTGCGCACGAAAACACCAGCGCGACCGATCCCGCGGCCGGACCGGAGCCTCGAGCGAAACGCGCGGTTTTCCGCCGAAGGTCGCACTAAGGTCGCACCTCCGCGCGCGTGCGTGCGCCCGCGCGTGAGCGGCCGGTTGGTTCTAGCGCATTCGTAGCGCAGCGATCCGGTGCAGCGGGGTGCGGGGCAAGATCGGAGCGGCATGGCGGTCCTCCAGCAACGGGCGGACCCGTCAGATATGCCGAACGGCCGCCTGTAGGACAGCGAAAACTTCGCAGGAGGCGCAGGAATTCAGCCGCCGCAGCAGCGTTTTTTGGGAACACTGGGCGTCTCGGACTGTTCTGCGGCTGAACGCCGGGTTAACATGCGTCGCGGGACGCGCTAGTCTCGCGGCCGGACGAAACGAAAAGGAGTACCGGAATGAAGACCTTTGCGACGATCGCTGCCGCCGCCACCTTCGCGCTTCTGAGCGCCTGCGGCAACGAACAGGATGCCGCCGGCGACGTGGCCGAGCAGCAGATGCAGTCCGCCGAGGACGTGCTCGAGGAGAAGGCCGATCTGGCCGACGAGCGCGGCAACGAAATGCAGGAAGAGCGCCTCGACGCCGCTGCCGATGCAGTTGGCGACGCCAGCGGCGACGTGGAAGAGACGATCGCCGAATAACGGCGCGCCGCAACCGAGTTTCGACGGGGTCTCCCGAGAGGGAGGCCCCGTTTCATATGTGCGTCACGCGCGGCCGCTTCCGTCCCCGCCGTTCCTGCCCTAACCCGGCGGAGCGATGCGCCCCGAACTGCTCAATCCCCTGTTCGCCGAAGTCACGGCCCTTAAAGGCATCGGGCCGCAGCTCGCCAAGCCGCTCGACCGGCTGGGGCTGGCGCGGGTCGTCGACGTGCTGTTCCACTTGCCGACCGGCTGGATCGACCGCCTAGCCCGCGACGAGCTCGATGTCGCCGACGCCGGCCGCGTGATCGCGATCACGCTGACGCCGGTCTCCTATCGCTTCGGCGGCAGCGCGCGGGCACCGGCGCGGGTCCAGGCGGTGGACGCGGCGGGGAATTACGTGAGCCTCGTCTATTTCGGCGGCAATTCCGGCTGGGTGAAGAAGCTGTTCCCGCTCAACGAGCCGCGGCGCGTTTCGGGCAAGCTCGAAAGCTATGGACAGGAGCTGCAGATCGTTCACCCCGATCATGTCCAGCCGCTCGACGGCGGCGAGCCGCTGGCGGAGCGCGAGGCGATCTATCCGCTGTCCGAGGGGATGACTTCGAAACGGCTGGCCGGGCTTGCCGCACAGGCGCTGGAGCGTGCGCCCGAGCTGCCCGAATGGATCGAGCCGGGGCTGAAGGCGCGGCACGGCTGGCCCGACTGGCACGACGCCCTCGCCCGCATCCATGGCGATCCCGCCGATGCGAAGGCGCGCGAGCGGCTCGCCTATGACGAGGTGTTCGCCAATCAGCTCGCGCTGCTCCTGGTCCGCGGCGAGGCGCGGGCGAAGCGCGGACGGCCGCTGATCGGCGACGGGCGGCTGCGCGAGGCGCTGAGGCTGCCCTATGCCCCGACCGGCGCGCAGGCACGAACGATCGGCGAGATCGAAGGCGACCTGCGCCAGAGCCAGCCGATGCTCCGGCTGCTCCAGGGCGATGTCGGATCGGGCAAGACGCTGGTCGCGACCATGGCGCTGCTGATGGCCGCCGAGGCTGGCACACAGGGCGCGCTGCTCGCGCCGACCGAGATCCTCGCGCGCCAGCATTTCGAGAATCTGAGCCGGATGCTCGCCGGGATCGACGTGCGAATCGCGATCCTCATCGGGCGCGACAAGGGCCGCGCCCGCGAGGCGACGCTGATGGGGCTGGCCGACGGATCGATCGACATCCTGATCGGCACCCATGCGATCTTCCAGGAAGGCGTGACCTATCGCGACCTGGGGCTGGTGGTGGTCGACGAGCAGCACCGGTTCGGCGTGGCGCAGCGGATGCTGTTGCAGGCCAAGGCCGCGCGGCCGCCCCACCTGCTGGTGATGACCGCCACTCCGATCCCGCGTACCCTCACCCTCGCCCAATATGGCGAGATGGACGTGAGCCGGCTCGACGAAATGCCGCCCGGCCGCCAGCCGATCGAAACGCGGGTGATCGCCGAGGACCGGCTGGGCGACGTGGCCGACGCGCTCGCCCGGCACCTCGAAGGCGGCGGACAGGCCTATTGGGTGTGCCCGCTCGTCGAGGAGAGCGAAAAGAGCGACCTCGCTGCCGCCGAAGCGCGTGCCGAAGCGCTGCGCGCGCGGTTCGGCGACAAGGTGGGACTGGTTCACGGGCGGATGAAGGGGCCGGAGAAGGACGCGGTGATGGCGCGCTTCTCCGCAGGCCAGCTGGGCGTGCTGGTGGCGACGACGGTGATCGAAGTGGGCGTGGACGTGCCCAATGCCACGCTGATCGTGATCGAGGCCGCCGACCGCTTCGGCCTCGCCCAGCTCCACCAGCTGCGCGGGCGCGTGGGACGCGGCGGCGGGCGATCGGTATGCCTGCTGCTGCGCGGCAACCAGCTCAACGAGACCTCGCGCGCGCGCCTCGCGCTGATGCGCGAGACCAACGACGGCTTCCGAATCGCCGAGGAGGATCTGCGGCTGCGCGGCGCGGGCGAGCTGCTGGGCACGCGCCAGTCGGGCGAAATGCAGTTCCGGCTGGCGAATCCCGAGATGCTCGGCGAATTGCTGCCCGCCGCCAATGGCGATGCGCGGTTGCTGATCGACCGCGACGGAGGGCTCAAGGGCGAGCGCGGGCGGGCGGCGCGACTGGCGCTCTATCTCTTCGAACGGGACGCGGCGGTGGGTCTGTTGCGCTCCGGATAAGGCACGCGGCCTCCCCTCTTGCAAAGCGCGCGGAGGCGCTGCTATAGGCGCGCCTCCCGACGGCGGCCACGGCCGCACGCCACGGCATTCCCCGGTAGCTCAGCGGTAGAGCAATCGACTGTTAATCGATCGGTCGCCTGTTCGAATCAGGCCCGGGGAGCCACGGCACTTCCTTCGGACATCTTCCCATCGCCAATCCGGACGCGCACGTCAGCGCGATGGTCGCCGCACGCTTCGCGACTGCGCGGCCTCGTGCGAGGGGTGCCATCAGAGGGGGTGCCAGCAAATGTCTCCGATGCGACGGGACATTGCGCGATCGTGGAATGGCGGCTGAGGGGGCGCTAGTCGCCGCCTTCGGGCTCGCCGATCAGTTGTGCTCGCGGGGGGTCATGTACCTCGCTGCTCGTCTATTCCTCCCGAGCCGATAGCCGATCTCGCCATAGTCGAGCGCATCGATACGATGCAGCAGGAACACCGCGTGCGGCAACGTCTCCAGCGTGTCGAGACGGCGACGGAGTTCGTCCAGATCATCTTCCATGTCCTTTCTCCCTGCCTGACCCCCCGTGCCTCGGGCGGCGGGGTGGGCGGCAAGGAGCGGACCGGCAGCCCCGCCGGCAGAGGCGGGGCTAAAGGGCAGCGACCGCCCGCACCGCTGGCCGAAGGCCCTACGCCAGCGCAAGGCAACGCCCTGGGCTGACCGCATTGGCCGGGCCGCAGGCACGGCGGGAGCGGAGCGACCTGGCCCGCGCGTCAGCGCGGCCATGTCTCCATCGCAAAGCAGCTAAAGCGGCAAGAGATTCAAGCGCTTAGCACGCCCCTGGCACCAAAATGGCACCAGAGTCTCGCTCATGGTGCCATCTATCCCCCTGAAAAACGACGTGCAGACAACGGCTTACCCCACAGGGGGAGCCATTCCCTTTATCTTGCCTTCGTTTCAAGCAGCTTGCCGTACCTAATCATCAACATGGCTTAATAGATAATCCGGAATATCCTCAGGGCGGCTAACCCTGAGTGGACGATAGATTCCCTCTGGACCCCGCAGGGAAACATCGAGCGACCTGCAAATAACCTCTAGCCTTACGGGGCGACGCGAACCGACATTTTTATCGAACTCCTCAATCTCCTCAAATAGGCACTTGGTAAATTCACCAATAATATATTTATCCTCTGACCGATTAGCATATATGCCGAGCGCAGAAAACGATGCAATTGCAGTGTTTGGGAAGGCATCCCACTGGTACTTTTCGATGGTGGACAATAACTCTCTTGTGAAATCTTCTGTCCGATTTAAGTCCTCCGAGATAGCATAAACCGCACCCTGCATCCACCAGTCGTCTTCTTTAGAAGAAATTATCCCTCTACAGAGATTAATAATATCTTGGGTAGCTCCAAGGCGCTTGGCCGCGATACGGATAAGGTTGTGAACGTCAGTATCGATATTTCTGTTTTTTAGAATGTCCAAAATATTCATATTTACCATCTGTTCAGTCCACTAATCGCCTGGCTGTGTCCAAAATCTTCTCAATTCTATCTGTGTGAGCCGATGTTGTAGAGATGGTATGCTCAATAGCATTGCGTTCAGTGCGGGAAAGCCCAGTTCGTCCAAGCTCTCTCTGAAGCGTGCCTACTGAATTTTTCATTCCTTGTAGGGCATTCTGCACCTCGTTAAGATGCTGAAACGAACCCCCGCCGGGCCGTGAAACGGGAGAGCCCAAAATTTCCCGTACTGCGCCAGAAACATCACTTACCTTGAGGTGATCAGATACGTTGTTTCTGATTGAACGGACAGCTCCGGACACGCGAGAGGAGCCTCCCGCAACATGTAATATTCGGTCGCTTGAAGCTAGAACTCGCGCAGATGCTCTGTAAATCCGTATTGCTGCAAGGCTTGCTCCAGCACCGCCTGGTATTCCCGGCGCAACAGTAGTCGCGCCGTCGACGATTATACCCGGGCCGTCTAAGGCAGCAGCTCCATAGTTACCGCTCGCTAAATTACCTGAGAAGCTGACAGCGCCTAGAACAACATTAATTACATCCCATACGGTTTCGGGACCCATCATCCCCGTCGGGTCTGTCCCATTGACCGGATCGTTTGCGACATACGCGTAGAGGTTGATCTGGTCCTCATACCCGATGGGGTCGGTTTGGAGGAACCTGCCGAGCGTTGGCGAGTAGATGCGGGCCTTGTAGTGGTACATGCCCAGCTCTTCGAGCCAGATTTGGCCGGTGTACTGGAACCGCCCGCTGTTCGCGGCGCCGGGAATGCCATAGTCGTCATAGCGGTTGGTCGACAGGTGATTGCCGTTGGCATCGGCCGTGGCGATGATCGATCCCTGGTGGTCGGCGAACAGATAGCGCGGCGACGCCACGCCGGCGCCGACATACTCCACCATCGGATCGTCCACGCCCTCGGCGGGGCCATGGACGTAGCGCTTGAGCATGGTGCCTGCAGCGCCATATTCGGCGACCAGCGCGTCGCCGTCGTACAGGAACTGCGTCGTGCCAAACTGCGGGTCTGGGTGTGATATCTGCCACAGCCGCCCCAGCGGATCATAGGTAAGCGCAGCCCCCGCGCTGGTCGACACCAGCCGGTTCTCGATGTCGTAGGTGAAGCTGATCTCGCCGTCGAACGTCAGATTGCCGTTCGGGTCGTAGGTGTACGCATTGCCGGCCACGTTCGCAGGGGAAAGCCAGCTTCACGGGCGCGAACGGGGGCAGTCCGGCACCCGTTTCCGCCGGGCGCTGCCGCACCGCCGGTGAGACGAATGCGCACATCGCCTCTGTCCACAGCTGATAAATCCGAGTATTTTCCACCACTTGAGCGGACCCACGCCAGCTTCATTCATCTGGCGGCAAGGGACATTCCGCGATAGTGTTGCGTTGAGAGAAGACGGCGGATCGCGCCGCCAATCGCGAAACCAACCCTGGAGGGACCATGACCATCCTCACGTCGCGACCGCGCATCCGCGCGCTCACCGTGGCGCTCGCCGGCAGCCTTGCACTGGCGTCCTGCGCCTATCCCACGCCCTATCAGCCCGCAACCGGAGTCGGCCAGAACCGGACCGGCTATTGGGACGAGCAGATCGAATCCAACCGTTTCCGCGTCAGCTTCGCGGGCAACAGCCTGACCTCGCGCGAGACGGTGGAGCGCTATCTGCTCTTCCGCGCGGCGCAGCTCACGCTGGAGCAGGGCTATGATCATTTCATCCTGTTCAACCGCGATACCGAGCGGACGACCCGCACCTATGTCGACCGCAGCTTCGGGCCGGGTCCGTTCGGCTATTGGAGCCCCTATTGGCGCTACTATCGTCCGCATTACGGCTGGGGCTTCTACGATCCCTTCTACGACGATCCCTTCTGGGGGCCGCGCGGCTTCGATACCCGCACCATCGACCGCTATGAGGCGATGGCCGAGATCGTGCTCGGCCGCGGACCCAAGCCGGAAAACGTGCGTGCCTTCGATGCACGCGACGTGATCGAACGGCTCGGCCCGTCGGTGATGACACCGCAGGCCCGCTGATCGTCGCCAGCCACACCGTCCGTGGCGCCCGCAGCGCGCCACGGACCACAGACAGAAAAGCCCCCTTCCGCCGTGCGGGAGGGGGCTTTTCTTTGGCTCACGCCGGCTTGTCGTGGCTTACGCCTGGGCGTTGTTCCCCGAAAGCGCGCCGTGGCAATGCTTGTACTTGCGGCCCGATCCGCACGGGCACGGCGCATTGCGGCTGACATTGCCGCGCCACTCGCTGGGCTCGCCCGGCGCCGAATCGCCGCTCGGCTGCGCCATCTGAAACGGCGGGAGGCGCGTGGTGACGAGCCCCGCGGTGCCGCCGTCGCGATCGTTGGTATCATCCTCGCCAGTGAGCGGATCGATGTGGGTGGTGAGGAAATCGGGAAGCTCGGGCAGCTCCGGCGGCGGCGCCTGCATGCGGAACTGGGCGTAGGCAAGCGTGCGGGTGACATCCTCGCGGATACTGCCCAGCATCCGCTCGAACAGCGCGAATGCCTCGTGCTTATATTCGTTGAGCGGCGTGCGCTGCGCATAGGCGCGCAGATGGATCACCTGACGCAGCGCATCGAGCATCGCGAGATGCTCCTTCCAGTGATGGTCGAGGTTCTGGAGCAGGATCGACTTTTCGACCTGAGTCCAGGTGTCCTTTTCCAGATCCTTCGACTTCTCCTCGATCAGCGCGTCGGCACGCTCGCGCAGCCGCATCTCGAGCGCCTCGGGATCGATCCCGTCTTCCTCCCGGATCCACTGATCGACCGGGACGTCGAGGTTGAGCACGTCGGCAACGCGCTTCTTCAGCCCCTCGACGTCCCATTGCTCGGGATAGCTGTTGGGTGGGCACGCCTCGCCGACCAGCGCATTCACCGTTTCCGCGCGCATGTCGGCCACGACTTCGCCCACCGTATCGGCATCCATGATGTCCGAGCGCTGCTCGTAGATCACCTTGCGCTGGTCGTTCATCACGTCGTCATATTCGACGACCTGCTTGCGGATGTCGTAGTTGCGCGCCTCCACCTTGCGCTGCGCAGTCTCGATCGCCTTGGTGAGCCACTTCGATCCGATCGCTTCGCCATCGGCGATGTTCGAGCGCATCATCTTGGCGAACAGCGTGTTCGATCCGAAGATGCGCAGCAGATCGTCCTCGAGGCTGAGGTAGAAGCGGCTGAGGCCGGGATCGCCCTGACGACCCGAGCGGCCGCGCAGCTGATTGTCGATGCGGCGGCTCTCGTGCCGCTCTGTACCGAGCACGAACAGGCCGCCGGCAGCCTTCACTTCTTCCTTCTCGGCCGCGACTTCGTCCTTGATCCGCTGGATCGCGGCGTCGCGCTCCGGCCCCTCGGGCATCTCACCGAGCTCGTCGTTGATACGGAACTCGACATTGCCGCCGAGCTGAATGTCGGTGCCGCGGCCGGCCATGTTGGTTGCGATCGTCACCGCGCCCTTGCGGCCGGCCTGGGCGACGATATGCGCCTCATTCTCGTGCTGGCGTGCGTTGAGGACCGAGTGCGGCACCTTCTCGCGCGTCAGGAAGTCCGAAAGCAGCTCAGACTTTTCGATCGAGACAGTGCCGACCAGCACCGGCTGGCCCTTTTCGGCATGTTCCTTGATCGCCTTGGCGATCGCGCCGAACTTGTCCTTGGTGTCCTTGTAGAATTCGTCGTCCTGATCGACGCGCTGAACCGGCACGTTCGTGGGGATCGACACGACGTTCATCTTGTAGATGTCGTAGAATTCGGCTGCTTCGGTGGCGGCGGTGCCGGTCATGCCCGAGAGCTTGGGATACATGCGGAAATAATTCTGGAAGGTGATCGAGGCGAGCGTCTGGTTCTCGGGCTCGATGTTCACCCCTTCCTTGGCCTCGACCGCCTGGTGCAGGCCATCGGACCAGCGGCGCCCCTCCATCATGCGGCCGGTGAACTCGTCGATGATGACGACCTTGCCGTCCTTCACGATGTAATCGGTATCGCGCTTGAACATCACGTTCGCGCGCAGTGCCTGGTTGGTGTGATGCACCACCTGGGTGTTCTCGAAATCGTAGAGATTGGCGCCTTCGAGCAGCCCCGCCGCCTCGAGCATGCGCTCGACCTTCTCGGTGCCGTCCTCGGTGAGGATGATCGTCTTCTGCTTCTCGTCCATCTCGTAATCGTCGGGAACGAGCTGGCGGACGATCGCGTCGACGCGCATGTAGAGCTCGGACTTGTCGTCCGTGGGGCCGCTGATGATGAGCGGCGTGCGTGCCTCGTCGATCAGGATCGAATCGACTTCGTCGATGATCGCATGATTGAACGGCCGCTGGACCATGGAATTGCGGTCGAACTTCATGTTGTCGCGCAGATAATCGAAGCCGAACTCGTTGTTCGTGCCGTAGGTGATGTCCGAGCCATAGGCTTCGCGGCGCTGGTGATCGGTGAGGTTGGGAACGATCACGCCGACCGTGAGGCCGAGGAAGCGGTAGATCTGGCCCATCCACTCGGCGTCGCGCCGGGCGAGGTAATCGTTGACCGTGACGACGTGCACGCCCTTGCCGGGCAGCGCGTTGAGATAGGTGGCGAGCGTCGCCACCAGCGTCTTGCCCTCGCCGGTGCGCATCTCGGCGATCTCGCCGCGGTGGAGCACGATGCCGCCGACCATCTGGACGTCGAAGTGGCGCATGCCGAGGACGCGCTTCGATGCCTCGCGCACCGTCGCAAAGGCTTCGGGCAGAACGTCGTCGAGCTTTTCGCCGCCGTCGAGGCGGGCGCGGAACTTGGCGGTCTGCTGGGCCAGCTCGTCGTCGCTCATCGCCGAAACGCTGGCTTCGAAGCCGTTGATCTTGTTGACGATGCCGCCGAGCGAACGGACGTAGCGATCGTTGGAGGAGCCGAAAAAGGTCTTGGCAAGTCCGCCGAACATGAGGAGTTCCTGTCGTATCTTGAATGGCTGTGCGCGAGCGCGCCGCAGGCTGCGCTCGACGAAACGGGAGGGCGCCGAAGCACCCGGAGGGGCGGCGCTCCGGCCGCCCCGGCGCTATTCGAGCCGCGATCCCGTGATCGAAAGAACGTCGCGCGCGGGCGCTTCGCGCACCGCGATCGGGGCCGCCGCGGTTTCGGCCGGCTCCTGCGCAGGGCGGGATGCCGACACCGCCGCCTCCGCCTCGACCATCGCCTGCACGCTGGCCACCGCCTCGGCGGCCGCACGCTCCACTCGCGCCTGTTCGACGCGACGCTCGCCGGACATCGCGCCGGTAAGGCCGCTCAGAAGCGCGGAGAGGAGAAGCAGCAGTTGCAAATTACGCTTTCACGTCGTTGTGGCGTGCGAGTGTCGCCGACATAGGAACTCGGATGGCGTTCGTCTAATCAAAATCGGAGATGCCTATTCGGCGGGATCGGTCCCGCCGTCGCTTTGCGCCGCAGGCGACGCTAAGGACGGAGCATAGGCAAGTGCCCGCACAATTTCGATCCGGACGGGCACTGACACCGGATCGCCCGAACCGTTGTGCACCGGTTCATAGCGCGTACCATCCTCGCAGGGGGTACCGCTTGTCGTGCGATCGCGCGGATCGGACAAACCACTGGCATCGATGGTGCAATCGCGCGCGAGCCCATCGGCGCCCACCGTAAACCGTATCGTCGCGCGCTCGACATGGGAAAGAGCCGGAGGAGGCGGAGGAACGTCGAGTCGCTCATCGCCCACGACCTGAGCAATGCTGGTGAACAGCTGTGACTGACCAGCGGCCATTTCCCGCAGCATTGCGGCCTTAATCTCCGACGGCATTCCCGGAGGTCCGTCACAGAATTGCGCGTCGTCGGGGACATTCCCGATGGGTACGATTTCGCAATCCGCCAGCGAACCATCCGGTGCCAGTTCGTAGCGCATCGCGAGCGCGAAAGAGGTCAGAGGCTCATCTGCTGGCTCTGGCAGCTCCCACCGGATCCGCTGCGTCCGCATCTCGGAGACTGGAGCGCCGTTCGCGGAGCGCGCCGGTTCAAAGCGGAAGCGCTCCGTGATGAGAACACAGCTTGCGACATCGAGAGATACCGAGCCGGAGCTTTCGACCACGCTACATCCAGTCACGTATCCGCTCGTGTCGATCGCGAAGCGGATTTCCACCTCGCCTTCCTCCCCCGCTCTCATCGCCTCAGCGGGATAATCAGTGTTGCTGATCGAGCCCGAAACAAGCTCCGCACGTGACGCAACTCCCGGCGCATCCTGCGCGAGTACGGCCGCTGCGAGCATCATCATCACCGTCATCAACATTCCCCGTTCGCCCGCATCGCGTGCGGCTGTCCCCTTCTCGCGGCGATGCTATAGCCGCGTGACCTCAGAAGGAAGTCCGATGACCCGTTCCCCGCTCGCCCCCGCCGCTTTCCCTGCCCTGCCCGATCTTCCCGGCGTAACGCTGCGCGTCGCGCGGGCGCGCTACAAGGCGTGGGACCGGTGCGACCTCACCTATGTCGAGCTGGCGCCGGGGACGAGCGTTGCCGGGGTGCTGACGCGGAGCAAATGCCCCTCGCCCGAGGTGGAATGGTGCCGCAAGGCGCTGGTGCTGGGCGAAGCGCGCGCGCTGGTGGTGAATGCCGGCAATTCGAATGCCTTTACGGGGAATCGCGGGCGCGAGGCGGTCGAGGCGATCGCGGCCCGCGTCGCGGGGCACCTCGGCTGCGCGCCTTCGGACGTCTTCATTGCTTCGACCGGCGTGATCGGCGTGCCGCTGCCGGTGGACAAGGCCGAGGCCGGGCTCGACGCCGCCTTCGCTGCCGAAGTCTGCGGCTGGGAAGACGCCGCCGCGACGATCATGACGACCGACACTTTCGCCAAGGCCGCCGTCACCGAAGCGGTGGTGGGCGGCAAGACGGTGCGGCTGGTGGGCATCATCAAGGGATCGGGCATGATCGCGCCCGACATGGCGACGATGCTGGGCTTCATCTTCACCGACGCGGCCGTGCGGCCCGAGTTCCTGGAAGCGGCGCTGCGCACGGCGAACGCAACGTCCTTTTCGTGCATCACCGTCGACGGCGATACCTCGACCAGCGACACGGTGCTCGCCTTCGCCACCGGCGGCGCAGGCAATTCGCCGATCGGCGATGAGGACGACGAGGGGGCAGACGCGTTCATCGCCGCGCTGCACGATCTGTGCCGCCAGCTTGCGCATCTGGTGGTGCGCGACGGCGAAGGCGCCTCGAAGTTCATCACCATCGACGTCGACGGCGCCGAAAGCGACCGCAGCGCCCATCGCATTGCGATGAGCATCGCCAATTCACCGCTCGTGAAGACCGCGATCGCGGGCGAGGACGCGAATTGGGGGCGCGTGGTGATGGCGGTCGGCAAGGCAGGCGAGCCCGCCGAGCGCGACCGGCTCGCGATCCGCTTCGGCACGACAGAAGTGGCGAAGGACGGGCTGGCGGTGCAGGGCTATGACGAAGCGCCGGTCGCCGAGCATCTGAAGGGACAGGAAATCGAAATCGGCGTCGATCTGGGCCTGGGCGAGGGCCGCGCGACCGTCTGGACGTGCGACCTGACCCACGGATACATCTCGATCAACGCCGATTACCGCAGCTGAGCCGGAGCGGCGCTCACGCGCCGTCCGGTCCGGCGAACCTCAGATCTCGCTTTCGATCCACTGCTTGATCGCGCTCTTCGGCATCGCGCCGACCTTGGTCGCGGCGACCTGTCCGTTCTTGAACAGGATCATCGTCGGGATGCCGCGCACGCCATATTTGGTGGGCGCGTCGGGATTGGCGTCGATGTCGAGCTTCGCGACGGTCACCTGGTCGCCCATTTCCTCGGCGATCTCTTCGAGCGCGGGCGCGATCATCCGGCACGGGCCGCACCATTCGGCCCAGAAATCGACGACGACGGGCTTGTCGGCCCGCAGCACGTCGGAGTCGAAGCTGGTGTCGCTGATCGCCTTGGTGGCCATGTCATGTCTCCTGTATCGTTGGTGTCTAGCTAGGATCGGCGGCGGTTCGGCTCAAGCGCCCGATCCCAAGCTTTGCTCCGCGGGCTCCAATCCCGGCTTGTGGCGGGCGAGCAGCTCGGGCGGGAGAAGATGCAGCACCGGCCCGGCGGTGTAGAGCAGCGCCGCCTCCACCGGCCGATCGGGGAAGATGACCGCCAGCGCGGCCGCATAGGCCGCCATCTGCCGCAGATGATAGGGCGGAACCGCGTCGAGGCTGGCCGGGGCGCGGCGCCCGGTCTTGAAGTCGATCACGCGGATGCGATCCGGCAGCACCACCAGCCGGTCGACCGTGCCGGAAACGACCGTGCCATCGACGACGGCGGCGATCGGCGCCTCGGCAAGTGCATCGGCGCCGAACAGCTCGGCGAAGCGCGCATCCTCGATCACCGCGAGCGCGGCGGCGGCAAGCTCGTCGCGCTCGGCCGCGTCGCTCACGCCGCCCGCCCCCGCCAGCCAGCGCTCCGCCGCCGCGGCGCGATCGGCGGGGGCGACACCGGGCAAGCGCTCGAACAAGGCGTGCAGCAGCCGCCCGCGTTCGGCCGCTGCACGCATCGCGGCCGAGGGCGGCGGATCGGCAACGCGATCGTCGCCGAGCGCCGAAGGTGCCAGCGGGCGTGGCGGACGGGCCTCCGCGGGGGCCGCGCGACGCAGCCAGTCGGGTGCGGGCGCCGCCGCGGATGCTTGCGCCGTGACGCCGCGGCGGACGGCGACCGGCTGCTGCGGGACGAGGCCGTGGAACGCGCGGTCGCCCGTGTCTTCGTCGGCCGCCACGCCCAGACAATCGAGCGCACGCGCGGAAGCGGCGTACCAGCTCATCTCCGGCGGGACGCCCTTCGCCTGCGGCCCCAGCGCGCCGGCGATCACCAGCCGCTCCTCGGCGCGCGTCGCTGCAACGTAGAACAGGCGCCAATGCTCCTCCAGCTCGCGCGCGTCGGCAGCCGTCACGACCTGGTCGAGCGGACCGCCGCGTTCGGCGGCGCGCGGGCGGAACACCGGCAGCTTCAGCCCGCGCAACGCCTCGGGAACGAGCGGCCCTTCCGGCGACCAGCCGAGGAAATCGCGCGGGCTGCGCGTGGGATCGACCGTCGCGTCCGCCAGGATCACCACCGGCGCCTGGAGCCCCTTCGCGCCATGCGCCGTCATCACGCGCACCGAATCGCGCGGCTGCGCCGCGTCGCGCACGATCTCGACATCGCCGCGATCGAACCAGTCGAGGAAGCGCTGGAGCGACGGCGTGGCGACGCTTTCGAAGTTAAGCGCGGCGTTGAGCAGTTCCTCGATCGGATCGCGTGCTTCCTCGCCGAGCCGTTCGAGCAGCCGCCGGCGCCCCTGCATCTCGCCCGAAAGGATTTCCTCGAGAAAGCGATAGGGGGTGGCGAGATCGGCGCGGGCGAGCAGCCGGTGGAGCGGCGCGAGCCGTTCCTCGGGTTGAGTCGCGCGCAGATGCCGCCACAGCCCGCCCCGCTCGCGCACGACCGATTCCATCAGCGCGTCCTGACTCCAGCCGATCAACGGCGAGACCAGCAGCGCCGCCAGCGAAAGATCGTCCTCGGGCTGGAGCACGAAGCGGACCGCGGCGAGCAGATCCTGCACCGCCAGCGGCGCGTTGAGCCGCAGGCGATCCACTCCCGCCACCGGCACGCCTTCGGCATAGAGGCGGGCGACCAGCAGCGACGCCAGTTCACCGCGCCGCTTGACGAGCACCATCACGTCCTGCGGCTCGATCGGGCGCCCCTTGCTTTCGAGCATCAACCCGTCGTCGAGCCATTGGCGAATCTGGCGCGCGATCCGTCCGGCAAGCGCGCGAGTCGCGTCGCCGACCCATTCCTCCTCGTCCGCCTCCGCGCCGCCCTCGACCGTGGGCGGCCAGAGCGTCACGGTGCCCGGCCCCGGCACTTCGCTGGCATGCGGCTCGGCCTCGCTGAGCCTGCCCATCCCGGGCTCCGGGAGCGCGTCCAGCGCCGCGTCGACGAATTCGAGCACCGGCCGGGTCGAACGGAAACTGTGGGTGAGCGACAGATTCTCGAGCCGGGGCGCATCGACTTCATAGTCGGGGCTCGAGCGGGCGCGCTCGGCGAACCGCTCGAATGCGGCGCGGAAGAAGATCGGATCGGTGCCCTGGAAGCCGAAGATCGCCTGCTTGTAATCACCGACAGTGAACAGGGTGCGCACGCCCGCCTCGCGCGTTCCCCGTCCGGTGAAGAATTCGTCGGCGATAGCGGCGACGATCCGCCATTGCGGCGCATTGGTATCCTGCGCCTCGTCGATCAGCAGATGCTCGGTGGTCTGATCGAGCTTGTAGCGCACCCAGTCGCCCATTCCGGGCCGGCCGAGCAGATCGACCGTGGCGCGAATCAGGTCGTCGAAATCGACCGCGCCGGCCCGCCGCTTCGCCCTCCCATAGGTTTCGGCATAGGCGCGCCCGGCCTCCAGCGCCTGGGCCAGCAGATCAGCATAGTCGGCACGGACCTTCAGCGCGAGCAGCTCGGCGCAGCGGCCGCCGAGTTCTTCGGCCAGCTCGGCATAGTCGGGATCGGCATCGAGCAGCTTCTTAGACGGCTTGCGCGGCTCGCCCTTGCCGGTGTGGAACACCAGGACGAGCTCGTGCAGCAGCAGCGCCCGATCCGGCGCGGCCGCGGCAATCCACCGGTCGATCACCTCGACATGACCGCTGCCGGTCGCCGTACCCCAGGCACGGTTGGCGGCGGCGATGCGATCCAGCGCAGCGCAGTCGAACTCGGCATCCTCGCAGCAGCGCGCGATCTCGGCGTCGATGTCGCCGATCGGCAAGTCGAGCGCGCGGCGCAGGAACGGGCGGATGCCGCTCGGCAGCGCCGCCAGCGCATCGGCGGCGCGCGCGCACTCGCGCAGAAAGGCTTCGGCGCGTCCTTCGCCGAGCCGCAGGCTGAGCGCACCGATCGAATCGATCAGCTCGCTGCGGCCCTCGCGCTCGGCCGCCACCAGCATCTCCGCCAGCGCCTCGCGCGCCAGCACCGCCTCTTCGCGCTGATCGAGCGGGCGAAAGCCGGGAACGAGCCCCGCCTCGACGGGAAAGGCCGCGAGCAGGCTCTGGCAGAAGCTGTGGATCGTCTGGATGCGGATGCCCCCCCCCGGGGCGTCGAGGAGCCGCGCGAACAGCGTCCGCGCCCGGGCACGCAGTGCGGGAGTCGCCTCCTCGCCAAGCGATTCCAGATCGTTGAACAGATCATAGTCGTCGGCACGCACCCAATGGGCGAGCCGCCCGGTGATGCGTGCGGCCATTTCCGCCGCGCCCGCCTTGGTGAAGGTCAGGCACTGGATCGCCTCGGGCGCCACTCCCCGCAGCAGCAGGCGAAACACGCGCGCGGCGAGCACCTGCGTCTTGCCGGTGCCGGCCGAGGCGGAGAGCCAGACGTTACGCGCGGGATCGCTGGCCTGCGCCTGATTACCCTTGAGGTTGGGGAGCGGCGAAAGGCTCATGGCCGACCCGCCGGCGGTTCAGTCGCGCCCATACCATTCATCCTTGCGCATCAGCTGGTCGTAATCGGCATAGGGGGCATATTCGGGCACCAGCTTCGCCGTGAACGGCGCGTCGCCGGTCAGCCAGGCCTGTACCGCGTCGCGGAAATTCGCCGCGGCGATCCCGACGAACTCGGCGGTCGGAATCCGGTCGCGCTTGCCTTCGGGGTCGACCGGCGTGGCGATATAGCCGAAGCCATCCTTGTTCTTGCCCAGCGACCAATATTCGAAACAGCCCGCGCGGCCCTCGATCCCCTCGAACCCGCCGGCTTCGGCGATGAGGCCCAGCAGCCCGAGCTGAAGGCTGTAGCCCGCCCGCACCGCCTTGGCGGAAGGAGGCTTGCCGGTCTTGTAGTCGATGATCGCCAGGCTCCCGTCGGCCATCCGATCGACTCGGTCGAAGGTACCGCGCAGCTCGACGCCGGCGAAGTCGATACTGCCGGCACGCTCGACAGCGAGCACGCGGCGCCCTTCGGCTTCCTTGCGCGCCAGCTCGGCGGCGATCCAGTCGACCGCCTCCATCAGCCGCGGCTGCCACAGCGCGCGCATCATCGGGTGCGTCCGCGCGTCGGCGAGCATCGCCCGGGCACGGTCGCGCAGGCGATCGGGCGCGCAGCCATCCTCTTCAAACCATTTTTGAAGAACGGCATGTACCGCCGTGCCGCGCCACGCCGCGCTGGGATCGGCATCGACCGCGTCGAGCGGCATCAGCCGCAGCATCCGCCGGGCGTAAAAGGCATAGGGGTCCGCCTTCAGCCGATCGACTTCGGTGACGGAAATCGCGCGCGGCCGCGCCTCGACGGGCGGGCACGGCTCGGGGCGCGGCGTCGGCCGGTGCGCTTCGGGCTCGTCGAGCGCGGCGGTCCAGCGGGCGAGATCCTCGGCACGGTCGAGGCCGCCCGAGAGCGCCTCCAGCCGCAGCCAGAAGCGCGAGGCGATCGTAGGCGCGCTCGCGTCGCGCCGCGCCCGCGTCAGCAGCACCTGCCGCGCACCGAGCGCACCCGCGAAATCATGCGCCGAGAGCCCGATCCGGCGTTCGAGCCCCGGCAGGCCGAGTTCGGCGCGGATGCGCGGCGCGAGCCACGGGTCCGGCGCGGGAAGGCCGGGCCAGACACCTTCGTTGAGGCCGCCGAGGATCGTCAGATCGCCGCTCTGCAGCTGCGCTTCGACAAGCCCTAGAATGGCGAGCCGGGGATGTCCCCCCTGCGGCGGCCGCACCGCGGTTTCGTCCATCAGCGTGCGGAGCATCGACGCGAGACTGGCGGGATCGACGAGCACGGGGCCATGCGCCGCCTGCCGCTCGAGTTCGTCGAGCAGATCGGCCGCCGCCCGACCGTCGGCGCGGCTCCATAGCGAGTCGCCGCCAAGGCTGCCGGCCGCCTCGCGAAGCGCCGCGAGCAGCGCGGCAAGCGGCTGTGGCCCTGCGGCGAAGGTCTCCTCGAGCGGTTCGAGGAGCGCACGCGGCTCGGGCCACCACTGCTGCGCCGCACGACGGACATGGCCGTCGCGCCCCTGCTGCTCGGCCATATGCCGGTCGACGCCCGCGAGACCCGGGGCCGGCCGCGGCCCGCGCAACGCGAGATCGAGTCGCCGCGCGCCTTCGAGCCATGCGAGCCGGTCATCGGGCCGCACCAGCGGATGCTTGAGCAGCGTGAGCAACGGCAAGGGCGCAAAGCCCTGCGCCGCCGCATCCGCGAGCGCGAGCAGCAGCGTGCCCGGTGGGAGCATCGACAGCGGCCGTCCGGCGCTGTCGTCCACGACGATTCCCCAGCGCGCGCAATGCGCCGCCACGCGCCGCGCGAGCGCGCGATCCGGGGTGACCAGCGCGGCCGTGCGTCCGGGCGTCTCCAGCGCCTCGCGAAGCGCGAGGGCGATCGCCTGCGCCTCTTCGGCCGGTGTCGCCACTTCGAGCGCGCGGACGCCGCCCAGCCGCCGGTCGGCCGCCGGCAGATCGGTCCAGCGATGGGTGCGCTCCGCAGGCGCCATCGCCGAGGCGATCGCGCGGCTGCGCGCCGGGGCGGCGTCATGGTCGCTGGCGGCGACCCAGAGGCGCACGTCGTCGCGGTGCGCGCGCATCCGTTCGAGCAGCAGCTTCAGATGATATTGCGGATGCATTTCGAGCGACCGCTTGCGCCGCCCGGTGAGGGGATCGGGCGCGTGCGGCCCCAGCATCTCCCATTCGGCGTCGTCGATGCCGCTGGCAAGGCCGGGCAGCACGACCATTCCCTCGGGCAGTCCGCTGACCACGCGCAGCAGCCGCGCGACCGCGGGGGCCGAGGCAGTGACCCCGGCCGCACAGACGAAGCTTTCCGGTGGCCGCGCCTTCCACCGATCGGCGACGCGCTGGAGCAGCAGCCGCCGCCGCTCGGCGAGATCGATCCGCCCCAGCTTCTCGAGCTCGCCCGGCCAGCGATCGAGCACCAGATCGAACAGCGCCAGCGAGCGCTGCCAATGCTCCGAAAGCTCCGGCGCCATCTCCAGTTCGCGCAGACGGCGCGGCGGGATTTCCTCGACCAGCAGCTGATCGAGCGTGCGCGCGAGATCGCCCGCCAGCCGCACTGCCTCGCCTGCCTCGACGGCGCCGCCCGCCTCGACGATCAGCCGGGCCAGGATCATCCGGCGCTGGAGCGGCGCCACTGCGGGCGACACCGGCTGGGCATCATCGGCCGGATCGAAGACACTGCCGATCGCCTCGTCCAGCTCGGGATCGCCGATCGCGACCAGCCGGGGCAGCAGCAGCCCCTCACCGCTCGCGCGGACGAAGGCATCGGAGATGGTGCGCCTGGCGCGATTGTTGGGCAGCAGCACCAGCCCGCGCGCGAGCCGCATCGGATCGCCGCCGAAGCGCCGGATCAGACCCGCGACGAGTGCGTCGGCGAACGCCCTGTGCGGCGGAATGGTATAGAGGCTGGGGCGGGCTCGCTCGGACATGTGCCCGCATTGCCTAGGTCAAAGCGCGGCGGTGATAAACCATGTTCGATGCAGGCCGTGACCGCGTCCGGCGAGCACGGCCCCGGCCCTTCCCCGGAGTAGACGGCTACTCGCCCCGCGCGCTGCCATTCCGGCGCCGGGAGGCACCAAGCGCAGCTCGGCGCAGATCTCAGTGCCGGCCGATCGCGTGCAGGCGCATCTCTCCCGCGTGGAGGAAGCACGCCTTCGAGAAGAGCGCCGTCGAAACGGCGTTCGGAAAGCGAACGTCCTTCAGACCGGGCGGGCCATTGCGACCGGCAACGAACGACCGATCGATCTGTGAAATGAAAGCAAGGATCACCGCTTCGGCTCGGGCGAACCGGGCGAGCCGCTCCAGCTGCTCGCCCAGCGCCGGCTTCGTCCGCTGCTGGTCCAGGATCTGAAGATAATCGACGACGCAAACGGTTCCTTTCGGCGTGCCCGTCAGATGTCCGATGATGAAATCCGCTCCGATCTCCTCCGAAGTGACGATTTCGGGAGCATGCTCCACGCCACCGAGCGACCGGATACGATCCATCGCCTCCCGCTCCGTGAACTCGAGCGTGAAGAGAACGGTCCGCCTCCCCTCTCGAGCGGCATCGATCAGGAGTTTCAGACCCAGCATGGTCTTGCCGTGCCCCGGTCGGGCGCCGAGGAGGATCATATCTCCCTCGACAAGGGTCGGCAGCAGCGACTCCGGCGTTACGATCGCCGCCATACGCGACGAGAGCAGACTCCAGCTACGGAAGCCTTCCGCCTGAGCGATGCGATCCTGTGCTTCGTGCAGCGGGATCTTCGCGTCGCGGGCAAGCATCTTGGCTCGACGCTTCAATTGATGGATCGGTGCAGACAACAGCATCATGGAACCTCCTCCGAGCTATCGTCGCAATCCCTCCTCATGCGAACGCTCGGCCAGATGGGTCCGATGATCCTCAGTCGCCCCGCATGTACGATGCTTCCCCGATGGGAGGGAGGAGGCGCGGGCCACGCCTGTACGCGAAAGCTATCGCAGAGCCGCAGACGGAGCAAGTCTCCGCAGGCGGCGGAGTCGCGCCGGCGAAGCGATCCCAGATCCGCCCGGGAGGAGAGATGAAACCTTCGGGAGTTCCAGTAGAACAGTGGCGGGCACTCCCCCTCCCCCGCTCACATCTCCGCGAGCACGGCCTCGGTCTTTCCGACTGCCGGGGGCGTGCCGACGTCGAACCACAGGCCTTGGTGCACCACGCTCCATGCGCGGCCGGCGTCGATCGCGCGCTGCCAGAAGACGTTGGTCGAGAAGGGTCCTTCGGGCCAGTCGGCGATGATCCGCGGGGAGAGGATCTGAACGCCGGTGAACACGAACGGCGCCAGCCGCCCCGGCTTGCGCCGGCCGGTGATGCGGCCGCGCGCGTCGAGGTGGAAATCGCCCTGCCCCGGATGATTGTTCGCGCGTGCGAGCGGCACGGTGAGCAACAGCGCGTCCATCCGCTCGTCGTCCCACTGCGCCGCCAGCGTGCGGATCGCATCGGTCGGACCGTCGATCCACAGATTGTCGCTGTTGACGCACAGGAACGGCCGGTCGCCGAGATGCTCGCGCGCCTTGACGAGGCCGCCGCCGGTTTCGAGCAGCTGCGCGCGCTCGTCCGAAACGATCACGTCGATGTCCTTCACGCGCGCACGCAGATGCGCTTCGAGCGCATCTGCGAGATAGTGGACGTTGACCACGGCACGGCGGACTCCGGCCGAGCGCAGCCGATCGAAGACATGATCGATCAGCGGCTTGCCCGCCACGCTGATCAGCGGCTTGGGCCGCGTCGCAGTGAGCGGGCGCATCCGCTTGCCGAGACCCGCAGCCAGCACCATGGCAGTCTCGGGCACCGGTACGCCCGGATCGGGCCGCAGCGAATGCGTGTGAGCAGTGGTCATCGTCCGGAAACTTCCATGGGGTCGCCGCGCAGGGCGGCGGGAACATTGGCATCGAACCAGTCGGCGACGGGCTTGAGCGCCGGGTGCGCCAGATCGCGCTCGAGATAGCCCCACACCCGCGGACAGAGCGCCGGATAGCGCGGCTTGCCGTCGCGCTTCCACAAGCGCGTGAAGATGCCGATGATCTTGGCGTTCCGCTGCGCGCCGAGCACATGATAGGCGATCCGAAACGCTTCACCCGCGCCGGTAACGCGGCAGTAGCGATCGAGCATCGCCGTCTCCAGCGAGGGGTGCACGTCGCGCCGCGCATCCTGCAGCAGCGAGACGAGATCATAGGCCGGATGCCCGGCCAGCGCGTCCTGGAAATCGAGCAGGCCGAGCGCCTCGCTGCCGTCGATCAGCATGATGTTCTCGGCATGATAATCGCGCAGCACGGTGACCGGAGCAGTATCGAGGACCGGCGCCAGCGCCTGCTCCCAGGCGGCTCGATAGCTGTCGGCGTCAACGTCGATACCGATGGCCGGAAGATACCATTCGGTGAAAAGCGCTGCTTCGCGGTGATATTCCGGCGCGTCATAGGGGCGTACCGGTGCGGCATCCTCTTCATGGAGGCGGATCAGCAGGTCGACCGCGGCTTCGTAGAGCCGCAACTCGCTCTCCGGCGCGGCATCGACCGTTTCGCGCATGCGCGCGTCGCCGAAATCCTGAAGCAGCACGAGACCCCGATCGAGGTCTTCGCCAAAGACTTCGGGCGCCGCAAAGCCCCGCGCACGCAGCCAGCGCGCGATCGCGATGAACGGCCGCGGATCCTCGTGCGGGGGTGGCGCATCCATGAGGATCGCCGTCCGGCCGGGCGCCACCGCACGGAAATAGCGGCGGAACGAGGCGTCTCCGGCGAGCGGCAGGATCGTGGCGTCGCCCCAGCCCGCCTGCGCGAGGAATTCGGAAGCAGCGGCGGGAGGATTCAGGTCAGCGGCCATCGGGCCCTCCATGCCGCTGGGACCTGCGCTGTCAAGGAGCGGGTGCCGTCCCCGGCGACATCCAGCGTCAGATGCAACGCGTCGGGCCAGGCGTTCGCGCCCAGCCGCTCGGGCCATTCGATCAGCAAAAGCGAATCGGCGCGTGCTTCGTCGAGCCCCAGCTCGGCAGCCTCCGAGGGATCCTCGATTCGGTAGAGATCGACGTGCAGGACGGGAAAGCGCGTTTCGGGCACGTCATAGGGCTGGATAATGGCGAAACTCGGCGAAGGCGCCTCGCTCTCCAGCCCGAGCGCGGCGAGCAGTCCGCGCGCGATACTCGTCTTGCCTGCACCAAGCGGGCCCGAAAGCGCAATGACATCGCCCGGCTGCGCAACCGCGGCGAGACGCGCGCCGAGCGCGTGCGTGGCGGCGAGATCGGCGAGGATCACCCGCCACCTCCCGCCGACGTCCAAACGAAGGCGCCTCGTGCCCTCATCGCGGCAGCTCCACGATCAGCAGGGTGCCCTCGCCGGGTTCGGACACAAGCTCGATCGTCCCGCCATGAGCTTCGACGAACCGCTTCGCGAGGGGCAGGCCGAGGCCCAGCGCACGCTCGCCGCTGCGCGAAGTGCCGGGCTGGGCGAAACGATCGAATGCCTTGGCGACTGCCTCCGGCGGCATCCCGGGTCCGTCGTCGGACACGATAACACGCGCCGCCTTCTCGCCGCCGTCGACATGGAGCAGCACCCGCCCCTTTTCGGGCGTGCCGGCGATGGCATGGCGCAGCAGATGCTCGACGACTTGCCGCAGCCGCCGCGCATCGCCGGTGACGACGCCGGCCGAACCCTGCACCTCGACTGCCAGATCGAGCTGCTTCGCCTTGGCGAGCGGGGCGATCGCCTCGGCCGCGGCGTGGGCGGTGAGTTCGAGATCGACCGGGCCCCGTTCGAGCGGGGCGCCTTCGTTCTGCGTCAGGTCGAGCACATCGTCGATCAACGCGCCGAGCCGCTCGACCGACACGAGGATCGCCTCGGCATATTCGCCGCCGCTTTCGCTCAGCGTGCCGGCATAGCCGCCGTGCAGCATCTCGGCGAAGCCCTTGATCGAAGTGAGCGGGGTGCGCAGCTCGTAGCTCATATTGGCCACGAAGGCGGTCTTCACTCGATCCGCGGCTTCGAGCGCCTCGTTGCGATCGCGCAGCGCGCGCTCGATGCGGTGCCGGTCGGTCGTGTCCACCATGGTGAATAGCGCGTTGCCGTCCGGCAGCGGCACTGCCGAGACTTCGAAGTGGCGGCCGTCCTTCATCGCAATGCTGCCGCCACGCTGCTGACGGTCCTTGGCGGCGGAGCGGATGAGATCGCCGATCATCTCGGCGCTGCCCGGCCGCACCAGGCGCGGTGCGGCGTCGCGCACCAGCGTCGGGATCTGGGGATGGCCGTCGAGGAACTCCTCTTCGAATCCCCAGACGGTGCGGAACTTGCGGTTCCAGAGCTGCAACCGCCCCTTCGCGAACACCGCGACTGCCTCCGTGAGGCTTTCCAGCGTGGCGGTGCGCACCTGCTGCATTTCGCCATGTTCGCGCTGCAACTCGAACTGCTGCGTGCGATCCTCGAAGATCAGCAGCAGCCCGCCCTCGGGCAGCGGCTGGGCGACGACGCGCAGATGCGTGCCGGAGATCGACCAGGTTTCCTCGACCGGATCGGCGCTGGTGAACCACTCGCGCCGCTCCGCCTTCCACGCCGGGAAGTCGCGGACGTCGGGCAGGCGATTGGTTTCGCGCATCCGCTCGAGCACGCGATCGAATTCGGGGCGGTCGGCGAGCCATTCGGGCTTCATCGCGAACATGCGGCGGAACGGCTGGTTGCAGAACGCGAGCGTTCGATCGGGCGCGAATTGCGCGACACCCGCCGAAAGCCGGTCGAGCATGGCGCGCTGGGCCTCGGCGAAACGGCGCATGCCGCCGCGCGCCTGCTCGAGCTCCTCGATATCGACCGCATAGCCGGCGACGCCGCCCGTCGGCAGCGGAATATCGTGCAGGCGCAGCATCCGGCGCGCGCCGTCGATCGTCGCCGGCATCGCGGCGGTCTGCGGCTCGCGCGTGTCGCGCGCGATCGCGGCGTTGGCGAGCGGACCGCCCAGCCCCGCGCCTTCTACGAGTTCAAGCCCCCGTTCGACCACATCCTCCGAATCGCGGCCTTCCACGGCGCGGACATAGGCCGTGTTGACCATCAACAGCCGCAGGTCCGATCCGCGGTACCACATCGGGATCGGCGCCGCCTCGATCAGCGCAGTCAGCGCGTCGAAGGCCGTCCGCAGCCGGCTCGCCTCGCGCTGCAGCCGCGTGATCTCGTTGCGGCTCTCGGTCGCGTCGAGAAACCAGAGCACGACGCCGCCAGGCGCGCGCACGGCATCGGGCGCACGCATGCCGACCACCACCAGCGCCCGATCCGAACCCTGCGCGGTGACCGTCAGGTGAAAGGGCCGCGCCGCCTTCTGCGCGGCGGCCACTTCGCGCGCGAGCGCCTCGGCCTGCTCGGCGGGAAGCCCGCTGTCGCCGACCGTGAGTTCGCTCAGGTCGCGCGGCAGATGCGCCAACCCCAGCCAGTCCGCCAGCCTGCGCGACAGCTCGAGCCGGCCATCGGCACGCACGATCATCGCCTGTGCGGGCGATCCGGCGACCAGCGCCTCCAGACGCGTTGCGCGATCGAGCTGATCGCGCGCCTCGCCGCGCGCGCGCAGCCCGGCGTACAGCGCCCAGGTCGCGACGACCACGAGCAGCGCCAGCACTGCGCCGGCAAGCGCCGCCGCACTCTGCGTGACTTCGATCAAGACGCGCCGCTCCGGCCCTTCATGTGCGGACCCTTAGGCCATCTTTGGCGCGGACGGGAAGCGGGTACGGCGCCGCAAACGCGAAGGGGCGCGCCTGCCATCGCAAGCGCGCCCCTTTTCGGCCGGTTTTTCTGACTTAGTAGCGATAGTGATCCGGCTTGTACGGCCCTTCGACCGGGACGCCGATATACGCCGCCTGCTTCTCGGAAAGCGTGGTGAGCTTCACGCCGAGCTTCTCGAGGTGCAGCGCCGCCACCTTCTCGTCGAGGTGCTTGGGCAGCACATAGACGTCGTTCTTGTACTGGTCGGTGTTCTGCCACAGCTCGATCTGCGCCAGCACCTGGTTGGTGAAGCTCGACGACATCACGAAGCTGGGATGGCCGGTAGCGCAGCCCAGGTTCACCAGCCGGCCCTTGGCGAGAACGATGATCTTGTTGCCCTCGGGGAACTCGACTTCGTCGACCTGCGGCTTGATCTCGGTCCACTTGTAGTTGCTGAGGCCCGAAATCTGGATCTCGCTGTCGAAGTGGCCGATGTTGCAGACGATCGCCATGTTCTTCATCGCCTTCATGTGATCGGCGGTGATCACGTCGGCGTTGCCGGTGGCGGTGACGAAGATGTCGGCGCGCTTCACCGCGTCTTCCATCGTCACGACCTCATAGCCTTCCATCGCCGCCTGCAGCGCGCAGATCGGATCGATCTCGGTCACGAGCACACGGGCACCGCCGTTGCGCAGCGAATCCGCCGAACCCTTGCCGACGTCGCCGAAGCCCGCGACGCACGCCACCTTGCCGGCGAGCATCACGTCGGTGGCGCGGCGGATCGCGTCGACCAGCGATTCCTTGCAGCCGTAGAGGTTATCGAACTTCGACTTGGTGACGCTGTCGTTGACGTTGATCGCCGGGAAGGGAAGCTTGCCGGCCTTCGACAGGTGATAGAGGCGGTGGACACCGGTGGTCGTCTCTTCGCTGACGCCCTTGATGTTCTTCACCGTCTCGGTGAGGTAGCCGGGACGCGCCTTGAGGAACGCCTTGAGCGCCCGCTGCATCTCGACTTCTTCCTCATTCTCGGGCTCGGGCAGCGCCTCGCCCGCTTCGACGCGCGCGCCCCACAGCGCGAACATCGTGGCATCGCCGCCGTCGTCGAGGATCATGTTGCAGGTTTCGTCGCCCCAATCGAAGATGCGGCCGACATAGTCCCAATAGTCCGCGATGCTCTCGCCCTTCACTGCGAACACCGGCACGCCGGTTTCGGCGATGGCGGCGGCGGCGTGATCCTGCGTCGAGAAGATGTTGCAGGTCGCCCAGCGGACCTGCGCACCGAGGGCGGTCAGCGTCTCGATCAGCACCGCGGTCTGAATCGTCATGTGGAGCGAGCCGACGATGCGCGCGCCCTTGAGCGGCTGCGACGCGCCGAACTCCTCGCGCAGCGCCATCAGACCGGGCATTTCGGTCTCGGCGATGTCGATCTCCTTGCGGCCCCAGGGCGCAAGCGAAATGTCCTTGATGACGGAATCCTTGGCGGGCGTCTCGGCGAGGGTAGCCACTCAAACTTCTCCTGACGGCATGTAAAAGGCTGCCGGGCGCGCGGCCCAGCGGTTCACTGCGCATCTAATGGCTGGCGGCGCGATTTGCAAATCGAATATAAAGATATCTTTATATCTGATCGGGAAGAAGGCGGCGCCCCTTTTTTCAGGCAGTGCCGGTGTCGGTGGTCAGCAGACGCGGGTCGATGCCGGCCGCGGCATAACCCTTTGCCCAGCGCTCGGCAGCGGGCACTTCGTAGAGCAGCGACGTCTCGGCATCCGTGTTGAACCAGCCATGGCGGGTCAGTTCCTCGTCGAGCTGCCCTTCCGTCCACCCTGCATAGCCGAGCGCCACCAGCCATTGCGACGGCCCCGCGCCTTCGGCGATCGCCCGCAGGACGTCGATGGTTCCCGAGAGTGCCCAGCGGCCGCCCACGTCGATCGTGTCCTGCCCGCCCCAGTCGGTGGAATGCAGGACGAAGCCGCGCCGCGGTTCGACGGGCCCGCCGAAATGGACGGGCGCGTCGGGTGCCGCGCCGGGATCGATCTCAAACTGCTCGAGAAGGTCGTGCAGGCCCAGCCCCTCGATCGTCTCGCCGATACCGATGCCGAGCGCGCCATCCGAGTCATGCGCGCAGACCGCGATCACGGCGCGCTCGAACCGAGAATCGCCGATCCCGGGCATCGCGAGCAGGAACTGGCCGGTCAGAAAGCGGGATATCTCCATGCAGACAGAACCATAGAGGTGCTGATCCGGCTCCGCCAGCGCTTGAAAAAGTGCCGCATACTGTCATGGGAGGCGGGAACCCACCTTCGCCATGAGGAGACAGGATATGACGATCGCCACCGGAGACCGCCTCCCCCAGACCACGCTCGTCAAGGTCACCGAAGCTGGCCCCGAGCAGGTATCGGTCGAAGAGTATTTCGGCGGCCGCAGAGTGGCGCTGTTTGCCGTCCCCGGCGCCTTCACGCCGACGTGTTCCGCGCGACACCTGCCGAGCTTCGTCGAAAAGGCCGACGCGCTGAAGGCGAAGGGAATCGACGAGATCGCGTGCACTTCGGTCAACGACGCCTTTGTCATGCAGGCGTGGGCCAAGGCCAATGAAGCCGGCGCCATCACCATGCTCGCCGACGGCAACGGCAACTTCGCCGAGGCAGTCGGCCTCACGATGGATGGCTCGGGCTTCGGCCTCGGCAAGCGGAGCCAGCGCTATGCGATGATCGTGAACGACGGCGTGGTCGAGCAGCTCCATGTCGAGGCGCCCGGCGAGTATCGGGTAAGTTCGGCCGACTATCTGCTCGAGCAGCTCTGAGCAGCGGAAGCACCGAACGACACGGACCGGCAGTGAAGCACGGCTCCTCCGGCGGAACCGCCGGACGGGGTCGTAGTTGATCCTTTTCAGGAATCAGCATCATTGCAGGGAGCTGTCGATGACCAAAGCCACCACGCCACCCGAGCCAGCACCGGCAACCAAGACGCCGGCCAGGAAGAAAACCGGCGAGCGCGCCGGGGAATTGATGGAGTCGGCACGCGAGCGCACCGAGGACGCAGTCGACGCGACGGTGAAGGCGGTGAAGAAAAAGCCGGTCGCGGCGGCAGCGATCGCCACCGGCGCCGCCGCTGCCGTGGCCGGAGCAGTCTATGGCGCCACGAAGCTGCGCAAAAAGGGCGACGAGAGCGCTGCGGCGGCGCCCAAGAAGCGCGCGGCGGCATCGAGCAAGACCGCAGCATCGAGCAAAACGGCCAAGTGATGCCCGCAGCAGCCGTGGCGATACGCTACGCCACGGCTTGCCAGGCTTTCGGCGCAGCGGTAGCGGCAGCGCATGACTGACGCCGCCGCCACCGTCGCCGAGCTCCAGCGGCTCTACCAGGCATCCGTCGATCGGCTTCGCGCCGCGCTCAACCGCTACATCGGGGAAGGAATTGCGCCCGATCCGCGAGCGCGGACCGATGGGTCGTTCGCCTATCCCGAGCTTCAGGTCCGCTATCGCGGTGCCGACAGCGTCGTCGCGCCCCCGTCGCGCTCGTTCGGCAGGCTGGTCGAACCCGGCGACTACCGGATCAGCGTCACGCGCCCCGATATGTTCGCCGATTATCTGGTCGAACAGCTCACGCTGCTCTCCGAAGACTATGACATCGAAGTCGAAGTTACCGCGGGCCGTCAGGAAATCCCGTTCGTCTATGTTCTCGATCGCGGCGAGGCGCTGAACCTGGACGCGGTTTCGGCGACCGATCTGGCACGGCACTTCCCCGCCACCGAACTGGCGCACATCGGCGACGAGATCGCCGATGGGCTATGGAACGACATGGGCGGCGCGCGGCCGCTCGCGCTGTTCGACGGCCTGCGCACCGATTTCTCGCTCGCGCGCCTGCGCCACTACACCGGCACGCCGCCGGAGCATGTCCAGCAATATATCCTGTTCACCAACTATCACCGTTATGTCGACGAGTTCGTGCGCTGGTCGTGCAGCCAGCTTGGCACCGACAGCGGCTATACCGCGGTTTCAGGACCGGGCGGGATCGTCATCGAAGCGGGCGACAACCCCGAGAAACTGCTCGAGGATTCGGCGTGGCGCCGCCACCAGATGCCCGCCTGGCACCTGATGGCCCCGGGCCGGACGGGCATCACATTGGTCAACATCGGCGTCGGACCGTCGAATGCGAAGACGATCTGCGATCATCTCGCCGTGCTACGGCCCGAAGCCTGGCTGATGATCGGCCACTGCGGGGGCCTGCGCCCCAGCCAGCGGATCGGCGACTATGTGCTCGCCCACGCCTATCTGCGCGACGACCATGTGCTCGACGACGTGCTGCCGCCCGAAATCCCGGTGCCGGCGATCGCCGAAGTCCAGCTTGCGCTCGCCCGCGCCGCGGAGACCGTTTCGGGTCAGCCGACCGAGGAGCTGAAGCGGCGCCTGCGCACCGGAACGATCGTGACAACCGACGATCGCAACTGGGAACTGCGCTTCAGCCGCTCGGCCCTGCGCTTCTCGCTGAGCCGCGCCGTCGGCATCGACATGGAGTCGGCAACGATCGCGGCCCAGGGCTTCCGCTTCCGCGTCCCCTATGGCACGCTGCTCTGCGTGTCGGACAAGCCGCTGCACGGCGAGATCAAGCTGCCGGGCCAGGCGAACCGCTTCTACGAGCGCGCGATCGGCGAGCATCTCAAGATCGGCGTCCAGACCGTGGAGGAGCTGCGCCGCGAAGGTCCCAAGCTTCATTCGCGCAAGCTGCGCGCGTTCAACGAGCCCCCCTTCCGCTGATCCGTTCCTAGCCTCCCGATCACGGGCGCCCTCGCCGCGACCGGAAACCTAGCCGGTCCCGTGCGTTGCCTTCACGAACCCGAAATTCGTGGAGAGAAGCCTCATGACCCCGACGCTCAAGCCGCTCGACCAGCAGACAATCGTCATCACCGGCGCATCCAGCGGGATCGGCCTCGCGACCGCTCGCCGCGCTGCGCGCGAAGGCGCCAATGTCGTGCTTGTCGCCCGCAACGAGGAAGCACTGCGCGAGGCGGTCGATTCGATCACCGTGCGCGGCGGCAAAGCCGTCCATATCGCGATCGACATTGCTGAAACCGACGCGCCAGAGCGCATCGGGCGCCGCGCCGAGGAAGCGTTCGGGGGTTTCGACACCTGGGTGAACGATGCCGCCGTCGCGATGTACGCCAAGCTGATGGACACCACGCTCGACGAGCAGCGCCGGGTCTTCGACGTCGGCTATTTCGGGCTGGTGAACGCCTCGCTGTACGCCGCGCGACGGCTCACCGAACGCGGCGGCGGCGCGCTCATCAACATCGGTTCGGTGCTGTCGGAGCGTTCGGTCCCGATCCAGGGCGCGTACAGTGCAATGAAGCACGCCGTACTTGGCTTCACCGAGGCGCTGCGGATGGAACTCGAGATCGACAAGGCCCCCGTGTCGGTCACGCTCATCAAGCCCAACGGCATCAACACGCCCTATCCCGAACACGCCCGCAACAAACTCGACAAGCCCGACCGCATTCCGCCGATCGTTTATGATCCCGAGCTCGCGGCGAAAGCGATCTGCTTCGCCGCCGCGCATCGCAAGCGCGACCTCACCGTCGGCGGCCAGGGCTATGTGCTCACCAAGATGGGCAATGCCATGCCGCGCACGATGGACCGAGTGATGGAGAAGTTCTTCGGCAAACCCGCCCAGACGATCGACACACTCCCCGAGCCGGGCGCCTCCGACAATCTCTACGAGCCGCGCGCCGACGGCCGCGAGCGATCGAACCAGGACATCTATGTCCGCAAGCAGAGCCTCGCGCTCGAAGCGCAGATGCGCCCGTGGACGGCGGCGGCCCTGATCGGCGGCGTGGGTGCTGCGGTGACGCTGGCGACGCTGAAGCTCACACGGTCGGGCCGGACCGACGGTGCAGAAGCGCATCAGGCGGACGGCACCGATTCCTCGCGCTCGTTCGGAGCGGGGATTGCGGACGAAGGCACCATCCCCGACCAGATGCCGAAGGACACACCGCGCGCGGAGCGCGAAACGCGCCCTGTCGGCAATTCCGCCTCGGCAACGGCTGGGATAGCCGACGAGAATTCGATTCCCGCCAGCTAAGCGCGGGAACGGTTCAACCGAGCGTCAGACAGCGGGGAGCGGAGCGCCGCTCCCCGCATGCGTTTGGGCTTACCAGCCTTCGATCTGGCCGGCGTTCTGCTCTTCGAGCCACTCCATCAGCGGCGCGAAATATTCGAGCATCGCTTCGCCCGAGATTTCACGCGTGCCGGTGAACGCTTCCAGCGCGTCCGGCCAGGGCTTGGACATCCCCATCTCCAGCATTGCGTTCAGCCGCTCGCCGACTTCCTCGTTGCCGTAGAAGGAACAGCGGTGAAGCGGACCGGTCCAGCCCGCCTGTTCGCAGGCCGCCTTGTAGAACTGGAACTGAAGCAGCCGCGCGAGGAAGTAGCGCGTGTAGGGCACGTTGGCCGGAATGTGATATTTCGCACCCGGATCAAAATTGGTCTCGTCGCGTGCGACCGGCGGCACGATACCCTGATACTGCAGCCGCAGCCCGTCCCAGGCGGACTGGTAATGCTCGGGACGGATCTGCCCCGAGAAGACACCCCAGCGCCATTTGTCGACCAGGAGACCGAAGGGCAGGAAGGCGACCTTGTCCATCGCCTGGCGCAGCAGGAGTCCAGTATCGCGCTCAGGACCGGGAACGCGCGCCTCATCGAGAAGCCCGATTTCGACGAGATAGTCGGGCGTGATCGACAGCGCGACCATGTCGCCGATCGCCTCGTGGAAGCCGTCGTTGGCGCCCGTGCGGTAGAGCAGTGGAAGTTCGTTGTAGGAGCGCTGATAATAATTGTGCCCGAGTTCGTGATGGATGGTGACGAAATCGTCCGAGTTCACCTTGATGCACATCTTGATCCGCAGATCGTCGACGTCGTCGAGGTTCCATGCCGATGCGTGGCACTGGACCTCGCGATCCTCGGGCTTCACGAACATCGAGCGTTCCCAAAAGGTCTCGGGCAGCGGCTCGAACCCGAGCGAGCTGAAGAAGGTCTCGCCCGTCTTCACCATCTTGAGCGCATCGTAGTTCTGAGTCTGGAGTAGCTCGCCGATGTCGTAGCCGAGATCGCCGCTGCCTTCGGGGGCGACGACGTCATAGATGTTGCCCCATTCCTGCGCCCACATATTGCCGAGCAGATCGGCGCGGATCGGACCGCTCGCCGCCTGCACATCGGCGCCGTAGCGCTCGCTCAGCTTGCGGCGGACATAGGTGTGCAGCGCCTGGTAGAGCGGCTTCACCTCGTTCCACAGCTGATCGGTGAGCTGGGCGAATTCCTCCGGCGGCATATCGTACACCGAGCGCCACATCGTGCCGACGTCGCGGAAGCCGAGTTCGCGCGCGCCTTCGTTCGCAATGCCGACCATCCGCTGATAGTCGTTGCGCATCGGCGAACCGACATTGTTGTGCCAGCTGGTCCAGAGCTCCTGCAAATCCTCGGGATCGCGGAGCGTGCCCATCGCCGCCTCGGCATCGTTGCCGCTGATCGGCTCGCCGTTCAGCGTTGCACGGCCGCGGCCGTAGAGCGACTGCATGCCCGTGGCGAGCTCGGACAGCGTAGTCGCCGCTCCGTCGCGGGTAGGCGCCGGGAGCGTAATCGCGCTGCGCAGGATATCGAGCATGCGGCGCGTATCGGGCGTGAGCCCCGCGACGTCCTGGAACTTCGCCGCCTCAAGCGCAAACTGCACCGCCATGCGCGTACCCTCTGCCTGGCTGTCGGCAGCGAGTGCGTCCGTGTCAGGAGTGATATAGGTGGCGTTGATCCACGCGATCCGCGAGGCGCGCAGATTGAAGTCGGCATATTCGCGCTGGACGCGCTCGACGAATGCCTCGGCGTCGGCGGCGGTCAGCGCCTCGGCCGACTGCGCCTGGTGCGACGGCTGATTGCGGTCCTGCGCCAGCGCAGGCGTGGCGAGAAACGCTGCAAGCGCGAGCAGCGACGTGCCGGTACGGATCATCATGTGCCTCGGACTGTGTCGGGTGATGGCCGCAGACTGCGCGCACAGGACGCCGTCGGTCAAGCGGTCAGGAAATCCGCGATCGCCTGCCCCAGTTCGGGTCGGGTCACTGCGCTCATGTGCGAACCCGGCACTTCGCGCAGCTCCGCGATCTGCAGCAGCTCGGCCAGTGCCGCGTGGCTGCCGTTGTCGCTGTCCTCGGCGCCGGCGAGAACGAGGACCGGCTGTTCGATCGCTTCGACCTGACCGCGATCGGTGTCGACGAAGGTGCCGAGCAGTTGCATCAGCGCCTCGGGATCGCCTCCGGTCGTCTTCAGGAATGCCTCGGCCAGCCACTCCGGCGTGCCGCGCGCATGCTGGCCGAGATTGGCGAGGATATTGCGGAAATGGCTCGCTCGGAGCTGGGTATCGAGGATGCCTTCCAGCCCCATGCCGGCGAGGATCACCCGGCGCGGTGCCGCGCCCTTCACCAGCATCCGCACGGTAGTGCGCGCGCCGAGCGAATAGCCGCCGAGATCATAGTCGCGCAGGTCGAGGTGGCGCAAAAGCGCCAGGCCGTCGAGCGCCGGCGCGTCCGGCGGATAGGCTTCGAGATCGTGCGGCGCCGCGCTGCTGCCGTGCGCGCGCAGATCGGGCATGATGACGCGAAAGCCCCGCGCCGCGATCGCTTCGGCATGGCCGTAGCGGATCCAGTTGGTCCAGGCGTTCGAGAACAGGCCATGGATCAGCACCACCGGCCTGCCCTCGCCGATCTCGTGCCACGCGATGCGCGCGCCATCGAAACTCTCGAAGAATTGGGGTTCGGTGACTAGCTCCGCCAAGAAACCTACTCCAGCGACGATCCTCCCGCGTCGGTAGGGGCGCAGCGCGCCTGTGTCGACCCGCAACGCCCTCGCCGCTTCCGGGTGGACGTTCCCCGTTTCCGCCTGGACCGCGTGAGTTGGTTGCACTTGCTGCGGCGCACAATGCAATTAGGTTGCAAGCTGGAATTAATGTCTATGCTTATTATATGCGCGTCATGACCGAAGCCCTGGGCTTTTCCCTCAGCGAGATTTCGCGGCTGATGCGCCGCCGGTTCGACGCGCGTGCGCGAGCGATCGGCGTTACGCGGCCGCAGTGGCACACGCTGGCGATGCTCTCGCGCCACGAGGGTGTAAACCAGGGCGGCCTCGCCGAGCTGATGGAAGTCGAGCCGATCACGGCCTGCCGCATGATCGACCGGCTGGAGGAAGCCGGGCTCGTCGAGCGGCGGCGCGATCCGAACGACCGCCGCGCCTGGCGCATCTATCTCACCGATGCGGCAAAGCCTCTCATCGAGCGCCTCCGCGCAATCGGCAACGAAGTCACCGAGCAGGCGCTCGCCGGCATCGGTGAAGACGATCGCGAGCGGCTGACTGCGCTACTCGCCGCCATTCGAACCAACCTCGTCCAGGACGACCAACAAGAGACTGCCGCCAATGGCTGATGCCGATCCCCAGGTCCAACCCGCGGCTGCGGAGGAAACCACGCTGGAGCCGCGCCGCAGGCGGCGATGGCTCCGCCCGCTGCTGCTGTTTGGGGTGCCGTTGCTCGCGCTCGGCGTGATCGGCTGGATCTGGGCGACATCCGGCGGGACCGTCTCCACCGACAATGCGCAGGTCGCACAGGACAAGGTGGCGGTATCGACCGAAGTTGCGGGGCGGATCGTTGAGGTCGCGGTGCGCGAAAACCAAGCGGTGGCCGCGGGCGACCTGCTGTTCCGCATCGACCCCGAGCCCTATCGCATCGCCGTCGAGCAGGCGAACGCCGCGATCGCCGACGCGCAGGTCCAGATCGCGACGCTGCGGACGAGCTACGAGGGCACCGGCGCCGATATCGAAGCGGCACGCGACCAGCTTCAGGCGGCGCAGGAAGATTATGAGCGCCAGGCGCAGTTGATGGATCGCGGCTTCACCACCACGGCGCGGCTCCAGCAGGCCGAGCATGCGGTCGAGCAGGCGCGCGCCGCCGTGCAGCGGGCGCAGGCCGACGCCGCCGAGGCGCGGGCGCGGATCGCGACCGGTGCTGCCGTTCCGGGCGAGAACCCGGCGATCGCCGCCGCCCGCGCGCGACGGCGGGAGGCGCAGCTCCAGCTCGCACGCACCGAGATTCGCGCACCGGTAGGCGGCGTCGTCTCGCAGGCCGACCGGCTGCAGGTGGGGCAGCAGCTGATGACCGGCCTGCCCGCGCTCACGATCGTCTCCAACGGCCGCTCGTGGATCGAGGCGAACTTCAAGGAGACCGATCTCGATCACATGCGGGTCGGCCAGCCGGCGACCGTGCGGTTCGATGCCTATCCGGGGCTCGAGCTGCGCGGTCACGTGGCATCGATCGGCGCGGGCACCGGATCCGAGTTCTCGGTTCTTCCCGCCCAGAACGCCAATGGCAATTGGGTGAAGGTGACCCAGCGCGTTCCGGTTCGCATCGCCCTCGACGAGGAAAGCCCGCGCCCGCTGATCGCCGGCATCTCCGCCGACGTGACGGTGAACGTGCGCGACTGATCCGCCATGGCCAGTGCCAGCCCTGCCCGCGGCGCCGCTGCCGCAACCCCGCGTCCGCAACCGGGAGTCGCCGCGCTCCCGGTGCGGAACCGCGCGCTTCTGACGATCGGCGTCATGTTGGCGACGATCATGCAGATCCTCGACACGACGATCGCCAATGTCGCGCTGCCGCACATGCAGACAGCACTGGGAGCCACTGCCGACACGGTCACCTGGGTACTGACGAGCTATATCGTCGCGACCGCCATCGCGATCCCGATCACCGGCTGGCTTTCGGACCGGATCGGATCGCGGAACCTGTTCCTGATCTCGATCGCGGGATTCATCGTCTCCTCGGCGCTGTGCGGGATGGCGACCAGCCTGCCCGAGATGGTCGCGTTTCGCATCCTCCAGGGGATTTCCGCGGCCTTCATGAACCCGCTGAGCCAGACGGTGATGCTCGACATCAATCCGCCCGAGCGGCAGGCCAAGGCGATGGCGATCTGGGGCATGGGCATCATGATCGGCCCGATCCTCGGCCCGGTGCTCGGCGGCTGGCTGACCGACAATTACAACTGGCGCTGGGTCTTCTACGTCAACCTGCCGCTCGGCGTGCTGTGCTTCGCGATCCTGTGGGTGCTCCTCCCCTCGCGGCCAATCCGAAAGCGACAGTTCGACCTTTTCGGCTTCGCACTGCTGGCGGTAGGCATTTCGGCGCTGCAGCTGATGCTCGATCGCGGCCAGGGCGAGGACTGGTTCCAGTCGACCGAGATCTGGATCGAGACGCTGGTGGCGGGCATCGCGCTCTGGATGTTCGCGGTCCATCTCGCCACCGGTCGCAACCCGATGTTCGACCGCGAGCTGTGGAAGAACCGAAACCTCGTGGCGGCGATCGGATTCATGATGGTGATCGGCGTCGTGATGATGGCGACCATGGCGCTCCTGCCGCCGATGCTCCAGACGCTCTACGGCTATCCGGTAATGGACACCGGGCTGCTGCTGATGCCGCGCGGTTTCGGCGTGGTGCTGACGATGGCCGTGGCGGCGCAGCTCCAGAGCAGGGGAGTCGATCCGCGGCTGATGATCGGCGCCGGCCTCGCGATCGCCGCCTATTCGCTGTGGGACATGACGCGCTGGACGCTCGACATGGGATCGGAGCTCATCATCCTTTCGGGCTTCATTCAAGGGCTCGGGCTGGGGCTCGTGTTCATGCCGCTCAACGGCATGGCCTTCGCGACGCTGCCGCCGCAGTTCCGCACCGAGGGATCGAGCCTGCTCAACCTCTCGCGCTCGATCGGCTCGTCGGTCGGCATATCGCTGGTGACGACGATCCTGGTGCGCAGCGGGCAGACGAGCCATGCCGCGCTCGGCGAGCATGTGACTCCCGAAGCGCTTGGCACCTTCGACCCGACCCTGCTCCAGGCGCTCGGCGGCACCGGAGACACGGCACTGGCGATGCTGAATGCCGAAGTCACGCGGCAGGCGATGATGATCGCCTATCTGAACGACTTCTGGGCGATGATGCTGCTGACCGCCGCATCGGTGCCGCTGGTGATCTTCCTGCGCCGGCCGAAGGGCGCTGCGATGGCCGCGGATCCGGCGGCCGCCGGGCACTGACACTCAGCACCGGACCAGCCCGGCGGCGAAAGGGCTGCAGGGGCTGCGGAACGATCAGTAGAGATCGGCCCGCAGCGCACCCATCGGATCAGGCCGCCTTCTGCAAGTGCCGCCGGCCGAGCAGTTCGGCGATCTGCACTGCGTTCAGCGCAGCGCCCTTGCGGAGATTGTCCGACACGCACCAGAGCGACAGGCCGTTGTCGACCGTGGGATCGTCGCGGACCCGGCTGACATAGGTCGCATATTCGCCGACGCACTCGACCGGCGTGACGTATCCGCCGTTCTCGCGCTTGTCGACGAGCATGACTCCCGGCGCCTCGCGCAGGATCTTCTGCGCCTGCTCGGCCGAAAGCTCGTCCTCGAACTCGATATTGATCGCTTCCGAATGGCCGACGAACACCGGCACGCGCACGCAGGTGGCGGTCACCTTGATCTTCGGATCGAGGATCTTCTTGGTTTCGACCACCATCTTCCATTCTTCCTTGGTCGAGCCGTCCTCGAGGAAGCTGTCGATGTGCGGGATCACGTTGAACGCGATCTGCTTGGTGAACTTCTCCGGCTCGGCGGTGTCGCCGACGAAGATGTTGCGGCTCTGGGTGAACAGCTCGTCCATCCCGGCCTTCCCTGCGCCCGAAACCGACTGATAGGTCGCGACGACGACGCGCTTGATCTTCGCCGCGTCGTGCAGCGGCTTGAGCGCGACGACCATCTGCGCAGTCGAGCAGTTGGGATTGGCGATGATGTTGCGCGCCTTGTAGCCGTCGATCGCCTCGGGGTTCACTTCGGGCACGATCAGCGGAACGTCCGGATCCATGCGGTAGAGCGAGGCATTGTCGATCACGGTGCAGCCCGCCGCGGCGAATTTGGGCGCATAGGTCTTGCTGCCGTCAGACCCGATCGCGAACAGCGCCATGTCCCAGCCGGCGGGATCGAAATGCTCGATGTTCTGGACCTTGAGCTTCTTGCCGGTCTCGCCGAACTCGACTTCGTCGCCCTGGCTGCGCGCGGAGGCGAGCACGGCGATCTCGTCGATCGGAAATTCCCGCTCGGCGAGGATGTTCAGCATTTCACGGCCGACGTTGCCCGTCGCGCCGGCGACCACGATGCGGTAGCCCATTCCGGTCCTTCCAATATTCGTTTTCCCCGCCCCCGGGGCGCGGATGCCCGCTACTTAAGTTGCGCGGGCCGGATTGAAAGAGAGATTTCCTTTCCCGCTCGCCAATCGGCGGCACCACCGGCGAGACTCTTGCCGCGAGGCGAAACCGCGGTTTTCCGTCGAAGGTCGCACTAAAGTCGCACCTCAACGCGCATGCGCGCCCCCGCGCGCATGCGACGGCAGGATGCGGCCGCCGAGCGGGGGAACGATGCGGCTTTCTGGAATGGATGCGCGTGGCACAGTCTGTCCTCCATCGATCGGGGACTCCTCCGATATGCCAGGCGGGGCCTTGTAGGACAGCGAAAAAAGCGCGGAGCGGAACGGCACGGGGGCGTGCCGCCGCAAGCGAGCAGGGGCGCGCATGCCGCGCCCCTACCCTTGCCGCATCAATCGGCGATCACTCCTCGCCGTCGTCCGCGATGCTGCGATCGAGGAAGTCGAGGATGGTGTTCCACAGATGGACGCTCACCCCCGGGCCGCCGACACGGTGAGTGTGGCCGGGATAGAGCATCAGTTCGAACGGCACGCCCGCCGCCTGCATCCGCGCCATCATGACGGTGGAATGTTCGAGCACGACATTGTCGTCGGCCATGCCGTGGATCAGCAGCAGCGGATCGGAGATGCGAGTCGCATTCTCGACCGTGTTCGAAGCGACATAGGCTTCGGGCACCTCGCGTGGATCGCCCATGTAGCGCTCGGTATAATGGGTGTCGTACAGCTCCCATTTGCTGACCGGCGCGCCCGACACGCCCGCGGCGAAGGTGCCGGGAGCTTCCTCGAGCATCTTGAGCGTCATATAGCCGCCATAGGACCAGCCATAGGTGGTGATCGCGTCGGGATCGACGAAATCGAGCGTCTTGAGATATTCGGCGCCGGCGATCTGATCCTCGACCTCGACCGTGCCCATTGCGCGGTAGATCGCGTCCTCGAATTCCTTGCCCCGATTGGCCGAGCCGCGATTGTCGATCTGGAACCAGATATAGCCGCGATCGACCAGATATTGCTGGAGCGTACCGCCCCAGGCGCGCGTGACCGTTTGTGCGCCCGGGCCGCCATAATGCTGGAAGAAGACCGGATAGCGTTTGCCGGGCTCGAGCTCGGGGGTGATCATCTCCCAATGGAGCGTCTGCCCGCCGGGGCCGGTGATCGTGCCGAACCGCTTCTCGCGATGGCTCGGCAGATACGAGTGATAGGGGTGCTCGGGATTGTCGACGTCATTCTCCTCGATCCAGCTCAGGCGCTGGCCCGAGGCATCGGCGAGATAGACCTGCTGCGGCTGCCCGGTGTTCGAGCGCGAGACGATGATCCGGCTGGCCGACTGGTCCATCGACGCCGAATTCCACCAGCCGGTTTCGGTGAGGCGAGTCACGGCGTTCGGCTGGGCGATATCGACCGTGTAGAGATGCCGTTCGAGCACGCCATCCTTGTTGGCGAGGAAATAGATGCGGCCACGCTGCTCGTCGATGCCGGCGACATAGGCGACTTCCCAATCGCCGCTGGTGAGCTGGGTCCAGTTGCCGTCGCTCCAGCGATAGAGATGGCCGTGGCCGTCGCGTTCGGACCACCAGATCAGGCTGCCGTCGTCCATCGGGTGGAGCGCGTCGTGCAGATTGACCCAGCTGCGCGCGCCCGCCCGCTCGGTGAACAGGACGGTCGAGGCGCCGGTCTGCGGATCGACGCGCAGCACGTCGAGCTCGGTCTGGGCGCGGTTCTGGCGCTGGACGAGGAGCGCCGAACCGTCGGGAGTCCAATCTACGCGGGCGAGATAGATATCGGGGTTCGTGCCGAGATCGACCTTGACCCGACCCGAGCCGTCAGGGCGCATCACATAGAGTTCGACGAGGACATTGTCGGTGCCCGCCTTGGGATAGCGCTGATCATAGACGCGGGTGCCCTCGGCGCCGATCGCCGAGCGCGTGACGACTTCGACAGGGCTTTCGTCGAACCGCTGGACGGCGATCAGCCGATCGTTCGGCGACCACCAATAGCCGGTGCTGCGGCCCATTTCCTCCTGCGCGACGAACTCCGCCTCGCCGAAATGGATCATGCCGCCGCCGCCTTCGGTGACCTGGCGCTCGGCCCCGGTCGCCAGATCGACGACGACGAGATTCTGGTCGCGCACGAAGCTGACATAGCCGCCGCCGGGGCTGATGACCGGATTGAGCTCGCTCGCTTCGGTCTCGGTCAGGCGGCGGACGCTGCCGTCGAGCGCCGCGAGATAGAGATCGCCGTCGAGCGGGACGAGGATGTTCTGGCCGTCGGGCGCCCAATCATAGGCAACGATGCCCTTCACGCCGCCGATGCGGGCGCGCTCGCGCTGCATCCGCTCTTCCTCCGACAGCGCGGCGCCGGTGCCGACCCGCTCGGAATCGACCAGCATCCGCCACTCGCCCGAGGCGGTGTCCATCGCCCACAGATCGTACCGCTCGCGCTCGTCGGCGCGATTGCGCAGCACGGTGACGAATTTTCCGTCCGGCGAGAGGCGCAGCGCACGCGGCGTCGAGCCCGCCAGATCGGGGCTGCCGAACACCCGCTCGAGCGTCAGCGCCGGGGGCGACGGGGCCTCCGGCTCATGCTGCGCCATGGCGGCGCCTCCCGATGCGAGCAACGCGAGCCCGACCGCCCATTTCAACATCCGTCCTCTCCGACAAAAGTTCGCCCGCGAACGCGGGGCAGAGCAGGGTTATGTCGGCGCGACGCGGCTCCGTAAAGGGTGCGGGCCGAGGGCTTTCGCCATACCGGCTTTTGCAGTTTCGCGACGGAACGCTATGGGGAGCCGGGGGTTCTCCCCGCGAGCGCGCACCCGCGCGGGTCACCCAGACCAACCCGAATCAGAAAAAAAGCAGAGAGTCGCATCGCTATGTCCGTTCGTGTTTCCCTCCCGCTGCTCGCGGGAACGATCCTCGCCGCGTCGTTCGCCCTGCCCGGCACCGCGCAGGCGCAGGCCTTCTATCTTCAGGAACAATCGGCAAAGGCCGCCGGCCGCGCCTTTTCGGGCGAAGCCGCCGATCGCGGCGCCGCATCGCTGTGGTGGAACCCGGCCGCCAGCGCCGGCATCGCCTCGGCCGAAGCGACCGCCAGCGCCAGCCTGATCCTGCCCGCGGGCGAAGTGGTGAATACCGGCACGGTGATCGTGCGCCCCGGCCAGCCCCCCGCTTCTGTCGGCGGCATTCCGGTTTCGACCAACCCGATCGAGGACGGCCTGCTGCCGAGCGGTTCGATCGCGGTTCCGCTGAGCGATCGGTTCTCGGTCGGCCTGACCGTCGCCTCGCCGTTCAGCTTCACCACCGACTATTCGGACGACAGCTGGGCGCGCTACACCGCCGATCGCACGCGGCTGCGCACCTATGACATCCAGCCTTCGATCGCATTCGCCGCGACGCCGTGGCTGCGCGTGGGCGCGGCGCTGAACGTCGAATATGCCGAGGCCACGCTTTCGAACGCGCTGCCCAACCTTTCGGCGGCGCTGCCCGACGGATCGCAGACGCTTCAGGGCGAAGGCTGGGATTTCGGCTGGACCGCGGGCGCGCAGGTCGACATCGGCCGGCTGACGATCGGCGGCGCCTATAAGTCGAAGGTCGAGCACACGCTGGAAGGCAGCATCACGACCAGCGGCCTGCTCGGCCCGCTCGCGGCGCAGAACGTCGAGATCGAAGGCGTCGAGGCGCGCTTCAGCACGCCGTGGCAGGCGATCGGCAGCGTTCGGCTGGCCGCGACCGATCGGCTGACGCTCAGCGCCCAGGTGATCCGCTATGGCTGGAGCGAGTTCGACGCGATCCGCCTCGGCGAACCGCTGAACACCGCGATCCCCGAGAACTACAAGGACAGCTGGAGCTTTGCCGGCGGCGTCGAGCTTGCGGCGAGCGACGCGATCACGCTGCGCGCCGGAGTGCAGCACGCCGAAACGCCGACCCGCGACGGCGAGCGCGACGCGCGCGTGCCGGATTCGGATCGCTGGAACTTCGCGACCGGCGCCAGCATCGGCGTGAGCGAGCGCTTCACGCTCGATGTGGCCGCCAACTATGTCGCGTTCGACGACACGACGATCGACCGGACGACCGCCGCCTATCCGGGCACCGCGGTCCAGACGCCGATCCTGGTCGACGGCCGGCTGCGCGACGCCAATGCGGTGGTGCTCTCGCTGGGCGGGCGCTTCACCTTCTGATCCTGTGGGCGCAGCCGGATGGCTAACGGAATTTCACCGTAAGGTCAGACGTTTGCTTAACGTCGTTTGCCGGGAGCCGGCATCCGGCTGCGCCGTTCTTCCAGTGTAGACTTGCTGGAGGAACCGATGTCGAAGATGCACGATACCGCCAAGCTGGACGATCTGATCGTCACCACGATCGACAGCGTCCGCGGCTATGAATATTCGGCCGAGCACGCCGAGGCCGGGCGCCACGCGACCTTCTTCGCCGAAATGGCCGAGGAGCGGCTCGCGGTGGTCGACCGGCTGCAACGTGCCAGCCATGCGCTGGGCGGGACACCCGCCGACTATGGATCGGTGGCCGGGACGGTGCACCGCCGGATCGAGGCGCTGCGGCGCGTACTGGGCGGTGACGATGCGGCGCTGCTCTCGGAGATCGAGCGCGGCGAGGATTATCTCAAGGAAGAGTTCGAGCGCGCGCTGGACGATGCGCATGTCTCGGACGTGACGCGCGACATCATCCGCGACTGCTATGCCTCGGTACGGCGCGGGCATGACCGGGCCCGCGCGCTGCGCGAGATCGAGCGCGCGGCCTGAGCCGCTCCGCCCCTCCAGACGCAAACGGGGCGCGGAAGCCCTTGCCTCCGCGCCCCGCCGTATCGGATCGGTCCGGGCCTATTCCGCCGCTTCGACGGTCTTGCTCGGGCGCGGGTCGCGGCGCTCGGCGATACGCGCCGCCTTGCCGGTGCGGCCGCGCAGATAATAGAGCTTCGCGCGACGCACGACGCCGCGGCGCACCACCTCGATCGACTCGACGTTGGGCGAATAGAGCGGGAAGACGCGCTCGACACCCTCGCCGAAGCTGATCTTGCGGACAGTGAAGCTGGAGCCCATGCCCTTGTTGGCGCGGGCGATGCAGACGCCTTCGAAATTCTGGACGCGGGTGCGCTCGCCCTCGACCACCTTCACGCCGACGCGCAGCGTGTCGCCCGGGCGGAATTCCGGAATCGCCTTGGATTCGGTGAACTTCTTGATCTGCTCGGCTTCGATCGTCTGGATGAGGTTCATCTCATTTGGTCCCATTCTCGTGCCGCGCGCCAGAGGGAGGTCGGGCCCGAGCGCCCTCGTGGCGCTCCCAAAGGTCCGGCCTCCGTAGCCGTGTATCGCTCTCGGCGCTGGCGCGTCGCCATGCCTCGATCCTCGCATGATCCCCCGATCGCAGCACTTCGGGGATCGTGCGCCCTTCCCAGTCGACAGGTCGGGTATATTGCGGATATTCGAGCAGCCCCGTTTCGAAGCTCTCGTCCATGCCGCTTGAAGCCGCGCCCATTACTCCCGGAAGCAGGCGAATGCAAGCGTCGAGCAGCACCAGCGCCGCCATTTCGCCGCCCGACAGGATATAGTCGCCGATCGACACCTGCTCGACCTGGCGGCCCTCGAAAATCCGCTCGTCGAACCCTTCGAAGCGTCCGCAAAGGACCGTGACGCCGGGCCCCTCCGCCAGCGACCGGACCCGCGCCTGATCGAGCGGACGGCCGCGCGGGGTCATCGCGAGCACGGGGGCGTCCGGCTGCCGTTCGCGCGCGTGATCGACCGCCGCGGCGAGGACATCGGCACGCAGCACCATCCCCGCCCCGCCCCCCGCGGGCGTATCGTCGACCGAGCGGTGCCTGTCGGTGGCGAAGTCGCGGATCTGAACGGTATCGAGCGACCAGGCCCCCTCGCGCAGTGCGCGACCGGCGAGCGACGCCCCGAGCGGGCCGGGAAACATCTCCGGATAGAGCGTCAATACGGTCGCGGCGAAGGGCACGTCAGGTCCAGTCCTCGATGCGCAGCCCCGCCACGTTGCGGAAGTCGCGCAGATTGTGAGTCACCAGCGTGGCGCCGAGCGACAGCGCGTGCGCGGCGATCAGCCGGTCGAGCCGCCCGCGCGCCGCGCGCGCCGCCGGAAAGGAACGCGCCGCAGCCGCATCGAACACCAGCAGGGGCACGCTTTCGAGCAAGCGATCGAGCGACGCAAGCGCCGCCTCGCCCCGCCGCGCACTGCCCTCCATCAGCTCGGCGAGGCTGATCGCCGAAACGGCGATGCTGCCGGCGGGGGCCCGCGCGATCCGCAGCGCCAGCCGCGCCGCGTCGCCGCGGAGCAGCCGGATGCAGATGTCGCTGTCGAGCAGATGGCGCGGCGCAGGTTCCATTCGCCCGCCGATAGCATCGGCCGAGGGAACCTGTCGCCCGCCACGCGCGCTACGCCACCGCATGGACGATTGCATCATCATCGGAGCGGGACCGGCGGGGCTGACGGCGGCGATCTATCTCGCGCGCTTCCATCTCGACATCCGCCTGTTCGATTGCGGGACCAGCCGCGCGGCGCTGATTCCGCAAACGCACAACCATGCCGGCTTCCCGCAGGGGATCTCGGGCACCGACCTGCTGGCGCGGATGCTGGAACAGGCGCAACGCTATGGCGCCGCGCGCGAGCTTGCCCGGGTGACGGCGGTTCAGCCGGAGGAAGACGGCTTTCGCGTCGAAGTGGAGGGGCAGCGCTATCGCGCCCGATCGGTGCTGCTCGCGACCGGAGTCATCAACAACCGGCCGCCGGGCATGGCCGACGATCTGCACGCGCTGGCACTCTCACGCGGTCTGCTGCGCTATTGCCCGATCTGCGACGGCTATGAAGCAACCGACCAGCGGATCGGCGTGATCGGCAGCGGCGGGCACGGCATGCGCGAGGCGATTTTCCTGCGCGGCTACAGCAGGGACGTGACGCTGATCGCACCCGAGGCCGAGCATGACCTCGATTCCGACTGCCAGGCGGCGCTCGACGCAGCAGGGGTCGCGCGTATCGACGGCCCCTGCGGCGGCTATGGCATCGAGGACGGGCGGATCGCGCTCGACACCGCCAGGGGCAGGATGACGTTCGACACGATGTATCCGGCGCTGGGATCGCGGATCCGATCCGAACTGGCGATCGCCGCCGGTGCGCGCGGCGACGACAGCGGCTGCCTGGAGGTCGACGATCACCAGCGCACGTCGATCCCCGGCCTCTTCGCGGCGGGCGATGTGGTGAAGGGCCTCGACCAGATCAGCCACGCGATGGGCGAAGGCGGCGTCGCAGCGACAACGATCCGCAACATGCTCGCGGAACAGCGGCCCTTGCGGCGCTAGGAAAGCGGCTGAAGGCGAGCGGCGGGAATTGGTGGGAAACAGAACGGCGGCTTTTCTTTATTCTCCTGGGTGCAGAGCCAATAGCGCGAACTCGATGGCGCGTTCGCGCGTGATACCTTCCGCCCAGTCGATTGACAGCGGATGCTCTGAAGGCTCTGGTTCAGCGAAGGGTCGAGCCCCTCCTGTTTGCCAGTGCACTTGCAGTGGCATGTTCAAGGTATCGGGGTAGGTCGGCAACCGATTGGCGAGGTAACCAAATGTCTGTCGCTCGGGCGTTGCATCGAAGGTTTCGCCATAGAGATTGAAGTTACTCTTGCTCTGAGTAACCCAGACCCCCCAGCCAAGTACCTGATTTGCATCTTTGATAGGTACGTCAAGCACACAGCGGATGAAGTAATGCTCGCCATTCACAATGCAGAAGTCGCTGTTAAGTTTATTATCCGTCGGATTTGCAGCTGCATCGGCTTCACTCCAGAAGATGGGCGAAGCGAAGGCTATGTCCGGCAAGCCGATGTGCTGCTCCCCGCAGCAAGGACAGAGAAAGCTGAACTGATCGGTTTTTATGTCTCGCATCATTGTAGGATGTGATATCCCTGCAATGTGCGCAACTGAGATTAAGCCCAACGTCGCCTCCTCCGCATTCCACCGGCGCAAGAGCGGTTGACGAAGCGCTCGCCCGCCTCAGAGCTCCCAGCCATTGGCGAACGCCAGCCGCAAGACATCCGATCCGGACGCCGCTTCCGGGCGCATCAGTGGCTTGAGTCGCTTGCCGACTGGCTTCCCGATCCCGAGCAGGTCGCCCGCGCCGACATCATCAATCGCGACGACATTGCCGATCCTGCGCTGAGCCCTCGCGGCGCTCCCGGGCTTCAGGCCGCGTAGCACCCCGTGCGCAGCGCCGCTGCCCAGCCGGCAAAGCCCTCGCGCTCGGCCTTGTCGGCCGCACGCGCATGATCATAGGCGACCATGCGCAGCGTGACCTCGCCCTGCTCGACGATCGCGTAGCGCGCATCGGGAGAGCCGGTCTGGGTCCGCACCTGCGCGGTTTCGGCATAGGCCTGGAGCCCGACGCTGCCGGGATTGGCGACAATGCGCCCATCGCCGAGCGGCAGGACGGCGGGACGATGCGAATGGCCGCACAGAGTGAGCCGCTCGGGCCGGTCGCCCAGCCGCTGCGCCACCGTTTCGGGTGCTGCGAGTCGCATTCCCCGATCGGTCAGATCCTCGAGCAGGAAGCACAGATCGTCGTCGGGCGAACCATGACAGAGGAACAGCTCGGGCGACCAGTGGAGCACGGCGGGCTGCGCGGCGATCCAGGCGCGATGCGCGTCGGTGAGCCGTTCGAGCGTGAACGCATCGCTGGCGTACATCGGCTGCGGCGTGCGCTCGCGCAGCTGCCGCTCGTGATTGCCCGCGATCGTCGGCCAGTCGCGCGCGATCAGATAGTCGGCGGTCTCGGCCAGCCAGAGCGGACCCGATAGGCTGTCGCCCAAGTTTACGAAGGCGGTGCAGCCCTGCGCCTGGGCATCGGCGACCACCGCCTCGAGCGCGGGGAGATTGCCGTGGATGTCGGCCACCACCGCAAGCCGAGTCACTCCGCCCATCCTTCGGCCACGATCAGCCGCGAAGCATTCCATTCGGGCACCGCGGCGGGGATCATCGGCACCATGAAGCGCTTGCCGTCGGGCTTTTCGATCTCGAGCACGTCGCCGGCGCCGTAATTGTCGATCGCGACGACGCGGCCGATCGGCGTGCCGGCCTCGTCCTCGACGGGCAGGTCCAGCAGATCGACGTGATAATATTCGCCCTCTTCGAGCGGCGGCAGCGCCGAGCGGGGGACGGTCAATTCGGTGCCGCGCAGCGCCTCGGCGGCATTGCGGTCGGCGATCTCGGCGAAACGGGCAATGGCGCCGTTCGGCCCCTCGCGCAGCGATTTCAGCGTCAGTGCGCCGCCGTTGAACTGCTTGTGGCGACCGATTTCCTCGGCGAACACCTTCAGCCGAACCTCGCCGGTGATGCCGTGGGCGCCGATGACGGCCGCGAGCGTGACCGCTCGATCTTCGCTCCCGCGTGCGGGAGGCGTGGGGGGAGGATTTGCGTCAGCGGCCATCGCGAAACGCCATGCCCTCCCCCGATCCCTCTCGCAAGCGGGAGGAAGGTCTTCCTCAGCCTTCGGCCGGCTCCTGAGCGGACTCGCCGTCCTTCACCGTGCCTTCGTCGCCCGCGTCGCCATTGGGCGTCGCTTCGTTCGTACCGGCTTCCTGCGCGTCCTCGGCAGGCGCTTCGGCGGCGGGAGCTTCCTCGGCGGGCGCAGGCGCAGCGGCGGCCTCGGCAGCGGCTTCCTCGGCCGCCTTCGCCTTCTCGGCACGCTCCTCGGCGCGCTCCTTGGCCTTCTCGCCCGGCTCGGCCTTGTTCGGGTTGTTGCGCGCGGCGCGCTCCTTGATGCCGGCGGCGTCGAGGAAACGGGCGACACGGTCGGTCGGCTGCGCGCCGACGCTCAGCCAATGCTTGGCGCGATCGCCATCGAGAACGACGCGCTTCTCGTCGTCCTTGGCGAGGAGCGGGTTATAGGTGCCGATCTTCTCGATGAAGCTGCCGTCGCGCGGGCTGCGCGCATCGGCGATCACGATCCGGTAATAGGGGCGCTTCTTCGATCCGCCCCGCGACAAACGCATGCTGACTGCCATGGTGTTCTTCTCTCTTCCGTCGCACCCGCGGAGGCGGGAGCCTATCGCTCTTCCAACAATCGCCGCCCCTCAGTCGCGAGAGACATGGGCCCCTGCCTCCGCAGGGGCGACGAAACTCATTTCTTCTTCATCAGATTCTCGAAGCCGGGCGGCAGACCGGGCTGACCGCCGCCGGGAAGCCCCGGCAGGCCGCCGTCCATCTTGCCCATCATCTCGCCCATCTGCGCACCGCCCAGCGCGTTGCCGACGCCGCCCATGCCACCCTTGCCGAGCATCGCCATCAGCCCCTTGATGCCGCCCATCTTCTTGAGCTTCTTCATCGCGGTCTGCATTTCCTGATGCATCTTCAGGAGCTTGTTCACGTCCTGCACGGTCGTGCCGCTGCCCTTGGCCACCCGGATCTTGCGCTTGGCGTTGAGCAGCTCGGGCTTGGAGCGTTCCTTGGGAGTCATTGAGCCGATCATCGCGTCCATCCGCAGCAGGATCCGCTCGTCGACCGCGCCGCTCGCCATCGCCGCCTGCGCCTTCTTCATGCCCGGCATCATGCCCGCGAGTGCGCCGATCCCGCCCATGTTGCGCATCTGGGCAAGCTGGGCGCGCAGGTCGTTCATGTCGAACTTCCCCTTCGCCAGCCGCTCGGCCATGCGCTCGGCGTCTTCCTGCTCGATCGACGCCGCCGCCTTTTCGACCAGGCTGACGACATCGCCCATGCCGAGAATACGGCCGGCGACTCGCTTGGGATGGAAGGGCTCGATCGCCTCGAGCTTCTCGCCCATGCCGGCGAACTTGATCGGCTTGCCGGTGACGGCGCGCATCGACAGCGCGGCGCCGCCCCGCGCATCGCCGTCCATCCGCGTGAGGATGACGCCGGTGAGCGGCACCTGCGCCGAGAAATTCTCGGCGACGTTGACTGCGTCCTGTCCGGTGAGCGAATCGACGACGAGCAGGATTTCCTGCGGCTGCGCGATGTCGGCAACCGCCTTCATCTCGTCCATCAGCGCCTGATCGACATGGAGTCGACCGGCGGTGTCGAGCATGACGACGTCATAGCCCTGGAGTTTCGCCGACTGGAGTGCGCGGCGCGCGATGTCGACCGGCTGCTGCCCCTGGACGATCGGCAGCGTGTTCACTTCGGTCTGCGTGCCGAGGACGGCGAGCTGCTCCTGCGCGGCCGGGCGATTGACGTCGAGCGACGCCATCATCACCTTCTTGCCCTGCTTCTTCAGCAGCTTGGCGAGCTTGGCGGTAGTCGTCGTCTTGCCCGAGCCCTGAAGGCCGACGAGCATCACCACCGCGGGCGGCGTGACGTCGACGTTGAGCTCGGCAGTGTCCTCGCCGAGCATCTCGACGAGCGCGTCGTGGACGATCTTGACGACCTGCTGCCCCGGCGTGACCGAGCGCAGGACATTCTGGCCGACCGCCTGTTCGGTCACCTTCTCGACGAACTGGCGCGCGACGGGGAGCGCGACATCGGCCTCGAGCAGCGCGATCCGCACTTCGCGCATCGCCGTCCGCACATCGGCTTCGGTCAGCGCGCCGCGGCCCCGCAGGCGCTCGAAAACGCCGCCCAGCCGATCGCTCAGAGACTCGAACATGCACTACTCCAATCCGCCGACCCCGAAACGCAAAACGCGCCGGCGGACGAAACCTCGTCGGCCGGCGTCACGCCCCGCAGGGCCGATCAGCGCACACGTTCCGGAAGAACGGTCGGCAGCCCCATAGCCGCACCGATGGCCGGGCGCAAGCCGCCAGCAGCTTAACCCGATCTATACGGTCGCGGGTCCAAACCCGTAAGCCATCAGTATCAGGGGGTATTCCCGGCAATGGCGCTGGATCTCGACGAGAACGTCCTCGACATCAAGGAACGGCGGCAGAGCGAGCTGCTGACGGGCGCGATCAGCGTTGCCGCGATCCTGCTGTTCGTGGGAACCGGCAGCCAGGTTCTCTCCACCACGCTCCAGCATTATTTTCAGGGCGGTGCGCCGGCCGACCGCACGCTGGTGATCGCGCTGCTGCTCAACGTGGCGCTGATCCTGTTCGGATGGCGCCGTCATCAGGCACTTTCCGAGGAAGTGCGCATCCGCGCGGCGGCCGAGGAACGCGCCCAGCAGCTCGCCAGCCGCGATCCGCTGACCGGCTTCCTCAACCGCCGCAGCATGGCGGAGGAAGGCGCCGCGATGTTCGTGCGCGCCGGACGCCGGCGCAAGGCGATGGCGCTGCTCATCGTCGATCTCGACCATTTCAAGACCGTCAACGACATGCACGGCCACGCCGTGGGCGACGCGCTGCTGCGCGCGGTCGCCAGCGAAATCGCGCAGGCGATGCCGCCGATCGCGCTCACCGCGCGGCTGGGCGGCGACGAATTCGCCTGCGGCTTCCTGTTCGACCCCGAGCAGCCCGACACGGTGGAGCGGATCGCCGAACGGCTGGTGAGCCGCATGGCGCAGCCGTTCGAGGCGGAAGGGCTGCGACTCCACATCAGCTGCTCGCTGGGCATCGCGCGTTCCGACTTCGACTGCGCCTCGATCGACGCGCTGATGCGCTCGGCCGACATCGCCATGTATGCGGCCAAGAAATCGGGCCGCAACCGCTATGCCTGGTTCGACCAGTCGATGGAGCGCGAACTGCAGACGCGCAACGAACTGGAATCAGGCCTCCGCACGGCGATCCCGCGGCAGGAGATCGTTCCCTATTTCGAGCAGCAGATCGATCTCACCACCGGCCGGCTCCACGGCTTCGAAGTGCTGGCGCGCTGGGAGCATCCGCAGCGCGGGCTGATCAGCCCCGAGCTGTTCATTCCGATCGCCGAGGAAACCGGCATGATCGCCGAGCTGTCGCTGTCGATCATGCGGCAGGCCTTCGCCGCGGCGCGCGACTGGGATCCCGCGCTCAGCATCTCGATCAACATCTCGCCCTGGCAGCTACGCGACGCATGGCTGGCGCAGAAGATCATCAAGGTGCTGACCGAAACCGGCTTCCCCGCCAACCGGCTGGAAGTGGAGATCACCGAAAGCTCGCTGTTCGACAATCTGGCGCTCGCCCAGTCGATCGTCGGCAGCCTGAAGAACCAGGGCGTGCGGCTGGCGCTCGACGATTTCGGCACCGGCTATTCGTCGCTGGCGCATCTGCGCGCACTGCCGTTCGACCGGATCAAGATCGACAAGAGCTTCATCATGTCGCTCAACGAGAGCGCCGATTCGGCGGCGATCGTGAATGCGATCGCGCGGCTGGGCGAGAGCCTGAACCTGCCGGTGACCGCCGAGGGCATCGAGGATGCTGCGATCGAGGAACGGCTGCGGGCGATCGGATGCTCGAAGGGCCAGGGCTGGCACTATGGCCGCCCGATGTCCGCAGCCGCCACGCGCCGACTGCTCGCCGAGCGCCGCCTGCTCCAGCAACCGCCGCAGGCCCGCAGCGGCGAACCGCCGCTCGACGCTACCAGCCAGCGTCTGGCTGGCTGAGATACTCGCGCTCGGCGGGGGTGCTCTCCCGCCCGAGCGCCGCATTGCGACTGGGGAAGCGACCGTAGCGTTCGATCACGTCGCGATGGTCATAGGCATAGTCCAGCGCCTCCTCCAGCTCGGTCTCGGCGAACTTCGCGACGCTCAGCTGCTGGAGCCTGATATCCTCGGCATGCATCAAGGGCATGTAGAGGAACTGGCGATGCGGATCGGGCATGCCTCGATCCCAGCCGCGGTTGATCGCATCGATCGCAAGCTCCCGCGCCAGCGGATCGGCGGCATAGGCCTCGGCATCGCCACGGAAGAGGTTGCGCGAAAACTGGTCGAGCACGATCACCGCCGCCAGCAGCGTCTCGGGATCGTCGCGCCAGCCGCGCGCGCCGGTTTCCAGCAGCTCTTCGCGCAGATCGGCGAAACGCTCGCGGATCGCCGCATCGACCGAATCGGATTTCGCGAAATGCTGTTCGGGCATCAGCAGGTCGAACCAGAAGGCGAGCACGTCGCGCGCCTTCGCGTGGACACTGCGCTCCACCGTCTCTAGATCACCGCTCATGCCTGTATCCGAGCCTTTCCTGTCGTGAGCGTACCGCACGTCATAACGCTGGGCTGCAGACTCAACCTTGCCGAAAGCGAAACGATCCGTGCGCTGCTCGCGGACCGGAACGCAGTGGTCGTGAACAGCTGCGCGGTGACCGGCGAAGCGGTGCGCCGCACGCGCCAGGCGATCCGCCGGGCGCGGCGCGAACGGCCGGACGCCGAGCTGGTGGTGACGGGCTGCGCGGCACAGATCGATCCGCACGGTTTCGCCGCGATGGCAGAGGTCGACCGCGTGATCGGCAATGCCGACAAGCTCTCTCCCGCCGCCTGGGGATCGCCCGAACCGGTGGTGGCACGCGACGTGATGGCGCTGACCGAGACCGCGCCCCACCTCGCCGCCAGCTTTTCCGAGCACGCCCGCGCCTTCGTCGAAGTCCAGAACGGATGCGATCACCGCTGCACCTTCTGCACCATCCCCTATGGCCGCGGAAACAGCCGCTCGGTGCCGGCGGGCGCAGTGGTGGCGCGGATCGCCGCGCTGATCGAAGCGGGCCATCACGAGATCGTGCTGACCGGAGTCGATCTCACCAGCTATGGCCCCGACCTGCCCGGCGCGCCGAGCCTGGGGCAGCTCGTCGAGCGGATTCTGACGCATACCCGAGTCGCACGACTGCGGCTTTCCTCGCTCGATTCGATCGAGATCGACGACCGGCTGTTCGCGCTGCTGACGCAGGAGCCGCGCGTGATGCCGCACGTCCATCTTTCGCTGCAGGCGGGCGACGACATGATCCTCAAGCGGATGAAGCGGCGCCACGGCCGGGCCGATGCGATCCGGCTGGTCGAGCGGATGAAGGCAGCGCGGCCGGAGATTGCGATCGGCGCGGACCTGATCGCCGGCTTTCCCACCGAAACCGATGCGATGGCGGCGAACACCGCCGCGCTGATCGACGCATGCGACATCGTGCACGCGCACATCTTTCCCTACAGCCCGCGCGCGGGAACCCCCGCCGCGCGGATGCCGCAGGTGCCGCGCGACCGCGTGAAGGCCCGCGCGGCGGCGCTCCGCGAAAAGGCGACGCATCGGCGGACCAGATGGCTCGAAACGCTGATCGGCACGCGTCAGCAGCTGCTGGTGGAACGGCCCGGCGACCGCGGCCACGCAGGCAATTTCGCCGAGATACGGCTCGCGGCGCCGCAGCCGGTCGGAACGATCGTATCCGCGCGCGTCACCGGCGTTGCCGATGGAATAGTGACCGCGACTCCCGACGAAGAGATTTGATGATGAGCACTCGACCTTCCTGGCACACCAAGCTGCTCGGCGGCTTTCGCAAGACATCCGACCGGCTGCTCGGCAACCTGGCCGGGCTGACCGCCGCGCGGCTCGACGAGGAGACGCTCGACGAGATCGAGGAAGCGCTGATCGCTTCCGACCTCGGCCCGGCGACGGCAGCCCGTGTGCGCCAGCGGCTCGCCGAGGGCCAGTTCGAGCGCGGGCTGGAAGAGCTCGGCATCCGGCTGATCGTGGCCGAGGAAATCGCCAGCGCGCTGGCGCCGGTCGCCAAGCGGCTCGAGATCGAAGCCTTTCCGCGGCCGCAGGTGATCCTGGTGATCGGCGTCAACGGATCGGGCAAGACGACCACGATCGCCAAGCTCGCCAACCTGTTCCTCGAGCAGGATTACCGCGTGATGCTGGCCGCGGGCGACACGTTTCGCGCCGCAGCGATCGGCCAGCTGCGCACCTGGGCCGAGCGGATCGGCGTGCCGATCGTCTCCGGCGCGGAGGGCGGCGACGCGGCAGGAATCGTCTATGAGGCAGTGAAGCAGGCGACGCAGATCGGCACCGACGTGCTGATCGTCGACACCGCCGGGCGGCTTCAGAACAAGCGCGAGCTGATGGACGAGCTCGCCAAGATCCGCCGCGTGCTCGGCCGACTGAACCCCGAGGCGCCGCACGACGTGGTGCTCGTGCTCGACGCCACGACCGGCCAGAATGCGCTGTCGCAGATCGAAGTGTTCAAGGAAGTGGCGGGCGTCACCGGCCTCGTGATGACCAAGCTCGACGGCACGGCGCGCGGCGGCGTGCTGGTCGCCGCGGCGGAGAAATACGGGCTGCCGATCCATGCGATCGGCGTCGGCGAGACGGTCGACGATCTGCGCCCGTTCGATCCGGAAGAGGTTGCGCGGATCATCGCCGGCGTGGAACAAGCGGTGAAGGGATAGCCCCCGCTCCCCTGCCGTCGCTCAGGCGCCGGAGCCAGGCATCAGCTCGACAGGGTGAGCTTTCGACAGGCGCCGCCCCAACGGATCGTTGAGAAACATGACAACCTCCACCAAGAACCCCGCTTCACCCGGCCTGCGCATGCTGATCGATTTCGGTCCGCTCGCGGTCTTTTTCCTCGTCAGCAGCTTCTATCCGAGCGAATCGCAGCTCAGTAAGATGTTCGCGGCCACAGCGGCATTCATGATTACTATTGCTGCCTCTATGGCGCTCTCGCACTGGAAGAGCGGTCAGATCTCGCCGATGCTATGGATATCCGGTGGGCTCGTGCTTGTATTTGGAAGCCTCACGTTATACTTTCATGACGGCACATTTATAAAGATAAAGCCAACGATCGTTTATTCGATGTTTGCTATCGTTCTAGGGTACGGCCTGATTGCACGCAAACCAATGCTTCAGCTGATGCTCGAAACAGCATACCCGGGACTTTCTGAGCGCGGGTGGAAGCTTCTAACAGTAAATTGGACCATTTTCTTTATCTTAATGGCCGTACTCAACGAGGTTGTTTGGAGAACTACAGCGCCAGATCCTACTGACGACTTCACCTTTTGGGCGGGTTTCAAGCTGTGGGGAGTGGTGCCGATGACGCTGATCTTCGCCATCGCAAACGTGCCGATGCTGATGAAGCACGGGCTGCAGGCAAGGCCGGAGGAAGCCCCGCTGCCGCCGGAGGGGTGAGCGACAGCGGAACCCCGGAGGGGCTGCGGACCGGCGCCCGCAGCGCGCCTTACATGTTCATGGTGCGCAGCGCCGCGATGTGCCGCTCGATCAGCGGAACGGCGCTGTTCGCCGCCTGGCGCAGCTCCATCGAATCGCCGCGTTCCGAATAGGTGCGGTGGAGCGTCAGCGCCATGTCGTGCGCCCGCCGCTGCTGCATCAGATAGGTGCGCTCGAACGCGGCACCGGTCATGCCGCGCAGCTCGTCCAGCATCTGCCGCTGCATCGGCATCAGCGAGGGAGCGGGCGGGTTCATGCCGGCCTGCCGCGCCGCGGCCATCACCGTATTCGTCGTCAGCGTGTGATGGTCGATCATCATCTGCGCGAACTCGCGGATCTGCGGATTCTGCGACTTCTGCAGCGCGAGGCGCGACGATTCGATCTCATAGAGATCACTCGCGCCCGCCATCGTGACATAGGGCATCGCCTCGGTGGGCGTCATATCGGACATGGGAGTGCCGGCGGGCATCTGCCCGTCATTCATACCCATCATGCCGTTCGAAGTACATGCAGCAAGCGGCATCGCCGCCGCCGCGGCCAGAAGAGCAAGGCGTTTCATATTGGTCTCCGTTGTCGGTTGCTGAAAATCCAACTCGCCGGCGAGATCATATGTTCCATTTTTCTCTTTCAGGTTCTTGATTTCATGGCCGTTATTTAAAGATGCCGTACTCTGGTACGTTCATTGTGGCTTCGCAACTACCCGCCTCTAGCCAGCGCTGAGCACATAGAATCGAAACGACCGCCCGCTCGGCGATGCCGAACGAACCTTGCTAATGCGACTAAATCTCATTACTGGCGCCGCAATCAAGAAATCGACGGGAAAAGGGTCATCACCACATGAATCGCATCGTCTTTGCCGCACTCGCCTGCACCGCGCTGACCACGGTGCCCGCCGCGGCGCAGGAAGCGCGCGAGAGCAGCCCGGGCACGCGGAGCGAGATCGTCGTGATCGGCGCCGCCGAGGCGAGCGCGGGGACGAAGACCGACACACCCCTCGTCGAAACGCCGCAGCCGATCAGCATCGTTCCCGACGAGGTGTATCTGGCGCAGGGCGCGCTGTCGGTTTCCGACACGCTCAACTATGTCGCAGGCGTTACGGCGAGCCCCTATGGCCCCGACAGCCGCGTCGACGGCGGCTTCATCCGCGGCATCGCCCCGCTGCAGTTCCGCGACGGGATGCGCGACCTGTACAGCTATTACGCCAGCATCCGCTCGGATCCGTACAACTTCTCGCGCGTCGAAGTGGTTCGCGGTCCGGCCTCGGTGCTGTTCGGCGCCGGATCGATCGGCGGACTGGTCAATCTGGTTTCCAAGGCGCCGCAGGAGACTCCTGCCGGCGAAGTCGCGGTGCGCTATGGCAGCTTCGACCGGTTCGAGGTGCTGGGCGACGTCACCGGCGCGTTGGCGCCCGGACTGTCGGCGCGGATGGTGGCGCGCGTGCGCGATGCGGGCACCCAGGTCGATTATGTCGAGGACGACCGGGTGATGCTCGCCCCGTCGCTGCGGATGGAGTTCGGTCCTGCCACCGAGCTGACGGTGCTGGGCCTCTATCAGGAGGACGATTCGGGTTCGACGTCGCAGTTCCTGCCCGCCGTGGGCACGATCCTGCCCAATCCGAACGGCCAGCTGCCCAACGACCGTTTCATCGGCAAGCCCGGCTGGGACCGCTATGACGGACGGCTGCTCGAAGGGACCGCAATCCTCGACCACCGCTTCAGCGAAGCGGCGCGGCTGAATCTGAAGGCCCGCATCATCGACAGCGACGTCACCTATTTCACCCACTATCCGAACAGCTATTCGAACCCGCGCAATCCCTATATCCAGCTCGACGCGACCGGTGCTCCGGTCCTCGATCCGGTTACCGGACAGCCGCTGCCGGACCCCGAGCAGCGCACGATCGGCCTCTATGCCGACGGCAGCTATGCCACGATGGATGTGTTCTCGACCGACAACAACGTCCAGTTCGACTTCACTACCGGATCGGCGGTCGCGCACACGCTGCTGGCGGGTGTCGACTACAGCTGGAACCGCGTGCGCAAGACCAGCGGCTTCGCGGTCGAGGCGATCGACATCTATGATCCGAACTACGATCTTCTGTCCGACTGGGACGGCGGCCTTCCCAATGCGGCCTTCGCCTCGACCACGGACACACGCGGCGAACAGCTCGGCTTCTATCTGCAGGATCAGGTGCGGCTGTGGGATCGCGTCTCGGTCGTGCTCGGCGCGCGCCATGACGATGTGCGCACCCGCGCGGTGGGCGGCGCGACCGAAAGCGACGATGCCTGGTCGTTCCGCGCCGGCATCATCGGCGAGCTGGTGCGCGGCGTCTCGCCCTTCTTCAGCTATACCGAGAGCTTCGAGCCGGTTTCGGGCACCACCAGCGACGGCAGCCCCTTCGTTCCCAAGCGCGGGCGCCAGTACGAGCTGGGCGTGAAGTTCCACCCCGATGCCGCGACGCTCGTCACCGTGACGGCGTTCGACATCCTCGAGAGCAATCGCCCGGTCAGCGATGACAGCACGCCCGATCCGCGCGACCAGATCCAGGCGGGCGAGGCCTTTTCGCGCGGGTTCGAGATCGAGGCGAGCCGCACGCTGCCCGGCAATTACACGCTCATCGCCGCCTACAGCTACAACGAGGCGGAGATCGAAGGCACGGGCCAGCAGCTGAACGACGTTCCCGAGCAGATCGCCTCGCTGTGGGGCACCAAGACGCTTCCGCTGGGCAGCGAAGCGTCGCTGCGGCTGGGCGCGGGCGTACGCCACGTCGGCGAGCACCGCTCCTACGGACCCGCCTTTCCCGACGGGCTGGTGACGCCGTCCTACACGCTGGTCGACGCGCTGGCCGAGATCGACTGGCGCAACTGGCACCTCTCGGTTAACGCGACAAACCTGTTTGACGAGCAATTCTACGCCTCGTGCCTCGCGCGCGGCGACTGCTTCATCGGCGCCGAGCGCAACGTGTTCGCCACGCTGGGCTACCGCTTCTGATGGCGCCGCCCATGGCCCTCACCTGGCTGGCGATGGCGGCGGCGCTGGCCGCGGTCGCCCTGCTGCGGCTGGCGTGGCAGCGCCGCAGCCGCGGCCGCCCGATATCGATCGCCGGATGGCTGCTGCTGCTGGCGAGCTGCGTACTCGGGACCGTCGCCGACGGCGAATGGGGGCTGTGCCTGGTCGCGCTGGCGGCGATGGCGGGGGCTGCGGCGCTGCTGGCGCATGCGGCGCTCACCGCTCCGGCGGGCAAGGCCCCCCCGCCCGACCGGCGCGCGAATATCCTGCCGCCGGCCGGTGCGCCGGCGCGGATCGGACGGCGGCTGATCGTCTTCCTGCTCGTCGGGCCATTGGCGTTCGCGGTGTCGCTGGTGCTTGCGCTCGCCTCGCGAGTGCTGGCGCACTGGGCCGGCTGGCGGGAGGCGGACGGCATCGTACTGTCGCTGCTGGTGTTTCCGCTCTACTGGGCCTTGCTGGCCTGGCTGATGCTGATGGAAACCCACCAGGGGCGGCGCACCGCGATGCTGGCAGTATCGGGACTGGCCGGCGGGCTGTTACTCTGGACGGGAGCAGGCATGTGAACGCACCGACCGCCGTAAAGGCCGACACCGGCGTCGCGCAGCGCGCGCTTTCCGCGCATGCGACGATCGGACTGATCGTCAGCGCGCTCCTGTATCTCCTCTGCGTCACCGGCACGGTGATCGTCTTCAAGGAGGAGTGGCAGCGAGTCGAGCAGCCCGGCGCGCCTGAAATGGCGTCGATCTCCCCCGAAGCCATGCAGACCGGCATCCGCAACGTACTGGCGACCGAGGCCGGCAAGCCGACGACCACCCATCTCTACGTCCACCTTCCGGTGCCTGCGCTCCCCCGCACGACCGTGACGACCGACACTCAGGCGGTTCATCTGGCGGCCGACGGCAGCATCGTCGGGCCGGAGGAGAACGGCTGGGCGACTTTCCTCGAGGACATCCACTATCGGCTCACCATGCCGGGGCTGACCGGCTATGCCGTGGTCGGCGCATTTGGCACGATGATGCTGGCGCTGATCTTCTCGGGTGTCGCGGCGCATCCGCGGATCTTCCGCGACGCGTTTCATCTGCGCGCGCGCAATCGGACCGGCGTGGGCCTTTCGGACTGGCACAATCGGCTCGGCGTGTGGACGTTGCCCTTCGCTGTCGCCATCGCGCTGACCGGCGCGGTCCTCGGCCTTTCGGTCGTGTCGGGCTATGGCCTGGCGAGCGCCTTCTACGGCGGCGACATCGAGAAGGTCTATGGCCCGGTGTTCGGCGAGGAGCATCCCGCGGATGCCACCCCTGCCGCCTTGCCCGATGCCGCCGCGGCGCTGCGCGCCATGGCCACCGACCATCCCGAGGCGCATCCCTATTACGTCGTGCTCCACGATCCCGGCACCGCCGGCCAAGCAGTCCAGATCATCGCCGAGTACCCGAAGCGGCTGATCTTCGGCGAGTATTTCACGTTCGACGCCGCGGGCCGGCTGCACGGGACAGCCGGCCTCGCCGACGGCACCGTGGGGCAGCAGATCGCCGCGTCCAATTATCGGCTGCATTTCGGCAATTTCGGCGGGCTGCCGGTGAAGATCGCCTATGCGGTCTTCGGCATCGCGCTGTGCGTCGTCTGCGCGACCGGCGTGTCGATCTGGCTGGGCAAGCGCGCGCGGCGCGGGCATCGCGAGCCGCGCCTGCGTGCGGCGTGGGATGCAGTCGTCTGGGGCGTGCCGCTGGCGTTGACGCTCGCACTGCTCGCGCGGCTGCTGATCGGCAACGCCGCGCCGATGGCCGCGATCTTCTGGGGCCTGTCGGTCGCGCTGGTGTTCGCGGGCATCGTCTTCGGCGCCCGCTGGAGCACGGCCGGCCGCGACCTGGCGCGCGGCTTCTGGGGCAGCCTGGCGGCCACCACGGTAATCGCCACCGCCGGCGCGCTCTAAACCGCGCGCCGCCGCACCGCGTGCACGAAAAAGGGCGCCGAACCCATGGTCCGGCGCCCTCTTCGCGTCGGGTGCGCCCGCTTACTTCTTCGCGTCGGCGTAGCGCTTCGCCACCACGTCCCAATTCACCACGTCCCACCACGCCTTCAGATAGGCGCCGCGATCATTGCGATAGGTGATGTAATAGGCGTGCTCCCACACGTCGTTGCCCAGGATCGGCGTGCCCTTCACCTCGGCAACGTCCATCAGCGGATTGTCCTGGTTCGGCGTCGAGCAGATCTGCAGCTCGCCCTGCTGGTTCACGATCAGCCATGCCCAGCCCGAACCGAACTGACCCGCGCCAGCGGTGTTGAATTCCTCCTTCATCTTGTCGAACGAACCGAACTTGGCGTCGATCGCCTGCGCCAGCTCGCCGCTGGGCGCACCGCCGCCGTTCGGGCCCATCGTCTTCCAGAAGAAGTCGTGGTTCCAATAGCCGCCGCCATTGTTGCGCAGCTTGGACGGCTTGCCCGACATGCTCGCCAGGATGTCCTCGATCGACTTGCCCTGCAGCGACGAATCCTCCTGCACCGCTTCGTTCAGCTTGGCGGTGTAGGCCGCGTGATGCTTGTCGTGGTGGAGCGTCATCGTCTCCTTGTCGATCGTCGGCTCCAGCGCGTCATAGCCATAGGGAAGCGGCGGCAGTTCGAAAGCCATGGGGGATCTCCTTTTCTCGGGTTCACCGCGCGAACGCAGTGGGCGGCATATGGGTCCGTAAAACTCGTTTCGCCAGCGTATTAGCCGCCGGTCTTCAACAGATCGTGGCGACGCAGTGCGTGGCGCAGCTGATCATAGGTAAGACCCAGCGCATCGGCGGTCGCTCGCTGGTTGTGCCGATGCTCGACCAGCGCGCGCGCGAGCAGTTCGCGCTCGAACCGGGCGACGCGCTCCTTGAAATCCAGCGGCTCGGCGGGATCGGGCGCCGATCCGGCCGGTGCAGCCTCGGGCGCTTCCTTCGGGGATGCCTCGGGATCTGCCCGAGCCACGGTGCGCGGCCGATAGGGAGAGGCGAAAGGATCGATCTCGATCGCATCGACCGGGCCCTCGCGCTCCCAGCGATAGACCGCGCGCTCGACTGCGTTGCGCAGCTCGCGCACGTTTCCGGGCCAGGAGTGGCTGGCGAGCGCGTCGAGCGCATGCGGCCCGAACCCGGGCCAATCCTCCCATCCGATCTCCGCGGCCATCCGGCGCCCGAAGAAATCCGCGAGCACTACGATGTCGCCGGCGCGCGCGCGCAGCGGCGGGAGCGTGACGACTTCGAAGGAAAGCCGGTCGAGCAGATCGGCGCGGAAGGTGCCCTGCTGGACTCGATCGGGCAGATGCTCGTTCGTCGCCGCCACGATGCGGACATCGACACGCAGCGGGCGCGACGAACCGATCCGGGTGATCTCGCCATATTCGACCGCGCGCAGCAGCCGATCCTGCGCCGCCATCGACAGTGTCCCGAGCTCGTCGAGGAACAGCGTGCCGCCGTCGGCTTCCTCGAACCGGCCAGCGCGGGCCTTGGTGGCGCCAGTGAACGCGCCCGCTTCATGGCCGAACAGCTCGGCCTCGATCAGCGTTTCGGGAAGCGCGGCGCAGTTCATCACCACCAGCGGCTGATCCCAGCGGGGGCTGAGGCGGTGGAGTCGCTCGGCAACCAGTTCCTTGCCGGTGCCGCGTTCGCCGATCACGAGCACCGGCCGGTCGAGCGCGGCCGCGCGGCTGGCGCGTTCGAGCGCGTCGAGAAAAGCCGATGACTGGCCGATGACCTGTGCGGCGCGTTCCATGCCCATCTGTTGGCGCATTTCGCTAAAAGTTGGCAACACAAAATTTGTCGCTCGGTTCATTCATCGGGCTGAAAGCTTGAAAATCCGCCATTTTAAAAATTGGCACGCTTCCTGCGAAGCATGAGGCAAGCCCGGAGAAACGGGCGCAACGAGACAAACCAAGCTTCAGGGAACGAGACATGACCTACCAGGGCACCGACATCCGCACCACCGCCGCAGCGGTCTTCTGCACCATCGCACTCAGCGCGATCTTCATGCTGGGTTCGGTCGGTCCGGCGATCGCCTGACGGGAAGCGGAACGCATTCCCGCTCACTTGCCCCGGTGAGCGGTTCCGCCGGGACGGGGCCCCCTAGCCCGTCCCGGCGGTCTCACAATTCGAAGGAGTTCAACTCAATGGGCATTTTTTCGCGAACCCGCGATATCATCGCCGCCAACGTCACCGACCTTCTCGACAAGGCCGAAGACCCGGCGAAGATGATCCGCATGATCATCCTCGAGATGGAAGAGACGCTGGTCGAGGTCCGCGCCTCCGCCGCGCGCACCATCGCCGATCAGAAGGAAATGCGGCGCCACATCGCGAAGCTCGACAAGCTCCAGGAGAGCTGGACCGAGAAGGCCGAGCTGGCACTGAGCAAGGGTCGCGAGGACCTCGCCAAGGCGGCGCTGGTCGAGAAGCAGAAGGCTGCCGACATGTGCGATCAGCTGACCGGCGAAATCGCCGTTCTCGACGAATCGCTCAAGGCGTCCGAGGCGGACATCCAGAAGCTGCAGAACAAGCTGCGCGAGGCGCGTGCCCGCCAGAACACGATCATGACGCGGCTGGAGAGCGCCAACAATCGCTATCGCCTGCGCGAGATGACCAATGGCGCCAAAGTGCACGACGCCTTCTCGCGGTTCGACATGCTCGAGCGTCGGGTCGACCTTGCCGAAGGCCGCGCCGATGCGGCGGGCATGGGTGGCGAGCCCAAGAGCCTGGAGGAAGAGATCGCCGAGCTGCGCTCTTCCGAGAAGGTCGATGCGGAGCTGGAAGCGCTCAAGGCGCGGATGAACAAGGGAAGCTGATCCGATGGATGAAGTTATCGTCCCACTCATGGTCGTGGGCATGCTCTTCATCGGGCTGCCCTGGGTAATCATGCACTATGTCACCAAGTGGAAGCAGTCGGCGAGCATCACCGGCGAAGACGAGAAGCTGCTCGACGATCTCCACTACACCGCCCGGCGCCTTGAGGACCGGCTCCAGACGATCGAACGCATCGTCGCCGCCGACAACCCCGACTTCCGCCCGGCGCCGCCCGCCGCGGGCCCGTCCGAACCGGGGCCCTATGACTACACCAGGAGGAACTGAGATGTCCGTCAGCCGTACCCGCTTCTATCTCGACAAGCAGAATGCCAAATGGCTGGGCGTCTGTTCGGGCCTCGCGGACTATACCGGCATCGATCCGGTCTGGCTGCGGGTGGGCTTCGCGCTCTTCACCTTCATGACCTTCCCGGTCGGGCTGATCGCCTATCTGCTGATCGCATGGTTCGCTCCGGCGCGGCCAAAAGGCCTCTACGAGAATCCGGAGGACGCGAAATTCTGGCAGGGCGTGCGGAGCAATCCGCGCCGATCGACCCACGAGGTCCGCTCCAAGTTCCGGGACATCGACCGCCGGCTCGCCGACATCGAGATGTATTACACGAGCCGCAACACGCGCCTTTCGGACGAGATCGACAGCCTGCGCTGATCGGCGGACGAAGCCAAAGGGAGAAGAAACATGAGCTGGGGTGGCCCCGCCTTCATCCTCGCACTGGTCCTGGTTTCGACCATCGGCTGGGTCGCGACGAGCTGGATCCGCGCCCGCCACGGCTATCCGGTGGAAAACGAGTGGGGCGGCAGCAGCCATCGCACCGATCCGGAAGCCGAACGCAAGGTGGCGCTGCTCGCCCAGGAGAACGAGCGCCTCACCGGCCAGGTGAGCCGGCTGGAGGAACGGATCGCCGTGCTTGAGCGGATCGCCACCGATCCGGCAGAACGCACCGCTCGCGAGATCGAACGGCTGCGCGACACCAACGACTGACGGGAGAGCTTCAATGGACGGCCTGTACACGCTTGGCTTCTTCATGATCGTCGTCGGCATCCCCGTGATCTTCGGGATCGGCTACGCGACCTTCGAGAAGTGGCTCGACCACAAGGAAAAGATGGGCGAGCGGCTCGCCGCCGAGACCGCCGAGAAAGCCGCGCAATATGCCGCCCACGTCGAGCGGCTGGAGCAGCGGGTCCGCGTGCTCGAGCGCATCGCCACCGACCGCGGCGCCGATGTCGCCGCCGAAATCGAACGCCTGCGCGATCAGCCGCTCAACTGAGCGCGACCGCAGATCAAAGGGAAGAATCGCAATGTCCGCACTGATCATCTTCGTCGCCATCCTCGCGCTCATCACCGCGGTGGCATGCTACTTCACCGAGCGGGTGGACCGCCCGATCCGCCGCGCCGAACGCCTCGCCGCACAGGCGAAGCGCGAAACCGAAGCCGCCTGAACTCAACACCGGGAGACGACCAATGGACCCGTTCGAAATGGTGGTCGCGATCATCATCGTCGTGACGATCGGCAAGGTGCTCCAGGCCCGCTTTCAGGCCTCGGAGCGGCGCTCGGAAGATCCGACGGAGAGCATCGACGCGCTGCGCATGCGCGACGAGATCCGGACGCTGAAGGAGCGGATCGCCGTTCTGGAACGCGTCATCACCGACAATAATCGCAGCATCGAACTCGATCGCGAAATCGAGCGGCTGCGCGACAACAACCGCGTCTGACGGGAGGAGACGACGTGACTCAGGATCCCAATCTCTACATCACCCTGTCGCTGGCCGGCCTGGTTGCCGTCGCGATGGTCACGGCCGCGGGACTGGCCGGCTGGCGCGGCTGGCTGGCGCTGAAGCGGCAGGAACTCGGCGCGCGCTTCGGCGGGGATCGCGACGACAGCCCCGCACCGGCCCCGTCCGCCGCATCGCGGATCGAAATCGCCGACCTGAAGGAGCGTATCCGCAAACTCGAGGCGATCGCCGCCGGAGTCGATCTCTGAAACACGTGCCCTCCCCTTCACGGGGAGGGCTGCCGGGCGGCTTGGACGGTTCACATCGCGCGCGCCGGCGCTATAGCGCCCCGATGGCCAGTCTAGCCGACATCCGCGACGAATATAGCTTCCTCGAAGCCGACGACCGCTACCGGCTGTTGATCGACCTTGGACGCGATCTCGAACCGATGCCCGAAGCGCTCAAGACCGATGCGACACTGGTTCGCGGCTGCTCCGCGGCGGTTTGGGTCTATCCGACGGTCCACGACGACGGCAGGCTCCATTTCCTCGCCGATTCGAACGCGGCGATCACCAAGGGGATCATCGCTCTGGTGCTGCTGACCGTGCAGGACCGGACGGCGGCGGAAATCAACGCCACCGACATCGAGCGCGAACTGGAGCCGTTCGACCTTCGCAATCAGCTCAGCTCGAACCGGACCCAGGGCATCCCCAACATGATCGCGCTGATCCGCAGCACTGCCGAGCGTTATTCCGGCGACTGATCCAACGCCCGGCCGCTCGCCCCTCGGATTTCCTGCCTCTCGCCGGTCAGCCCCAGCGCTTGGGCCACTTCGTCGAGATCGGCGCCGGCGGGGACGAGGTTCCATACGCTCGCCGTAGCGCCATTCACCACGGTTACGGCGTTCTTCGGACAGACGCCGAGGCACTTCACATCGAGTATCCCGGCAGCGCTCTTTCGGCCCTTTTTGAGCCCCAGATGCTTGCGAAGCGCCTTGGTGAGCGGAGTCTTGCCCTTGGGCCCGAAGCCGCCGCCCAGCTTCTTCGAGCATTTGGCGCAGACGAGTACGGCACCCGACCAGTTCGAACGGACCTGCGTCTTCAATCCGGGCGCCACTGCCGCCGTTCCTCGGCCGCCTTCAGCACGTCATAGGCAGTCTGCACCGCCTGAAAGCGCTTGGCGGCCTCCGGATCGTTCGGCTTCACATCGGGGTGGTTGGCCTTGGCCATACGGCGCCACGCGGCACGGACAGCCTCGAAATCGGCGTCGGCTTCGAGCTCGAGCACTTCGAGCGCGCGCATCTCGTCGCCCGAGCGGCTGCCGTCGCCTGGCCCCGCCCAGCCATAGTGATTCGCCTCGGCATAGCCCTTGTTGGTCCGCTTCTCGTCGGCTTCGCGCTGCGCAGCCTCCTCCGCGGAAAGCCCCTGAAAATAGTCCCAGTTGCGGTTGTATTCAGCGGCGTGGCGCTCGCAGAAATACCAGCGTTCGCGGCTGTTCGGCGCCTTGGGCGCGGGGCGATCGCCGGGTTCGTCGCAGCCTTCGCGGTCGCACAGCTTGACCTGCTGCGCCTCGCGACTGCCGCCATAGCTGCGCCAGCGGGGAAAACCCCAGTCATAGGATCGGGAAGAACGTGCCATTCGTGCGCAGATAAGCACGGTGTGTGACATACGCCAGCGCAGCAAGAGCATGCGTCGCGGTTTTGCCGGCAAGAGCTCTCTTTCCCTTCCCGAAGAGAGGAAAAGAAAGAAAGGCCAGAGGGTCTGTAAGCCGGGTTCTGTCCTCGCCCGAAGGCGATGTGCGACCATTCCTCTAGCCCCGCAGTCGCCTGCGGAGTCCAGCAACCAACCCGGGCCGCGAGGCGGAACACCTCATGCGCGGCCCCTATTCGGTCTTGCTCCCGGTGGGGTTTGCCGTGCCGCTTCCGTTACCGGTCGCGCGGTGCGCTCTTACCGCACCCTTTCACCATGGCGAGGCCGAAGCCCGCGCCGTCTGCTCTCTGTGGCACTTTCCCTGGGGTCGCCCCCGGCGGGCGTTACCCGCCACCGTCGTTCCGTGGAGCCCGGACTTTCCTCGGGTGCCCTAAGGCACACGCGGCCGCCCGACCCTCTGGCCTAGCGCCGATGTAGCGCCTTCGCAGCATGCCGCAAGCGCCTTCCTGCGGTTCAGCCCTTCCGCCGCACTGCGGTGCCCCAGGCGTTCACTTCGACAGCAGCCGAATTGCCGCCGGGGCCGGCCGCAAGTGCCAGCCGGCGATAGTCGCTGGCCACGCGCAGCACCTCGTCCGCACCCTGAACGCGCGCCGCGCGCTGCAACGCGGCGGTCGCCTCCTGCTCGGTTGGCAGCGTGACCGATGCGACCGCGTTGCCTTTCGCGTCGCGTCGCTCGATCCCCGCCAGTCGCACCCGTACGGGATTCATCACGACGGCATCGCCATAGAGTCGCAAGTCGATTTCCATAGCCAGTCCTCCGCTCGCCAGGATCGCGCGAAAGGCGTTGCGGGACGATTACGAAACCAGGCTTACGACGCGCCAACCATCTATACGTCTCCCTGTGGTCGCGGCAGAAGCAGGGCGAGTAGAATCATCCTGCACTCGGCGTCGATCATCCCGTCGACCAGCTCGGGGCGGAACCGGCGCTGGAATGCGACCACCGCCGCCTGTTGATCGTCGACGTCATAGCCGAACCGGTTGAGCGCCATCAGGAAGCCGCCATCGGTCCAGCCCGGATCGATCAGTCCGCGCGTGGGCCGCGGGAGCGCCAGCCGGAGCCGCGCGAGCTTACCCCAGGGAAACAGCTCGCCCGGATCCTGCTTGCGCGCGGGCGCGATGTCCGAATGGCCGACGATGTTGCCGCGCGTCACCGCGTGGCGTTGCTTGATCGCGTGGACCAGCTGGATCACCGAGGCGATCTGCTCGTCGGGGAACGGGGAGTAACCGAATTCGTGCCCGGGATTGACAATCTCGATCCCCACCGACGCGCTGTTGATGTCGGTCGTGCCGCGCCAGTAGGAGCGGCCGGCGTGCCACGCGCGCTTCTCCTCGTCGACCAGGCGCAGGATCGTGCCGTCCTCCGCGACCACATAGTGCGACGACACCTTGGCTTCGGGGTCGCGCAGCCGGGCGATCGCCGATTCTGCGTCCTGCATGCCGGTGTAGTGCAGCACGATGATGCTGACCGGCAGTTGCCGCTCGTCGAAATTGGGCGACGGCGCTTCGATGATGTCAGGCAGGTCCTGCATGGCGCCGCTGTGCCGCGAAATCGACGCCGCGGCAATCGCTCGGTCAGGTCAGCCGGTGGCGGCGCAGGCCGCCGGATCGGCGAGCCGGTAAAAGCCGCGGAACTGCTCGCTCGGGCGGAATTGGCCGGTCTGGCCGATCACCGTCTCGCCCGCTCCCAGCACGAGCAGCCCGCCGGGGCGGACGGCCCCGGCGAGCGTGTCGAACACGCGCGTGCGCAGCGACGGCGAGAAATAGAGGAGAACGTTGCGACACAGCACCAAGTCGAACTTGCCCGGCGGTGGCGGATCGGCCGCAAGATTGTGGCGACGGAATCGAATGCGGCGGACCAGTTCGGCCTTCGCGACCCATTCGCCTTCGCCCTCGCCGCCTTCGAACCATTCGATCATGCGCCGCACGGGCAGTCCCCGCTGGATCTCGAACTGCGAATAGCGACCGGCCCGGGCGCGGGCGAGCGCGCTGGGCGAGACATCGCTGGCGAGGATCTCCGGCGCGAGCGCCCCCTCCGCCATTCCGCGTTCGGCGAGCAGCATTGCCAGCGACAGCGGCTCCTGGCCGGTCGCGCATGCGGCGGACCAGATGCGCAGTCGGCGATGCGGCACCTCCGCTTGCAGCGACTTCAATGCATCGGCGGCCGTCTCGAGCACGGCGGCATCGCGAAAGAAGGAGGTCTCCTGATTGAGCAGCGCATCGACGACTCGCTCCGCCAGCTTCGGCTCCGCTCGAGTGAGAAGCTTCGCCACGAGCGCGTCGGCCGACTCCAGTCCCTCGGCGCGCAGCATGGTCTTGAGCGCGGTCTCAATTCGCCAGACGCGGTTCGCCGTGATCTGTTGACCGGTGCGCTGTTCGAGCAGGCTCGCGATCAGATTCATCGCGCCGGCCGAGATCGTGCCGCTGGGCATCGGTCCCGTCATGCCGGCCGCCGACGGCTTGCAATCAGACGGCCGATCTCGTCCGGCGGGAGAATCGCACTGGCGCAGCCTGCATTGGCGACGCTGCCGGGCATTCCCCAGACCGTCGAGCTCTCCCGATCCTGCACCACCACGCTGCCGCCCGCCGCCGCGAGGCGGCGCGCGCCTTCGCTGCCGTCGCGGCCCATACCCGACAGGACGATGCCGAGCGCACGGTCGCCGAAGGTTTCCGCCAGCGAATCGAACATCGGATCGACGGAGGGCATGCACCCGCTCGCGACCTTCTCGTGCGAAAGGCGCACTGCCGCGCCTTCGGACATGCGTACGCAGCGCAGATGTGCGTCGCCGGGCGCGACGATGATCCGGCCGGGCCGGATCCGCATCGGATCGGTCGCGACTTCGCAGGGCCTGCTGGCGAGCACGGCAAGCTGAGTCGCGAAGTAGCTCATGAACGAGGCGGGAAGATGCTGGGTGACCAGGATCGGCACCTGAAAGGTCGGCGGGATCGCCCGCAGCACCTGGCTGAGCGCGTGGATGCCGCCGGTCGACGCACCGATCGCCACCACGTCGAAATGGTCCGGCACCGCTGCAGGTCGGAACTGGCCCCGAGCGGAGGCGGGAGCTTCGGCGGGAGCATCGAGCAGCCGGCTAAGCTTGTCCTCGAGCACCTCCGCGAACTTGCCCGCGAACGCGCCCACGCCCGGCTTCACGAGCGTGTCTGCCGCTCCGAGCGCCAGCGCCTGGATGGTCGCCGCACCGCCCTCATCGGCCGAGGAAGAGACGATCAGAACCTTGGCACCCTGGCCCGCCGCCAAGACATCGGGCAGCGCAGTGAGCCCGTCGATCCCCGGCATCTCGATATCGAGCAGGATCACATCGACGCGCTGCGACTTCAGCGATTCGAGCGCGCGGCGCACATCGCTGACCGCGTCGGCGACAACGAATCGCCCGCTTGCCTCGACCATCCGGCCGAGCACCGATCGCGCGACCACCGAATCGTCGACGATGAGGACGCGGGGATACTCCGCCGCAGCCGGAGACGGAGTCGCGCGATTCGCCTGACTCTTGATGCGCGACACGAGCGCGTCTCCTGCTCTTCGCTCAGGCGACGCCGACGATCTGGAGCTTGCTTTCGAGCGTCTCGCGATCGAACGGCTTCATGACATATTCGTCGGCCCCGGCCTCGATCGCCGCACGGATGTAGGCCATGCCGTTCTCGGTAGTGCAGAATACGACCTTCGGCCGCGTCGGAAGCCCCGAATCCTTGAGTGCGCGCAGGAAATCCATGCCGCTCATGACCGGCATGTTCCAGTCGAGCAGAATCACGTCGGGAGGTGTCGCCAGACAGCTATCGAGCGCCTCGCGACCGTCGCCGGCCTCGCGCACCTCGAAATCCAGCGTCTCCAGAATATGCCGTGCGACCTTCCGGATGACCTTCGAGTCGTCCACGACGAGGCAGCTCTTCATTGCGTTACGTTCCCCGGTCCTGCTTTGCGCCCGCATCCTTGTGCGGGAGAAGCCGTAAGCGCCACGTTAACTCGGCAAATCATTCTGCGGCAGCGACTTGCCCCGGCACGAGGCTTGCCAGGTCGATCACCAGGATGGGTTCGCCGTCACGTTCGATGATGCCGCGGCCCGCCGCGCGCCACGCCCGGTCAAGCGCCACGCCGCTTCCGAGCGGCAGCAGATCGAACGGCGCGATATCGTCGAGCGAATCGACGAGCAGCGCGTAATGATGGGCTTCGACTCGCGTGATGACTGCGCGGCGAGCGTTGTCGCTGCTCGCATCGAGCCCGAGCGCGGCCTTGGTGTCGACCACAGTCACGACCCGGCTGCGCAGCGCTGCGAGCCCGCGCACGTTCGCGTCGGCGCGCGGCACCGCAGTGACTTCGCCGATATCGACCACGGATTCGACCTGATCGGCATCGATCGCCACCGAGCGCCCGGCGATCTGGGCGACGAGATAAAGTTGCGGCATCAGCAGCCTCCCTTTGCCGAAAGACGCGCTTCGAGAGCGGAGAGCAGCCCCGCGCGGTCATACCGATAGATGCTGTCATCGTCGGCGCCTGCGGCCGCCCGGCGGCTGCGCAGGCGCAGCAGCGGAGCGCCGGTGAGCGGCGGCGCTTCGGAATCGTCGGCGGAAAGAACGATCGCCGGCGCTTCGCCCTGCGTGTGGCCGAGCGCCACGCGGTACCCCGCCGCTTCGAGCAGCGGCCGAACGAAGGTGCCCATCCAGCCGACGGCACCGCCGGTCAACAGACACAGCGGGAGCTCCCGGCCTTCGTCGCGGTCGAGATGTTCGGCGAAAAGCCAGTGCACGTCGAGCAGCTCGATCTGCTCGTCACCCAACAGCACGACACCCGCGACGGGACCCGGAGCGGTCGAGGGTGCCATCTCGTCCGGCAGCATCACGATATCGCATGCCTCGTCGATCGCGTAGGCGACTTCGTTGGCGCCGTCCTTGAGACGCAGCACGCCGAGCTTGTCACGATCGCCAAAAGTGCCCTGCGCGGCGAGCGGAAGCAGCCGTCCGTCGATCGCGAGACGCAGCCGCCCGGCCGTGCGGCGAATGCTGTCCACGGTCACTTGCTCGACGCGGTCGACAATGCCCAGCGGAACCGTGCGGCGCGCGCCATCCAGATCGACGAACAACAACGCCGGAAGGCCCGGCTGCTCGGTTTCGGTCGCTGCGGCTTCCTCGCTTTGAACCACGCCGAGGCCGCAATCGAGCCCCGCCGTGGCGGCTATTCCAGCTGGGTCGAGCAGCAGCATCGGCAGCCCGCTATCGGGCAGCGTCTGGCCGGCGTAGAGCCCCGCTGCCATCACTGCGGGCGAAGCAGGCTTGATGACGAGTTCTTCATTGTCGATCACCGTATCGACCGAAAGCGCATAGCTCGCGGCGCCGAGGCTGACGATCGCTAGCATCCGCGCACCCGGTTCGGCGCGTGCCGCGAGCCCCAGCATCGCGCCGAGATCGACCATCGGCAGTCGCCTTTCGCGCACAGTGACGACGGGCGTGCCGCCGAGCATGTCGACTCGGATCGATGCGTTGCGCTCGCTCACGATCTCCTCGATGCTGGGCCGCGAAATCGCGAAGCGCTGATCGCCCACGCCCACGACGATCGCCGAGATGATCGAAAGCGTAAGGGGGACGTGAACCGCGATCCGCAGCCCCTTGCCGGGGGCATTGTCCAGATCGATTCGGCCGCCGATCTGCTCGATGCAGGCGCGCACCACGTCCATCCCGACGCCACGGCCGGAAAACTCCGTCACTTCATCGCGGCTCGAGAGACCGGGCTCGAAGACCAGTTCGAGCCGCTGGCGCTCGGAAAGCTCCTGAAGTTCGCGTTGGTCGCGCGTGCCGTTCGCGATCAGTTTTCGCATGAGCCGATCGGTATCGATCCCGCGGCCGTCATCGAGAATCTCGACGATGATCTGATTGCCAGACTGCCGCGCCGACACAGTGAGCCGCCCGTTCTCGCTCTTGCCCGCCGCGCGGCGTTCGGCAGGCGATTCGATGCCATGATCGATCGAATTGCGCACCATATGGACGAGCGGATCGCGCATCAGCTCGATCATCTCGCGGTCGAGCTCGACGTCGGCGCCTTCGATCTGGAGCGTGACCGACTTGCCGAGCCCGGCCGCGGTATCGCGCACCATGCGCGGCAACGCCGAGAAAAGCGCGTCGATCTTCTGCATGCGCGTGCGCGTAACGGTGTCGCGCAGCTCAGCGACGGTATGCGACATGCGCTCCAGCGCCGCTTCGATCTCGGGTTCGATTTCAGTCGCGCGCAGACGGCGGGCAAGTTCGTTGCGGGCGAGCACCATGTCCGACATGCCGCTCATCATTCGGTCGAGCAGGTCAACGTTCAGCCGGACGCTGCGCGTCGGCGCCCGCTGTGGGACGGGGGCAGTCGCCGATGCGATCCGGTCCGATCCTTCGGCGAGCGCGGAGATCAACAGATCCTCGCCCGAGTCGTCGAGGCTGCTGCCGGCGTCGATCGCCTCGACGATCTCGCCGATCCGATCGACCACCGCGAGCACTGCGTTGACGAGCCCGCGGTCGGGCGTGCGCTCGCCCGATCGGACCTGCGCCAGCACATCCTCGGCGGCATGGCTGAGCCGCCCGAGCCGCGGCAGATCGAGAAAGCCGCAGCTTCCCTTCACCGTGTGGACGAAGCGAAAGATCGCGTCGAGCCGCGCCCGGTCCCCCGGCGCCGCTTCCCAAGCGACGATTTCGCCGGAAAGTGCCTCCAGCGTCTCGCGCGTCTCGGCGATGAATTCCTGCAGTAGATCGTCCATGGGGCCCCGGTGGCAATGCGCACGGACATCCTGGGGCAGAAGTGGTTAAGGCGCGGTTAGCCGGATGGCTCCGCTTGCTTGGGTGCGGCATTTCGGATACTGGAATCCCGCTATGACCGCCACGACCCGCCTATGCCCGCAAGTCGGTAGCGTCACCCGGGAGGGTTGACGGAACGGGTCGCTGCACCCGTTCGGGGTGTGGCTTGGCGACGACGGCAGAGGACCCACGGGTCCGGCAGACACCCTGAAAAGCGCAGCAACCGGCCGTTTGGGCCATGCGACAGGAGTGTCCGACGATGCAGTTTTCGACGCATGAGACGGGAGCCAATCCCCTCAAGCTGTGGGACAGCGCGGGTCCGTTCGAGGCCGGCGCGATGCAGCAGCTGCGCAACGTTGCGCAGCTTCCGTTCATCCACAGCCACATCGCGGGCATGCCGGACGTGCATTGGGGCATGGGCGCCACGGTCGGCTCGGTCATCGCCACGCGCGCGGCGATCGTGCCGGCGGCGGTGGGCGTGGACATCGGCTGCGGAATGATGGCGGTGCGCACCTCGCTGACCGCCGACCAGCTGCCCGACAGTCTGAGCGCGATCCGTGCCGAGATCGAACGCGCGGTGCCCAAAGGGATGGAAACGAACCAGAAGGCCAATCATGCCAAGGGCGGATGGGCGGCGACGCCCAATTCGGTGGCGCGCACCTGGTATGATCGGTTCGAGAGCCGCTGGCGCGCGATCCTCGCCAAGCATCCCAAGATCGACGGCAAGACCGGCGATCAGCTCGGCTCGATGGGCGGCGGCAATCACTTCATCGAGGTGTGCCTCGATGAGGCGGATCGCGTGTGGGTGATGCTCCATTCAGGCTCGCGGGGGACGGGAAACCGGATCGGCACCTATTTCATCGACGCCGCGAAGGAGGCGATCGCGAAAGAGACGCTCGACTTCCATCTGCCCGACAAGGATCTGGCGTTCCTCAGCGAAGGATCGCAACTGTTCGACGACTATATCGAGGCGATGCACTTCGCGCAGGATTATGCGCTGGCAAACCGCGAGCTGATGATGGCGCGTACGCTCGATGCGCTGCGCAGGCATCTGCCGGCGTTCAAGACCGACAAGGCGGCGATCAACTGCCACCACAATTATGCCGTTCGCGAGAACCATTTCGGCGCGGACGTGTGGGTGACGCGAAAGGGCGCGGTGCGCGCGCGCAAGGGCGATCTGGGTATCATTCCCGGGTCGATGGGCACCGGCAGCTTCATCGTCGAGGGGCTGGGCAACGAACAGAGCTTCTGCAGCTGCTCGCACGGCGCGGGACGGACGATGTCGCGCGGCCAGGCCAAGCGGTCGATCACGCTCGACCAGCATCGCGCGGCGGTGAAGGGAATCGAGTGCCGGGTCGACGAAGGCGTGCTCGACGAAAGCCCCGCCGCCTACAAGGACATCGGCGCGGTGATGGCGGCGCAGGAGGATCTGGTGATGATCCGGCACCGCTTGCGCCAGATCATCAACATCAAGGGTTGACGTCTCTCGGCGCGGCGCCTTCGGGTGCCGCGCCGGTCAGCCGACACGGAAGGCGGCGCCGAAGAGCAGCACTTCCGCGTCGGGCGCGCTCACCTGCAAGTCGCCCCCGCCCTGATCGACCAGTTCGTGCACCAGATAGGCCGCCGCCGCGCGCGGCGTGACCGGGACCTCATCGGACCCGCCGGTTAGCGCGACGCGCAGCTCGGGATCGAGCACGATGCGCGGCCCGTCGGCGCGGACGACGATCTCCACCTGCCCGTCGACGACTTCGGCGCCGATATCGAGTTGGCCGCCGCGGATCAGTGCATCGCCGCCGATCAGCGCGAGATTGAGCAGCACCTTGATGGCCTGTTTCGGCAATGTCGCATGCTCGATCAGCCAGCCGACCTTCACGCGATGGTTGTCACCGAACAGCCCCTCGATCGCGGCGTGCGCCTCGCGCGTGTCCACCGTCTCGCCGAAACCGCCCGCTGCGCCGAATGCCAGCCGAAAGAACTTCAGCTTGTTCGCCGATGCCCGTGCGCTTTCGCCGAGAAGCTCGAGGCACCTCGCGCGCATTTCCGGATCATGCTCGTCTGCCAGCAGCTCCAACCCGTTGTTGAGCGCGCCGACGGGGCTCAACAGATCATGGCACAGGCGGGAACAGAGGAGACTCGCGAATTCGGTCGGGCTGATGTTCAAGGATGCGCTCCAGCTTGCATGGTGCCTTTTGCAGCAGCGCCCCCGCCGGATCAAGCGAAGGTGGCGGAGGCACGATCACGCGACCGGATCGATCTCGATCGGATCAAACCCGCCCGTGCCGTTCGAGCGCCAGGCCGTCACGATCTCGCCCGCCACGATCAGCCACAGTTTTCCATCGCCGGCCGCCATTTCCGCATCAGTGGCCGAAGGCTCGGCCGAGCCGTTCGGATGCGAATGCCAGTAGCCAGCTATTGCCTGTCCCCCACTCCGCTCGGCACGGAGCGCGACGAACAACGCGGCCGGATCGATTTCGAACCGGCTCTCGGGGTTTTCGGCAACATTTTCCGTTGCTTGCCAACCGCTGATTTCCGCTGCAGCGCCGAACAGGAGCCCGCACGCCTCGCAGGGCGCGGCAGCCGCCGATTCCCGCCGGATTCCGTCCAGCACCGATCTTGAAATCCGGGTCCGCATTCCCATCTAGAATGACGAATGAACCGGGGGGTTTCCAGCATTGAGGCACAAATCGCGGAGGCGGCGGACGGCTGGCGCCTCGACCGCGCGCTCGCCGATGCGATCCCCACCCTTTCCCGCGAGCGGCTGAAGGCGCTGATCGCGTCCGGCCAAGTCCAGGGGCCCGAGGGGTTGGCCCGTGATCCGGCGCGCAAGGCGCTGGCGGGCAGTATCTTCACCGTGACGGTCCCCGAACCCGAGCCGGCGCACAACGAAGCGCAGGATATCCCGCTGTCGGTTGCGTACGAAGACGAGCATCTGATCGTCGTCGACAAACCCGCCGGGCTCGTCGTGCACCCGGCTGCCGGAAATCTGGATGGTACGCTGGTGAACGCGCTGCTCCACCATTGCGCCGGGCAGCTTTCCGGCATTGGCGGGGTGGCACGGCCCGGGATCGTGCACCGGATCGACAAGGATACATCCGGGCTGATCGTGGCCGCCAAGACCGACCGGGCGCACGAGGGGCTGGCGAGGCAGTTCAAGGACCATTCAATCGACCGCCGCTATCTGGCGATCGTCGCGGGGCGGCCCAGCCCTTCGGACGGCTCGGTGGACGCGCCGCTCGCGCGATCGCCATCGAACCGAAAGAAGGTTGCGATCGTTAGCAGTGGCAAGCGCGCCGTGACTCATTATCGGATGGTGCGGCCGCTGCGCGAGGCGGCGCTCGTCGAGTGCCGGCTGGAAACCGGGCGGACGCACCAGGTGCGCGTCCATATGACCTCGCTGGGGCACCCGCTGCTTGGAGACCCGGTATATGGACGGACTCGACCGGCTCACCGCGGCATGCTGGAAACCTTGGGTTTCCGGCGCCAGGCGTTGCATGCGGCCGAGCTCGGGTTCATTCATCCGGTGAAAAGCCACGCTTTGGCGTTCCGAAGCGAAATGCCTGCGGACATGCAGGAACTGTTGGGTAAGCTTCTCGTATAAATTTCGGTGGCAGACTCGCATGGCAGAGCGCCCCCACCAACTTCGAAGGGAGACACGATCATGGCTAGCGGCAGCAACGTCCCCGCGACGATTCCCGCTCTCGGCGGTGAGGCGAGCCTCAATCGCTATCTTGCCGAGATCAAGAAATTCCCGATTCTCGCGCCCGAGCAGGAATATATGCTCGCCAAGCGCTTTCAGGAGCACGGCGATACCGAGGCGGCGGCGCAGCTCGTCACGTCGCATCTGCGACTCGTTGCGAAGATCGCGATGGGATATCGCGGCTATGGCCTGCCCGTTTCTGAGCTGATCTCCGAGGGCAACATCGGCCTGATGCAGGGCGTGAAGAAGTTCGAGCCCGATCGCGGCTTCCGCCTCGCCACCTATGCGATGTGGTGGATCCGCGCCTCGATCCAGGAATTCATCCTGCGCTCGTGGAGCCTGGTGAAGATGGGCACCACCGCCGCCCAGAAGAAGCTGTTCTTCAACCTGCGCCGGATGAAGGCCAAGCTCGATGCGTTCGAGGACGGCGACCTGCGGCCCGAGGATGTCGCCAAGATCGCCACCGATCTTGGCGTCACCGAGGACGAGGTCATCTCGATGAACCGCCGCATGGCGATGGGCGGCGACACCTCGCTCAACGTGCCGATGCGCGAGGATTCGGAGAGCCAGTGGATGGACTGGCTGGCGGACGAGGAGCCGCTGCAAGACGAGCGCGTCGCCGAAACGCAGGAAGCCGACGTCCGCCACGAGATGCTGGTCGAGGCGATGGACGATCTGAACGATCGTGAGAAGCACATCCTGACCGAGCGCCGGCTGACCGACGATCCCAAGACGCTGGAGGAACTGAGCCAGGTCTATGGCGTCAGCCGCGAACGCGTTCGCCAGATCGAGGTACGCGCGTTCGAGAAGCTCCAGAAGGCGATGATGCGTCTCGCTGGCGAAAAGCGGCTGCTGCCTGCCGGCTGATCCAGAAGGCGACAGGCGCGCTGCGAAAGGCAATTGCCGCCGCTGCGCACCTGCGGCAGACGATCGGGCATGACCAGCGGCGGCGACGAGAGCGACCAGGATCGGCCGGACGGGCCGAGCGATACTCCGGTGCAGATCGCCACGCCCGAAGGCTGGCCGGCCGGCGGCCGCGATGCGCCGAAGGTGCCGGTCCGCATGGGAGCGCCGCTCGGCGAGCGGCCGCTGCCGGACCTCCAGCCGCTCGGCGAGGAGAGCGCGACCGTACCTCCTCGAAAAGGACGATCTCGCAAGCGCAAGCCACTGCTCCGGCGCCTGCTGGTGGATGTGGTCAAGCTGATCGTGGCGCTGGTGCTGCTGTCGGTGCTGTGGGTCGCGGCCTATCGTTTCGTGCCGCCGCCGATCACGATGACGATGATCGGCAACATGATCGAGGGCCATGGCGCCCGGCGCGACTGGGAGCCGCTGGAGCGAATCGATCCCGACATGGCTCGCGCAGTGATCGCCGGCGAGGATTCGCGGTTCTGCAGCCATGACGGCTTCGATTTCGAGGCGATCCGCCAAGCCTGGGAGCGCAATCGCCAGGGCGGGCGGATCCGGGGGGGCTCGACCGTCAGCCAGCAGACCGCGAAGAACGTGTTCCTGTGGCAAGGCGGCGGCTATTTCCGCAAGGCGCTGGAAGCCTATTTCACGGTCCTCATCGAAGCGATCTGGGGCAAGCGCCGGATCATGGAAGTCTATCTGAACGTGGCCGAGACCGGGATCGGCACCTTCGGCGTCGAGGCCGGGGCGCAGCGCTATTTCAGACACGGCGCCAACCGGCTGAGCCGGCAGGAAGCCGCCCAGATCGCGGCGGTGCTGCCGCTTCCCAAGAAGCGCGCCGGCATCGCCCCGACCGGCTTCACCCGGCGCTGGGGCAACACCATCCGCGCGGGGATCGGCACGATCGAGGCGCAGGGCCTCGACGCCTGCCTCCGCTAGCCGGCCCGACACGGAGACGAGCGACCCGGTACCCGGCGAGGAGGCCGAGTCGCCAGCCGCATCAGTTCGTCACGGTGTCGGCTGCGTCCTGTGCCGCATCGCCGACGCTCTGCGCGGCATCGCCGACGCTTTCCGCCGCGCCGGTGATCGCCTCGGTCTGCGCCGCTTCCTGATTGCTCTGGTTGAGCAGGAAGATGGCGCCGACGACCACCAGGATCAGCACGGCGAGGCCGATCAGAAGACCGCCGCCGCTGCCGCGGCGCTCGATCACGGTGGTGTACGTCTCGGCCGGGGCCGTCGCGGGCGCCGGTGCCGTGGTGGTGGTCGTGCGATCGTCCGTCATCTTGCTTCCTCCAACTGGACTGGCGCCCAGAACGGAGGAAGCGGAACGACGTTCCCGTTACGGAAAAACAACGAGCGGTTCAGCGCTCAGAAAGGCAGCTTGAAGCCCGGCGGGAGCGGCAGGCCGCTGGTCATCTTCGACATCTGCTCGGCGCTCGCGGCATCCGCCTTGGCGCGCGCATCGTTGATCGCCGCCGCGACCAGATCCTCGAGCATCCCCTTCTCGGACGGCTGGAGCAGCGATTCGTCGATGTCGACGCCGATGATCCGGCCCTTCGCCGAAGCGCGGACCTTGACCATGCCGCCGCCCGATGCGCCTTCGACTTCGATCGTGTCGAGGCTTTCCTGCGCCTTTTGCAACTCGTTCTGGACGTTCTGCGCCATCGCCATGATGTCTTCGAGATTCTTCATGCCTGTTTGCTCCTCGGTCGGTTCCAGCCGATCAGCTCGGCATCGGGAAAGGCTTCGAGCGCCGCCGCCACTACGGGCGAGCGCAATACGGCCTCACGCTCCGACGCTTCGCGCGCGGTCTGTATCTCGTGCAATGTAGGGGCTGTGGCGTCGTCGCGCAGCTGCAACTGCCAATGAACACCGGTGGTATCGCGCAGCGCCGCGCCGAGCTCGCGCACGAAATCGAACGGCAGCGCGCGCGCCCCGCCGAATTCCAGCTCGGGCGGCTCGAAGCGGACCGGGCGGAGATAGTCGCGGACCTGCTGCGCGAGCTGGAAGCGCCGGTGCTCCTCCAGATGCGCGGCAAGTTCGGCCATGTCGCGCGGCACCGCCGGAGCCGCGGGCGCCGCGGGCGCCGGTGCGGAGGGAGCGGCACCGGCAGGCGCCGCGCCACTGGCGATCTGACGCGCGAGATCGCCCGGATCGGGAAGCTGCGAGGCATGGATCACGCGCAGCAGCGCCATCTCGCACGCCTCGATCGGCATCGTCGCGCGGCCGACCTCGTCATGCCCCTTCAGCAGCAGCTGCCACAGGCGGTGGAGCGCGGGGAACGACAGATCGACGCTCCACTCCTCGAGCATCGCGCGTTCCTCGGCCGGCTGCGCCGTGCTCGGATCGGTGCCGAGCTTGACCAGCGTGACGCCGTGAACCGTTTCCAGCAAGGTGCGCAGCACCGCCTGCGGATCGACGCCGAGATCATATTGCGCCCGCAGCGCCCGTAATGCCCCCTGCCCGTCGCCGGCCAGCAGCCGGCCGAACAACTCGCGGATCGCGCCGCGATCGGACAGGCCGAGCATCGCGCGAATCGTTTCCGCTTTCACACCGCCGCCTTCGATATCGGCATGGGCGATCGCCTGATCGAGGATCGAAAGGCCGTCGCGCGCCGATCCTTCGGCAGCGCGCGCGATCAGCGCCAGCGCCTCGGGCTCGGCCTCGACTCCCTCGGCATCGGCGACATGCGCGAAATGCGCGGCGAGCAATTCGGCCGGAATGCGGCGGAGATCGAACCGCTGGCAGCGCGAGAGCACCGTCACCGGCACCTTGTTCACCTCCGTGGTGGCGAACAGGAACTTCACATGGCCCGGCGGCTCCTCGAGCGTCTTCAGAAGCGCGTTGAACGCATTCTTCGAGAGCATGTGGACTTCGTCGATGATGTAGATCTTGTAGCGCGCCGAAACCGCCGAATAGCGCGACGCGTCGATGATCTCGCGCACGTCGTCCACGCCGGTGTGGCTGGCGGCGTCCATCTCGATCACGTCGATGTGCCGCCCCTCGGCAATGGCGACGCACGGCTCGCACACACCGCACGGATCGATCGTCGGCCCGCCCTGCCCGTCCGGCCCGATGCAGTTGAGCGCCTTGGCGACGAGCCGCGCGGTCGAGGTCTTGCCGACGCCGCGCACGCCGGTGAGCAGAAAGGCATGCGCCAGCCGATCGCGCTTGATCGCATTGCCCAGCGTGGTGACCATCGCATCCTGCCCGATCAGCTGGCTGAACGTCTGCGGCCGGTATTTGCGCGCCAGAACGCGATACGCCTCCGGCTTCACCGGCTGCGGAGGTTCTTCGAGGCCAAGCGAGGAATCGGTCATCGTGCCTGCCAATCTAGGCGCTGCGGGCGGGAATGTCGAAGCGACGGATTTCCGCCGAAGGTCTCACTAAAGTCGCACCTCAGCGCGTGCGCGCGCCCCCGCGCGCGCGAAGGCGCGCGACGGGAGGCGGAGCGGCGCTGCCGAGAAGGGGTGATCTCCATTTGTTCCCGGTAGCACGGGCGGCGGGCTGTAGGACAGCGCAAACCCTCCGCCGCCCGGATCAGCGCTTCCGCAACCGCACGATCGCGGCGTCGAGCGCCTGAAGGAAGTTCGAGCGATCCGCCTTGCCGAACGGCGGCGGGCCGCCGATCTGGTCGCCGCCCGCGCGAAGATCGGCCATGATCGCGCGAGTCGCGATGGCGCTGCCGATCGAATCGGCGGTAAAGGGCTTGCCGCCGGGCGCCAGCACGGTCGCCCCCGCCTTGAGGCAGCGGTCGGCGAGCAGGATATCGGCAGTGACCACGATGTGCCCGGCGCCGGCGGCCTCGGCAATCCAGTCGTCGGCGGCGTCGAACGCATCGCTCACCACGACGCGCGTGATCAGCGGGTGATCGGGAACACGCAGCCAGCCGTTGCTGACGATGGTGACGGGCACGTCATGCCGCCAGGCGACCTTGTAGATCTCGTCCTTCACCGGGCAGGCGTCGGCATCGACGAGGATCGCCAGCGTCACGACGGGCGCGCCTTATGCCCCCGTGGCCCACCCTTGGCTCCCCTGGCGCCCTTCGGACCGGCGCGGCCCTTCGGCCCGCCCGAACGAGCCTCGCGCGCGCGATGCGGGGCGGCGGCTCGCCGGTTTCCCTCGGGCCCGGGCCCGGCGCGCGCAACGTCGCGGGGGGCTTCGGACGGCTCGATATGCACGCTTTCCTCGTCGCCCTCGGACTGGGCGGTGCGCGCAAGCGCGGCAGTGAACTTGCCGGCAATGGCGCGCGGCACCTGGAAATAGGTCTCGTTGGCAGCGATCCGGATCGCGCCCACTTCGTTGCGGGTGATGTGGCCGCGGCGGCACAGCAGCGGGAGGATCCAGCGCGGATCGGCATTCTGGCGGCGTCCGACGTCGGCGCGGAACCAGACCACATCCTCGAAGCCGGGGCGATGCCGCTCCTGCTGCGCGGCGCGGCGTGCCTCGGGCGTGTTCTCGATCATCTCCTCGGGCTGCGGCATCGCGGCGCGATGCGCGCGGACCAGCGCGGCGGCGATATCCTCGGGCGAGCGCTCGGCCATCAGCCGCTGGGCGAGCGCGCGATCCTCGTCGTCGAACTCGGCGGGCTGGAGCAGATCGGCGAGCAGCCGCTCGCGATCCTGCGCACGGATCGTCTCGGGAGTCGGCGCGTCGATCCACTCGGCCTGGATGCGAGCGCCGCGCAGCATCGATTCGACTCGCTTGCGGCGCGGATAGGGCACGATCAGCACCGCCGTGCCCTTGCGACCGGCGCGACCGGTGCGGCCCGAACGATGCTGCAGCGTCTCGGCATCGCGCGGGATCTCGACATGAATGACGAGGCTGAGGCTCGGCAAGTCGATGCCGCGCGCAGCGACGTCGGTCGCAACGCAGACGCGCGCGCGGCGATCGCGCAGCGCCTGAAGCGCGTGGTTCCGCTCGGACTGCGAATGTTCGCCCGAAAGCGCGACCACGGCGAAGCCGCGATCCTGAAGCGTGGCGTGCAGCCGCCGGACATTGTCGCGCGTGGCGCAGAACAGGATCGCGGTTTCCGCCTCGTGGAAGCGCAGCAGGTTGATCGCCGCGGCCTCGATCTCCGCGGGGGAGACGGTGACCGCCTGAAAGGCGATGTCGCCGTGCCCGCGATCGTCGCCCGCGGTGGAGATGCGCAGCGCGTCACGCTGGTAGCGCCGTGCAAGCGCGACGATCGGCTTGGGCATCGTCGCGGAGAACAGCAGCGTGCGGCGATCGGCGGCGGTGGCATCGAGGATTTCCTCGAGATCCTCGCGGAAACCCATGTCGAGCATCTCGTCGGCTTCGTCGAGCACCACCGCGCCGAGCGCGGAGAGATCGAGCGCGCCGCGTTCGAGATGATCGCGCAGCCGCCCCGGCGTGCCGACGAGGATATGGGCACCGCCGCGCAGCGCGCGCCGCTCCTTGGAGGCGTCCATGCCGCCGACGCAGGTGGCGATCCGGGCGTGCGCCTTGGCGAACAGCCATTGCAGCTCTCGGCTGACCTGAAGCGCGAGTTCGCGCGTGGGCGCGATGATGAGCGCGAGCGGCCGTTCGGCCGGCGCGTCGAACCGATCGAGCAGATCGCCGGCGAGCGCCAGACCGAAGGCGACGGTCTTGCCCGATCCGGTCTGCGCCGAAACGATCAGATCGCGGCCGGCAGCATCGGGGGCCAGGACGGCGGCCTGCACCGCGGTCGGCTCGGCATAGCCGCGCTCGGCCAGCGCTTCGGCAAGGATCGGGGGGAGATTCGAAAAGGTCATGACGCTCGCGGATCGGCCGGGCCGCTGGAGCGGCGGGCGAGGAACAGGGGCATTGCGGGGCGGCCGTTGGTGCCGCGTGCAGCCGAGAGCGAACAAGCTCGCCTGAGACTGAGGTGGGAGCCGGAACGACCCGCAACGCGGTCGTTACGGCTGCTTCCTTCCGGACCTGACCGGGTTGGCGACAGTTACGTCCGCCCGACTCCCGGGCGCGAGATAGGCGCGCGCGCCGCGAAACGCAATGTCATGCGAACGCCCGCACCACCGCGCGCGCGACATCGGCATGGGTGCGGTCGCGCTGCTCGGGGCTCGCATCGGGCGAATCGACGTAGCAGGCGATCAGGATCGGCGCGCGGTTCGGCGGCCAGGCGATGGCGACGTCGTTGGCGGCGCCGTTGCCGCTGGTGCCGGTCTTGTCACCGGCGCGCCATTCGGGCGGGAAGCCGGCGCGCAGCCGGTTCAGCCCGGTGCGGCAGGCGGTCATCCAGTCTGCGAGACGTGCGCGAGAGCCAGGGGAAAGCATGTCGCCGAGCAGCAGCCGCTCGGCCGTCACCAGCATCGCGGCGGGCGTGGTGGTATCGCGCGGATCGCCGGGCAGATTGGCGTTGAGATCGGGCTCCCAGCGATCGAGCCGGCTCGCGGCGTCACCGGCATCGCGAAAGAAAGCGGTCATCGCCGCCGGCCCGCCGATCAGCCGCAGCAGCAGATTGGCCGCGACATTGTCGCTCACCGTCACCGCCGCTGCGCATAGTTCGGCGACGGTGAGCGTGCCCGCGGCGAGATTCGCCTCGATCACCGGCGCATAGGGAACGAGATCGTCGGCGCCGAAGCGGATCGGCGTGTCGAGCGAGAGCGCGCCGCGCTCGACCTCGCGCAGCACGGCGGCGGCGAGCGGCAGCTTGAAGGTGGAGCACATCGCGTAGCGGCCGTCGGCATCGAGTGCGATCCGCTTGCCGCTGCCGGTATCGAGCGCAGCGACGCCGAGGCGGCCGCCGGTCCGCTCGCGGATCGCGGCGAGCGGACCGGCTGCGGCAGCAGCGGTCGGGCGCGCGCATCCGGCCAGCGCGAGCAGCGCGGCGCGGGCAATCAGATCGCGGCGGCCGATATGCACGGAGCGCACGGTTTCAGCGGCCCTGCATGTCGCGATGTTCGGGCGGCAAGTGGACTGTCAAGCCGTCGAGCTCGGGCGCGACTTCGATCTGGCAGGCGAGCCGGCTGGTGCGCGTGGCGCCGAGCGCGAGATCGAGCATGTCCTCCTCCTCCTCGCTGGGCGGCGCGAGGCGATCGAAATCCTTCGCGTCGACGATGACGTGGCAGGTCGAGCAGGCCATCTGGCCCTCGCAGGTGCCCTCGAGCGGCTGGCCGACGTTCTGCGCGACCTCGAGCAGCCGCTCGCCATCGGGTGCGTCGACTTGCTGGACGCTGCCGTCGCGCGCGACGAAGCGGATGCGAGTCATGCCGCGACTTTCTGCGCGGCGGCGGCGGCGTCGATGCGGTCGAGCGCGGTCATCAGCTCCTCTTGCGTGGTGTAGCGGCCGAAGCCGAGCCGGATGCTCGACCGCGCCTGCGCTTCGGAAAGGCCGATCGCGCGCAGCACATGGCTCGACCGGCCCGAGCCACTGGCACAGGCCGAGCCGGCGGAAAAGGCGATGTCGCGCAGGTCGGACATCAGCCGCGCGACGTCGAGCCCGTCGCGGCGGAGGTTGAGATTGCCGCGATAGCGCACGGTGGCGGAGCCGTTGAGCCGCCACCCGGTCAGGCGATCGAGCGCATGGCCGAACAGGCGACCGACATGAGCGTCGTCTTCCGCGCGCCGCTCGGCCATCAGCTTCGCCGCCGCGCCGAAACCAGCGCAGAGCGCGGGGCTGAGCGTGCCCGAGCGACCCGCCTTCTCCTGCCCGCCGCCGTGCAGCAGCGGCGCGAGCGCCACGCCGTCGCGGATCCACAGCGCACCGACCCCCTTGGGTCCGTGGATCTTGTGCGCCGACAGCGCGATCAGATCGGGCCCGTCGGGAATCGTCACGCGCCCATAGCCCTGCACCGCGTCGCACAGCATCAGCGCGCCGACTTCATGCGCCAGCCGCGCGAGTTCGCCGACCGGCTGGATCGTCCCGATCTCGTTGTTGACCAGCATGCACGCGACCAGCGCGGTGCCGGGGGTAATCGCCTCGCGCGCGGCGTCGAGATCGACGATACCGTCGCCATCGACCGGCAGCACCACCACCTCGCGCCCCTGCGCGCGCAGCGCCTCAACCGTGTCGAGCACCGCGGCATGCTCGGTCGCCTGGGTGACGATCCGGTCGGGCCCGGTTCCTTTCAGCGCCCAGTTCAGCGCCTCGGTCGCGCCGCTTGTGAAGGCGAGCGTGCCCCCCGGCGGCAGCAGCGCCGCCACCTGATCGCGTGCCGCTTCGACGACGGCGGCGGCGGCGCGGCCGGGCGCGTGCGGCGAATGGGGATTGGCGTGCTGCGTCTCGAGCCAGGGCAGCATCGCCGCCAGCGCCTCGGGCGCGAGCGGCGTCGTCGCCTGATAGTCGAGATAGATCACGCGGCGCGATCCCGCACGTCGCGGGCGATCGCGCTCCAGGCCTGCGCGAAGCGATCGACGTCGGCGGCGGTGGTGCCGCGGCCGAAGCTGACGCGGATCACTTCACGCGCCGCCGCCTCGTCCCAGCCCATCGCGCTCAGCACATGGCTGGGCTTCACGCTGCCCGACGAACAGGCACTGCCGGAGGAAATCGCGATTCCCGCCATATCGAAGCGGACGAGCTGCACCGCCGCGGCGACGCCGGGCATACGATAGCCGGCGATCGCAGGCGAGCGCGGCGCATCGCGCGCGACCGTCTCGCCCCCCGCCGCTTCGATCGCGCTGTCGAGGCGCGTGCGCAGCGCGGCCATCGCCGCGCGGTCCTCCGCCACCTCCAGCGCGGCCGCGAAGCCGAGTGCTCCCGGCAGATTCTCCGTCCCGCCGCGATAGCCCTTTTCCTGCCCGCCGCCGGGTGTGAGCGTGGCGAGATCGCGCACCAGCAGTGCCCCCATGCCGGGCGGGCCGCCGCGCTTGTGCGCCGAGACGGCGACGAAATCGGCATGGTCGGCGATCACGCCCTCGTCCCAGCCCGCCGGCATCTGCGCGGCATCGACCATCACCAGCCCACCGGCGGCGTGAACCAGCGCGGCGGCTTCGGCGACCGGCTGCAGCACGCCGGTTTCGTTGTTCGCCCATTGCAGCGTCAGCAGCACCGGTCCCTCGGCCTGCGCGAGCTCGGCTTCGAGCGCGGCGAGCACCAGTCGGCCATCGGCACCAACGGCAAGCTGCGGCGCACCGCCCGAGGCTCGGCGCACCGCCGGATGCTCGATCGCACTGATGAGACGCGTGGCGACCTTCGCACGTCCCTGCGCCAGCGCGACGGCCTCGCTCGCGCCGCTCGTCAGGATCGTTTCGTGCGACCAGCCATAGGCGGCGGCGATGCGACGGCGCGCGTCCTCCAGCGCGCTGCGCGCGGCGCGGCCCTCGGCATAGGGCGAGGACGGATTCGCCCATGCCGCCAGCCCCTGCGCGACCGATTCGCGAGACTCGGCGAGCAGCGGGGTGGTGGCGGCATGATCGAGATAGAGACGGTCGGTGGCCAAGCGGCTACTCCAGGCATTTGCGCGGACGATGGTCGCGCCTATATAGCCCCAACCTCATCCCGCGCCACAGCGCCGCAGCCCAGCAGGTCCGCCTTGCCCGAAGTCATTTTTCCCGGCCCCGAAGGCCGCCTCGAAGGCCGTTTCGCCCCCGCTCCCAAGCCGCGCGCGCCGGTGGCGATGATCCTGCACCCGCACCCCTCGTCGGGCGGCACGATGAACAACCGCATCGTGCAGGAACTCTATAAGACGTTCCAGCGCCGCGGCTTCGCGACGCTGCGGTTCAACTTCCGCGGCGTGGGCAAGAGCCAGGGCACGTTCGACAATGGCGTCGGCGAGCTATCCGATGCGGCGAGCGCGCTCGACTGGGTGCAGAGCTTCCACCCCGAAGCATCGACCACTTGGGTCGCCGGCTTCAGCTTCGGTGCTTGGATCGGCATGCAGCTGCTGATGCGGCGCCCGGAGATCCGGGGCTTCATCTCGATCGCTCCGCCGGCGAACATGTACGACTTCACCTTCCTGGCGCCCTGCCCCAGCTCGGGCATCATCATCCAGGGCGAGAATGACGAAGTCGCGACTCCGGGCGCCACGCAGAAGCTGGTCGACAAACTGCGCACCCAGAAGCACATCACCATTCATCACGACACCATACCGGGCGCCAATCACTTCTTCCAGGACGAGATGGATCAGCTGATGGGCAGCGTCGACAACTATCTCGACATGCGGCTCGACCCGAACTCGCCGATCCGGTGACCGGCGCCGGGCTGGCGCTGACGGCGGCGACGTTGGGGCTCACCGGCGGCCTGTCGCTGCTCGCGGGCCGCACGCTTCGGTCGATGCCGGGCACGGTGCAGCCTGCCGCGCGACGCATGCTGCTCTGGTTCATCCCCGCCGTGGCGCTGCCGCTGATGCTGCTGCTCGCGCTGCTGGTGCCCGAGGGCAGCGAACGCGGGCTGAAGGGCATCGGCGCGATGGGCGGCACCTTCCTTCTGGTCCACCTGTTCCATCTTCGGCTGCTGCGGCGGATCGCGGCGCAACGCCCCCCGAGCCCGGCGAACCAGCCCTGAGACTGACGCCGAGGCTAGACCACCCAGATCAGCACATTGCCGAGTACCACGGCGGCGCAGACCAGCATCAGCACGCCCTTGGTCCGGTCATGCTGCTTCGCGATCATCCAGCTGCCGCCCCCGGCAAGTGCGAAGACCGCCAGCACGGCAAGCGCCATGGTGGTGCTGGCGAGCGGGGAAAGTTCGCCGGTCATGCCGGATTCTCCTCGGCGCGTGCAGCGGTGCGCACGGGCTCGCCGCTCGACAGCACTACACCATAGGCGGCGGGATCGACGTTGCCGCCAGAGAGGATCACCAGCATTCCCGCCTTCGGCTCCGCCTTGCCCGCGAGCAGCGCGGCGAGTGCGACGGCGCCGCCCGGTTCCACCACGACGCGCAGGTTGCGGGCAGCCCAGCGCTGCGCAGCGCGGACTTCGGCCTCGCTGACCGCCAACCCAGCGACTCCGCGATTCGCCAGAACGCCGAAGGTGAGCGGCGAAACCTCCTTCGTCTGGAGGGCGTCGCACGCAGTAGGCGGCGGGTTCGGGCCGACCGGCTCGATCCATCCCGATTCGAGGCTGCGGCGCATGTCGTCCCAGCCTTCGGGTTCGACCACGGTCATTTCCGCATCGGGGAGCGCGAGCGCGAGCCCCGCCGCCAGACCGCCGCCACCACAGGGAGTGAGGATTTGCGCGGGCGCGCCGAGCCCCATCGCGCTCATCTGCGCGGCGGCTTCGATCCCGGCGCTCCCCTGCCCCTCGATCACCCAGGCATCGTCGAAGCTGGGAACGAGCGTGGCGCCGCGCGCATGGGCGAGATGCGCAGCGATTTTCTCGCGACTCTCGGTCGCGCGGTCATAGGCGACGATCTCCGCACCCAGCGCCAGCGTTGCCTCGCGCTTCACCGCGGGCGCGTCGGCGGGCATCACGATCACCGCGGGGATGCCGAGCCGCTTCGCCGCCCAGGCGACACCTTGCGCATGGTTGCCCGAGGAGAAGGCGACCACTCCCTTTTCGCGCGCCGCTTCGTCGAGCGCGGTCAGCCGGTGCCAGGCACCACGCAGCTTGAACGCGCCGATCGGTTGCAGGCACTCGGCCTTGAAAGCGATGATTTCGCCCCCAACTGGTGCGGTCAGCACCGGAGAAGGGGGCAGGATTGCCGCGACTTTCGCCGCAGCATCGCGCACGCCGGCGCGGGTCGGTTGTCGCACGATCGTCACGGTTCGCCCTCGCAATGAAACTCCGGCACCCTACACACTTTACATAGGGGAGTGGCGCCCCTATGTGGCGCATCCGCTGCCCCATGGGACTTCCAACCGCAAGGCAGCTTTCGTGTCGAACTACCCGTTGGAGGTCCCTTGAATTGGCCAAGCATCATCGCGCGCTGGGGCTAGCTACCGCCCGTATCGAAGCCGGTAGCGGCTACGACATCGCTGTGACGTGCCCGGTGGAGCCGGTCACGCTCGTCCGTCCGCATGCCGCGGCACGGGCAGCCCGATTCTTCGTCGAGAAGTTTCCGGGCCGGTCGATGTATGCCGTGAAGGCCAATCCCTCGCCCGAACTGATCGAGATCCTCTGGGACAACGGCATCACGCACTATGACGTGGCGTCGATCGGCGAAGTGCGCATGGTCGCGCGGACGCTTCCCGACGCCACCTTGTGCTTCATGCACCCGGTGAAGGCAGTCGAGGCGATCGAGGAAGCCTATTTCCAGCACGGCGTGCGCGTCTTCTCGCTCGATACGATGGAAGAGCTGGAGAAGATCGTCCGCGCCACGCGCGGCGCCGAGGATCTGACGCTCTGCGTGCGGCTGCGCGTCTCGTCGGACCTTTCCAAGCTGAGCCTCGCGGCGAAGTTCGGCGCGGGCCAGGGCGAGGCGAAGGAGCTGCTCCAGGCGGCGCGCCAGGCAGCCGATTCGCTGGGCGTGTGCTTCCATGTCGGCAGCCAGGCGATGTCGCCCGACGCCTATGCGCAGGCGATGGAGCGCGTGCGCATCGCGATCGTCGAGGCATCGGTGCTGGTCGACGTCATCGACGTCGGCGGCGGTTTCCCGTCGAGCTATCCCGGCATGGAGCCCCCGCCGCTCGAGCGCTATTTCGAGACGATCCACCGCACCTTCGAGGATCTGCCGATCAGCTATTCGGCCGAACTGTGGGCCGAGCCGGGCCGCGCGCTGTGCGCCGAATACAGCTCGCTGATCGTCCGCGTCGAGAAGCGCCGCGGCGACGAGCTGTACATCAACGACGGCGCCTATGGCGCGCTGTTCGACGCGGCGCATATCGGCTGGCGCTTTCCGGTTCGGCTGCTGCGCGACGAGGAGTCGCGCGCGAAGGACATGGCGTTCAGCTTCTATGGCCCGACCTGCGACGATCTCGACCATATGGCGGGACCGTTCGATCTGCCGGCGGACATCCGCGCGGGCGACTATATCGAGATCGGCATGCTCGGCGCCTATGGCTCGGCGATGCGGACCGCGTTCAACGGCTTCGGCTCGGACGCGACGGTGATCGTCGGGGACGAACCGATGGAGTCGCTCTATGACGGCGCCTATGAGGAGCCGGCCGACAATGTGGTGCGCATCGGCGCACGCTGAGGGCCCAGGACGGGGCCGTTGGATGCGCAAGGCTTCGCAACCGCCCCGCTCTCTCCTATGCCGACGGCGATGGCGGATTCCCTTCCCCAGCTGACGCTTCGCACGTCCGATCGCGGCGACGGCGCCGTCTTCGATGCGTTTTTCGCAGGCTATGACCGTGCCTTCATCCTGCCTGACGAGAAGGAGGACGAAGCCGGGCTGCGCGCGTGCCTGGCGCTGAACCACGGCGACGCACGCAAGACGATCGAGGCGCGGTACGGGCCGTTCGTCGAATGGGTAGCGCTGGCCGAGGTGAACGGAGCGCCGGTCGGCGGCGCGAACCTGCTGGCGACGATCGTCGCGGACGGACGCGGCGGCATGCAGGCCACCGCCAACCTCAACTATGTCTATCTCCTGCCCGAGGCGCGCGGGCGCGGACTGCTGCGACCGCTGGTGGCGGCGGTCCGTGGCGCAGTGGCGGCGCGCTTTCCCGAGGGGGGGGCCCCCTTGCTCTTCCTCGAACAGAATGATCCGTTCCGGATGACCGCCGAGGACTATGTGCGCGACAGCGAAGCCGCCGGGATCGACCAGGTCGACCGGCTGCGCATCTGGGCAAGGCTGGGCGCGCGGATCGTCGACTTCCCCTATGTTCAGCCGCCGCTCGCGCCCGACCGCGCGCCCGAGGACAGCTTGGTCTATGCCGTGCTCGGAGCGCCGGAGGATGCACTGTCGGCGTGCGTTCTGAGCGGCCATCTACGCCGGTTCTTCGCCATTTCGGTTCTGAAGGGCGCCCCGATCGACACGGTAGCCGAGGTTTCGCGGCAGCTCACCGCCCTCGATGCCGACTGCCAACGCGGAGCATCGATCGCGCTGCTCGACCCGGCGCCCTTGCTCGAAACGCTGCACGGCGTTCCTCCGCAGGACGGCTCCGGCGGATTCCGCGACCGACTCGTGGCGCTGGAACACCGGAGGGAGCGGCGCTAGGCTCCACTCCGGGGGGCGCGAGGATGCAGCTTCAGAGACAATCCGCGGCGAGTGACGGCCGAACCTTTCGAGAAGTGCCGATCTTCGACCAGCTGCGGGCAACGGCGTTCAGCTATGCCTTCGAACTGACGTTGGAAAAGGCGGCCGGCTGGCGCGTCGGGCGGCGCCGGACCGAGCCGGCGCGCACGGCCTTTCGCCTGCGCGACATCCAGGCGGCGCTGGCGCGCGAAACCGGCAGCGCCACCCATGCCGGCCTGGTCGAGCCGCTCCGCTCGTTCCTCGACGACGTGACGAACGGCGGCATCGGGAGCAACGGCCGACCGCTGATCTTCGCGGCGAGCGGAAGCGCGATCGACAGCGCCGAGCGGCGGCTGACGCTGATCCGGCCCGAATGCTGGCGCTACGAGTTCGAAGGCGAATGCACCGAGCTCCACGTCCCCGACGCGGCGCGACGAACAGCGCTGCGCCTGCAGGACACTTTCTGCGTCTTCGAGAGCGGCCGGATCTTCTATGTGCTGACGCTCACTCAGCCGCTCGATCCGGTCGATTCGCTTAACGAATATGGCGTGCTCCAGCTCCAGCAGCTCGCGATCGAGCCGGAGCTTCGGATCGACGATGCCGAGTATCTCGGATTCGAGTGGGAGGCGGAAACCGGCCGTCCGCCCTTGTCGCTTCTCGCGCTGGCGGAACGGCGGTTGCAGCGGCTGGAAGCGGAGGCAGTGGAAGCCCCGAACGGAGTCGCCAGCATCCTGCGCCGGCACGGCCTGCTCCGCCCGCAGGACCGGCGCAGGCCGCTCGCGCCCGATGCGCTGCGCAGCCTGTGCGTCGCGATCGAGGATGAGCGGCTGCTCGACACCGCGCTGCGCGCCGAGCGACTGTTCGATGGCGATCGCGGCCAGGGATCGGGAACCAGCCTGATCGACGCCGAATGGGAGAAGGCGATCGCGGCGTCGTCGCCCGGGGCGCAGCCGCCGCATCGCGGTACGGACGACGATTTCGCGCGCAGTCTGCTCGTCTTCGCCGGCCTGGCGCAGGGGATTCCCGACTTTCCCTATCAGGACGAATCGGAAGTCCATGACTCGACGCGCGCGACCTACCGCTCGGTCGAATCAGCGATGTACGTGCATCCGTGCTTTCTGATGGAAGTCGCCAAGAGCTGGCGCACCTTCAATGCGAAGCGCCCGGAAATCGGCACCTGCCCCTATCTGCTGCTGAAATGGCTGGTGGCGACGCACGACGAGCTGATCGTATGCGACATGGAAGCGCAGCTCGACAGGATGCTCTACGACGCCGATCGGATCGCGGCACGATCCGAGCCGATGTCGGACGTGGCGCAAGTGCTCGACACCGCAATCCACTTCTTCGGGTCGGGCAACCGGATCATCGAACGCAATCTCGAGCGCCGGCTGACGCTGTTCCGCTGGGCATCGATCTATCGATCGGGCAATCTCTTTCGCTACCCGCGCGAGCGCGAGGCGCTGGCGGCGGTGCAGCAGTCGATGGGGACCGATGCGCGCTTCCAGCGCACCCATGAAACGGTCGATCGGATCGAGGCGCTGATCGAGGACGTGTCCAATCTGAAGGGCAGCTATGGGCAGGCGCGGACCAACCGCATCCTGCTGGCGCTGGCGCTGCTGGGCGTGATCGGCGCCGCGAAGGACATCGGCGAACTGATCTCGCCCGTCCGCTGGACCTCGATTGCGATCGGCGCGGGGCTGGCGGCGCTGCTGGTGCTGCTGACGATCGGGGACCGCTTTGCGCGCAGGCGCTAGCTCAGCCGGTCCCGGAACGTTTCCCAGCCGAATTCGCGGACGATCTCCAGGCTGTCGTCGCGGCTGTCCCAGAGCGCGATCGACGGCAGCGGGACGCCGTTGAAAGTGGTCGTCTTCACCATCGAATAATGCGCCTGATCGAGGAAGGCGATCCGCTCGCCGGGCTCGGGCCGCGCGGCGAAGCGGAAGTCGCCGAGAATGTCGCCGGCGAGACAGCTCGGTCCGCCGAGCCGCACCAGCACGCCGCCGTCGGCCGGTTCGCCCAGCAGCGCGGGACGATAGGGCGCCTCGATCACATCGGGCATGTGGCAGGTCGCCGAGATGTCGAGCACGCCGATCGGCATGCCGTTGTCGAACACGTCGACGAACTCGCCCACGAGCACGCCCGCATCGAGCGCGATCGCCTCGCCGGGTTCGAGGATCACGTCGCAGCCGGTCTCGGCGCGCACCTGCTTCAGAAAATCGACCAGATCATCGCGCTGATAGTCAGCGCGGGTGATATGATGGCCGCCGCCGAAGTTGATCCACTTGAGCTGCCCGAAATAGGGGACGAGCCGCGGCTTCAGCGCTTCCCAGGTGCGGCGGAGCGGGGGGAAATCCTGCTCGCACAGGGCATGGATATGGATGCCGTCGATCCCCTCGAGATGCTCGGGGCGCAGCTGGTCGGCGGGATGGCCGAGCCGCGAATGCGGCTGGGCGGGATCATATTTGGCGACTTCGCCTTCCGAGTGCATCGGATTGAGGCGCAGGCCGATGTCGAACGTCTCGCCACGCGCGCGCGCGGCGGCCGCCGCCTCGCGGAACCGCGCGGCCTGACCGGGCGAATTGAAGATGACATGATCGGAGAGGGCGAACACCTCGTCCATCTCATCGGCCTTGTAGCCGGCGCAATAGGTGGCGACCTCGCCGCGGAAATAGGAGCGGCCGAGCCGCGCCTCCCACAGCCCCGATGTCGCCACGCCGTCGAGATATTCGCCGACGAGATCGGCGAGCGACCACATCGAGAAGGCCTTGAGCGCCAGCAGGAGCTTGATGCCGGCACGATCGCGGACGTCGGCGAGCACCGCCAGGTTGCGCTCGATCGCCGCCCGGTCGACCACGAAACAGGGCGAGGGCACGCGATCGAGGTCGAGCCGGACGAAATCCCCCGCCCCACCCGACTTGGTGGTCATGGCGGGCGCATGGGTGCGGGAATCGGTCATCATCTTTCCTCCTCGCTACGGAGAGGGGAACCGCCGGCGAAGGCGGTGATGGAGGGAGCGCTCCACCGAAGGAGGGACTCGCGCTCCTCCCCCTCCACCACGCCGTGCATGGTCCCCCTCCCCCTTGCGGGGGAGAGTCGATCGATCAGAACCGCAGAGGCTCGGGCAGTTCCTTCACCTGCCAGGGCAGGCCGTGATCGTTCAGCATGTCCATGAACGGATCGGGATCGAACTGTTCCATGTTGAACACGCCCTCGCCCTTCCAAGTGCCGTTCAGCATCAGCGCGGCGCCGATCATCGCCGGAACGCCGGTGGTGTAGCTAACCGCCTGGTTGCCGGTCTCCTCATACGCCTTTTCATGATCGCAGATGTTGTAGACATAGACCGTCTTCTGCGCGCCGCCCTTCTCGCCGGTGGCGATGTCGCCGATGTTGGTCTTGCCCTTGGTCGTCGTGCCGAGAGTCGAGGGCTCGGGCAGCACCGCCTTCAGGAACTGGAGCGGCACGATCTCGCGGCCTTCGTAGACGATCGGCTCGATCGAGGTCATGCCGACGTTCTGCAGCACCTTGAGATGCGTGAGATACTGCTCGCCGAAGGTCATCCAGAAGCGGATGCGCTTGATCTCGGGCAGATGCTTGGCGAGGCTTTCCAGCTCCTCATGGTACATGAGGTACATGTTCTTGGTGCCGACTTCGTCGAAGTTGAACACCTGACGATTTTCGAGCGCGGGCGTTTCGACCCATTCGCCGTCCTGATAGTGGCGCGCCGGCGCCGTGATCTCGCGGATGTTGATCTCGGGATTGAAGTTGGTCGCGAAATGCTGGCCGTGATCGCCGCCGTTGCAGTCGAGGATGTCGAGCGTTTCGATCCGGTCGAGCAGATGCTTCTTGATGTACATGGCGAAAACGCTGGTGACGCCCGGATCGAAGCCCGAGCCGAGCAGCGCCATCAGCCCCGCTTGCTTGAAACGGTCGTGATAGTCCCATTGCCAGCTATACTGGAACTTCGCCTCGTCGCGCGGCTCGTAGTTCGCCGTGTCGAGATAGTGGACACCGGTCTTGAGGCAGGCCTCCATGATCGACAGATCCTGATAGGGCAGCGCCAGGTTGACGACGAGCGCCGGCTTCACCTTCTCGATCAGCGCCGCCGTCTGGTCGATGTCGTCGGCGTCGACCTGCGCGGTGGCGATGTCGGCGCCGAAACGCTCCTTCACCGACTTGGCGATTTCGTCGCACTTGAACTGGCGACGGCTGGCGACGGTGATCTTGCCGAACAGATCGGGATTCTTGGCCATTTTGTGGACCGCGACCGAGGCGACGCCGCCCGCACCGATTACCAGAACGTCCTTCACGTGGGAGCTCTCCGAACTTGGGTGAGATTTGGCGAGCGCCATAGCCGAGCGCCCATGCGATGCAAAGCGCGGCGCCGCGCGTTCGTTCCCCCGGCGCGCCGGCACTGTCGGGTAATCTGACAGTAACCATCCTCGGCTCGGACGCGTTAACCAGCGATGCGCCCGCTTTCGCTTGGAAACCGCGTTCTGGCACCGGCCGTGCGTAACCCGATGCGACAGCAGCGAAGGAGACGCAGATGCGCAAGCGCTTTATCATTGCCGCCGCAGTATTGGCAGCGATCCCGGGCACGGCCCTGGCGATGGACAAGGTTCCCGGCGGCCCCGGCGGCGGCGGCCATGGTGGCGGCGGCCACGGCAATCACGGCGGCGGGTCGCCGACGTCGGTGCCCGAGCCGGGCACGATCGTGCTGCTGGGCGGTGGCGTGGTCGCGATGGGCGTCGCGCGGCGGATGCGCCGCCGGCGCTGACGTTCAGCCGAACAGCCGCGTCAGGCTGCGTTCGAGCATCAGCAGCTGCCACAGCGTGCGGCCGTGCTCGGCGCGGCCCGCGCGGTGGTCGGCAGCGAGCGTGCCGACGACCTCCAGATCGAACCAGCCGCTGTCCTTGAGCATGCGCGACTGGGCGAGCCGCGCCGCTTCCTCGGCGAGCGCCTTTCGGAACCAGGCACTCACCGGCGTGACGAAGCCCATTTTCGGCCGATAGAGGATTTCGTTCGGCAGATAGGGTTCGAGCGCCTTCTTCATCAGCCACTTGCCCTGCCCCGACTTGATGCGGAGCGACGGCGGCAAGGTGGCAGCGAACTGCACGAGGCGGTGATCGAGCAGCGGCTCGCGCGCCTCGAGACTCACTGCCATGCTCGCCCGATCGACCTTGGTCAGGATGTCGCCGGGCAGCCAGTGTCGGATATCGGCATATTGCGCGCGATCGAGGCCGGTGCGCGCCGGCGCCTGGCGCATCGCCTCGACATAGCGCTGCTCGGCGCGGTGGCCGCCCAGCGCAGCCATCGCGCGATCGGTGTAGAGCCGGCGGCGAAGCCCGGGGTGCGTGACGCCGACCGCCTTGGGATAGGCGAACTCGCCCCCCTCGGCGAGCGCGAGCAGCGTCGTCTTTGCGCGGAACGGGCGCGGCGCCCAATCGGCCTTGGGGTAGAGACGCCCCAGCGTGCCGAACACCGGCTCGCGAAAACGCTGCGGCAGCAGGTCGCGCACCCGCTCCTCGGCGGCGTGGAAACGGTAGCGCCGATAGCCGGCGAACGCTTCGTCCGCCCCGTCGCCCGATAGCGCCACCGTCACGCTTTCCCGCGCCAGCGCGCACACGCGATAGGTCGGTAGCGCCGAGGCGTCGGCGAACGGCTCGTCGAACGCGGCGACCAATGTGTCGATCAGCGCGAAATCGTCCGACGCGACCATGCGGCTGTGGTGGCGCGTGGCGAATCGCTCGGCGACGCGCTGCGCATGCGCGGTCTCGTCATGATCGGCCTCGTCGAAGCCGATGGTGCAGGTCTTGACCGCGGCCTTGCTCGCCTCCGCCATCAGCGCGACCACCGCCGAACTGTCGACTCCGCCCGAGAGGAAGGCGCCCAGCGGCACGTCCGCCACCATCCGGCTGCGCACCGCCGCGCGCATGCGTTCGACCAGCTCGGCCTCCAGATCGCGCGGCTTGCCGGTCGCGCGGTTCGAGAAGTCGACATCGAACCAGCGCACCGGCGCCGGCACGGGCTTGCCGCGCTCGAGCAGCAGGAAGTGCCCGGCCGGGAGCTTCTTCACGCCCGCAAGCAGCGACGCGTCATCGGGCACATAGCCGAGGCCCATGTAATCCTCGACGGCACGGAAATCGGGGCTGCGGCGGAACAGCGGGTGCGCGAGCAGCCCCTTGAGTTCGGAGGCGAAGGCGACCGCGCCGTCGGACAATTCGGCATAGTGAAGCGGCTTCACTCCGAATCGGTCGCGCGCGAGGAAGAGGCTGCGGCGCTGCGCGTCATAGAGCGCGAAGGCGAACATGCCGTTCAGCCGCTCGAGCAGATCGGGCCCCCAGGCGCGCCAGCCGTGCAGCAGCACTTCGGTATCGCTGTGCGTCTCGAACCTGGCGCCCAGCGCCTCCAGCTCGGCACGCACTTCGCGGAAATTGTAGATCTCGCCATTGAAGACAGTGACGAGCGACAGATCGGGCGTCGCCATCGGCTGCGCGCCGCTTTCCAGATCGATGATCGCGAGCCGGCGATGGCCGAGACCCACGCCGGGCGCGGTCCACACCCCCGCCCCGTCGGGCCCGCGATGGGCGAGCGCCGTCGTCATCGCATCCACACGCGCCGGATCGACCGGCTTGGGCGTGGCGGGATAATAGAGGCCGGCGATGCCGCACATCAGCGTTTCATCGCCTCAAGGACGGGACAGGAAAGGCACGCGTGCCTAATCGGCTCCGGACGCGCGATCCGCAAGCCCCTCGACCGGCCCGAGCGCGGCGAGGAAGCGTTCGATGGCGGGGCGCGTCTCGCCCTGCGCGCCCTCGGCGGAGACCAGCACCGCGACGCCCGCCTGCGAACCGCCAAGCAGCTTCGCCTTCAGCGTTTCGAGCTTCACTCGCGCGGCACTGCCGGTGAGCGCGTCGCCGACCCGATACCAGGTGACGGTCTCGCGCTCGATCGGGCCGGGGTGCGTCATGCGCAGCGCAGCGCCGCCGTCGAGCGGCGGCAGATCCTCGATGCGGACCCAGCGATCATTCTGGCGGATCGCGCCCTGGCCGAAGCCGACCAGTTCCTTGCCTTCGTACTGGCTGCCATAGACCGCCACCACCAGATCGACAGGCACGCCCGAGCCGTCACGATAGCGCGCATGCGCGAAGTGATCGGCGCCCGGATAATTCGGAGACCAGGGAGCGGATTGGCTGAGCGGCACCGGCTCCCAGCCGGGCACCGCGGGCAACGTCACCTGCGGCGGGAGCGTGGCCGCGCGCGCGGCGATCGCGCTGCTCCAGGCGAGGAACAGGCTCGCCATCGCCAGCACCAGCAGCCCTGCGACGGGCGCGTCGATGCGGCGCGCGGCCGGCGGCGGGAAATCTGCAGGATCGAACCAGCGCGCATCGGGATCGCGATCGAACCAGCGCCAGCCGATCGCGAGCACGCCCGCCATCACCACACCGAAAAAGACCCAGCCATAGAGGATGTGATCGAAACCGGTCGCAGCCTCGACCGAAGTATGGAAAGCAGCGAAGATCGTGCCCCAGGCGCGCAGTCCGTTCGCGATCATCGGCACGGCCAGCGCCATGGCGAGGAAGGCGATCCGACGCGGCCAGGAAATATAGCAGACGTTCGCAACCAGCACGCCATAGGCGAGCATCGCGATCACGAACTTGGCGCCCGAACAGGCCTCGGCCACTTCGAAATAGCCATTGGGCGTGGTGATGAGCACGCCGTCGACCGTCGCCGGGACTCCGGTGACGTGCAGCAGCGGCATCAGGATCGCGACGGTGAGATCCTGCAACGGCTTCTGGAGCGCCTCGCCGAAAGGCACGAGGAAGAGCATATAGGCGAGCGGAAACAGCAGCGCACGCGCGACATGCGGGCCGAGTACCGTCACCACCGCGCCCTGCAGCATCAGCACCAGCCCGAGGTGGCGGAACAGCGCGACACCCGCCGCATCGCCGAGCAGCCAGCCGAACCCGCCCGCGCCGACCAGCGCCAGCCCCGGCCACCAGCTCGCGGGCGCCAGCTGCGAAAGCTCGGCGCGGCGTTGCCACACCAGCCAGCCCACCACCGGCGCGACGAACAGGCAATGGCCGAAGGTGGTGTTGGTCCAGTAGATCGTCGCGAGATCGGCGACGTCACCGCGAAAGAGGAACAGCAGCACTGCCCAGGCACCGGCGAGCACGGCGGCATGGCGTTGCCAGCCGCGGCCGAAACGGACCTCCTCGGGCGTGAACTCCGACGCCGGATAGGCGAGCGTCACGCCGCCGACCGCCGCGGGGATCGAAGCGGCAGCCCCAGCACCTCATCGAGCGGGGCGAGCCGGGCTTCCCAGCTGTAGCGCTCCATCACCTGGCGCCGTGCGGCGGCGCCGAGCTCGGCGGCCTTGGCCCGATCGGAAAGCAGTTCGGTCACGGCTTCGGCGATTTCGCCCACCGTGGACCCAACGCGGATCGTGCCGCGATGATCGATTCCCTGCGCCGCGGCCGTGGAAGCGACCATCGGCCGCGCCATCGCCATCGCCTCCAGCACCTTGTTCTGCACGCCGCGTGCCAGCTTCAGCGGCGCCACCGTGACCGCGGCGGCGGCAAGCCAGCCGCGCACATCGGCGACTTCGCCGGTCACCATCACGCCGCGCTGCTTTGCCAGCGCCTTCACTGCCTCGGTGGGATTGCGCCCGACGATCGCGAATTGCGCATCGGGATGCGCGATGCGGATGTGCGGCAGCATCGTTTCGACGAACCAGGTCACGGCTTCGATGTTCGGGCGATAATCCATCTGGCCGGTGAAGACGATCAGCGATCCCATCGAATCGATGCGTTTGAACTGGGCGGCCGGGTCGAAGAAATCGGTATCGATCCCGTTCTCGATCGCGTGCACCCGATCGGCGCCCGTGCGCTCGCGAAACAGCTGCGCCTCGGCCTCGCTGACGAAGAGATTGGCGTCGGCGCGTGCGGCGACGGCCTTTTCATGCTGGAGCAGCAGTCGCGATTCGCGCGCCAGCATCCAGCCCATTGGCCCCTTCGACCCCTGCGCATAGGCAGCGAATTTGGCCGAATCCATGTCCACGAAGTCCATGATGACACGCTGGCGCGGCCGCGCCGGGAGATATTGCGCCATCTGGCTGGAGAAGACGAAGATGGTGTCGATCGCATGGCGCGCGAGGATATTGTCGACTGCCTGACGCAGCGGCTGGTTGTCGAACGCCGTCAACGACATCGGCCGGTGCGACATCAGCGCCTGCAGCCCCGCCGTCACCTGCGGCTTCGAGCGCCAGATGATCGAGCGGTTGCCGGTGTATTTCGCAAGACCGCCCTTGCGCTTCAGATCGGCGGGATCGTCGGCGAAGGCGATCAGGTGGACGCGCTTCTTTTCCGACAGATGCTTGAGGATATGAAAGCCGCGGATCTTGTCCCCGCGATCGGGCGGGAAGGGAATCCGGTGCGCGAGGAACAGGATGTCGCCCATCACCCGAGCCCCTTCGAAATCCAGGGGCCGAGGCGATTGGCGATCGGAAGCGGCAGGCGCTGCCACGCCGCCACCTGCAGCCGGTAGCGCGGGTCCTGCGGATTGACGACGCGCGGCGCCGCGCCGTTGGCGGTGCGCGTGAAATAGGCGAGCGGCCGGGGATCAAAACCCCAGTTCTTCTTGAAGGCGGCGGCGCCCGTGCCGGTCTTGGATCGGCCGAAGTCGAAGCGACGGCACCCGCGCTCGCGGGCATGGCTCATCAGACCGAAGTACATATGATCGTTCGCGCGCAGCGCGCGTGCGGCGGCCGTTCCGCCGCCCCAGTAAGGATAGACGGTTCCGTTCCAGTACAGGCTCAGAACGCTTGCCACTGCCACTCCCCGATGCCGAACGGTCAGCATATCCGCGGAATTGCCAAATTCCCGTAAAACCTCCGAAAAGAGCCTCCGGGGAAATACGGGGGTCCCCAAGTTGCGGACCGACTCGGCATAGACGGCATAGTGCGCCGCAGCGTCATCGACGTGACAGCCGACGGATATTTCGAGTTCCTTCTCGAACGAGCGGCGCACCTCGGCACGCTGCTTGCGCGGAACGGCCTTGAGTTCGGCCTCGTCATCCTCGGCAAGATCGCGGGTGAAGCCGCAATAGGTGGTCTCGTCCGCCATCCAGGCGGCGCCCGGATGCGCCCCGCCACGAAGCTCGACCGTCGGACAGCTCAGCCGGGCGGCCAGTTCCCATGCGGCTTCGGCGAGAGGAGCGACAGGCCCCGCTCCTTCGGCAAGAATGCCGCCGCCGACGCCGAAGCCCGCCGAGACGAGCGCACGGCCGAACAGCGGCGAGTGAACTTCCGTGAGCGGCAGCACGCCGGCGACTTCGCCATTGGCACGCTGGGCGATCAGATAGTGCGCCTTCTGACCGCAGCCGCGCGCAACCGCCGTGCTCCAGGCAGGCAAGTGAAACGGCGTGCCCTCGGGATGATCATGCACGAAGGCGCCGATCCGCGCCCGTTCGATCGGGTCGGCGAGGTCGGCGCTGCGCAACGCCAGCGGCCGCGAGAGCAGCGGCGCGTTCAAGCGCGCACCTCTGCGACGCCGTCGAGGACGCGATCGACTCGGTCCCAGCGATGGGCCGCGATCAGCGCCGCCAGCTTGCCGCGCATCGCGCCAAGCCGGGCATAATGCCGCAGGCGGGATTTGAACGGCGCGGAATCGACGCGCGGCTGGCCGGGATCGATCTCCCAGGGATGGAAGTAGAAGACCGCGGGTGCACCCTCCGCATTGGCCGCGCGGATCGCCCGGTCGGTGACGCTGGCCGGGAGCAGGCGAAAGAAGCCGCCGCCCGCCGTCACTTCGCGCCCCATGAACCGCGCGAGCGTGACCGGCAGCTCGATCAGACCCGAATCGTTCAGCGGGCGATAGGCGCGGCGCGGCGCATCAGGCATGCCGTAATGATCGTGCCGGAGCGGCGCAACGCTCGACGAATAGGCATAGCCCTCCTCGGCCAGCACGCGGTGCGCCCAGGGCGTGCGGCTATCGAACGAGAAGCTCGGGGCACGATAGCCAGAGATTTTCGCTCCCGTCGCATCCTCCAGCGTCGCCCGGGCGCGAGCGAGATCGGCGCGGAACTGCTCGGGCCCCATGGTGAAGACGCGCTGATGGTCCCAGCCGTGGCTGGCGACTTCATGCCCCGCCTCGACGATCCGCCGCATCAGCGCGGGATGTCGGTCCGCCACCCAGCCGAGCGTGAAGAAGGTCGCGGATACGCCACCTTCGGCGAACAGCTCGAGCACTGCATCGGTGTTCCGCTCGACGCGGTGTTCGAGCACACTCCATTCCTCGCGCGCGATCACCGTTTCGAAGGCGCCGACCTGAAACCAGTCCTCGATGTCGACCGAGAGGGCGTTGGCGACCATCGACCCGCCTCAGGCGGCCGTGTTGCGGAGCGCGGAGATGTCCGGCCGCTTCGCGCCGTCGCTTTCGACCCAATCGACCAGCAGCGTCAGCACGCGCCGCAGCGCCTCGTCCTGCCCCCGCAGCTGAGTCTCGAGGTCGGCGATGCGGCGAGCGAGCGCCGCGTTGTCGCCAGCGCCCGCTGCCTCTGGGCGCGGTTCCGCGTCCTTGACGGCCGGGGCGGATGCGGACGCGGGCTGCGCCACCGGCTCGGGCGGCGCGACCGGCGCAGGCCCCGACCGCGGACCGGCCGAGAGCGGAGCGGCCGACAGCGGCGTGTCATGATCGAGATCGGCGATCACCGCTTCGAGTTCCGGACCACCGAACGTGTCGATCCGCTCGATCGCGCCATAGAGGAGCACGCGGCCGGCGAGTTGGTTCAGCCGGCGCGGACTGCCGCCCGACCAGCGGTACATCGCCGCGACGGCATCGTTGGTGAAGCGCGGCTTGCCGCGCCAGCCGACGATCGAAAGCCGATGGATCAGATAGGGCTCGACCTCGTCGGCCTCCATCCCGCTGAGATGGTGCATCGCGATCACGCGCTGGCGCAGCTGCTCCAGCCGCGGGTCCGAGAGAGTCGCGCGAAATTCCGGCTGGCCGAGCAGGAAAATCTGCAGCAACGGAAAGCCGCCGGCCTGAAAATTGGAGAGCATCCGCAGCTCTTCCAGGCTTTCGAGCGGCAGTGCCTGCGCCTCGTCCACCACCAGGAGGGTGCGCCGGCCCGTCCGGGCGACGCCGTGCAGCCCCTTCTCGATCGCGGCGAGCATCGCCGCCTTCGGTTGGCCGAGCAGATCGAGATCGAGCCCGGTGCCGACCATCAGCAGCAGATCCTCCGCCTGCACCTGCGTCGAGACGATCTTGATGACGTTGAGCCGTTCCTCGTCGATCTGGCCGAGGAGGTGCCCCATCAGCGTCGTCTTGCCCGCGCCGGGATCGCCGGTGACGACGACGAAGCCCTCGCCCTGCGAAAGACCATAGCCGAGATAGGCCATCGCCTTGCGGTGCGTGGCGGTATCGAACCAGAATTTCGGATCGGGCGTCAGCGCGAACGGCCGGCCGCTCAGTCCATAGTGGTCATCGTACATCATCTCACTCCGCGGGAAGCCCCCCCTCCCCGTTCAGAAACCGTAGCGCAGGCCCAGCAATGCCTGGACGGCGACGCTGTTGTCCGCTTCCGCCGCCTGGCCGACACCATAGATGCCGAGCGCCGCAGTGGCACCGAGGCGGCCGAAGCTGTGCGAATAAGCAGTATTCGCGCCCCAGCCGAACAGCCCCTCCGAACCCGGCAGGCCACTGTCGTAATAGTTCACGAAGAGATTGCCGCTCAGCTGGCCAGAGGCGCCGACCTGCTGCCCCGCGAAGAATTGCGCGTAGAAAGTGTCGTCGCTCAGCCCGTTCACGCTGAACCCGGCACCGCCATCGGGCGCGATGAATTCGCGGTTCGAATAGCCCGCGCCCAGCCCCATCCGCAGCGGACCGCGATTGATCGCGAAGACCGCGTCGACGCCGCGCGCGCGATAGTTGGCGGTCGCGATCGACTGGAAGACGCCCGGCAGGCAACCGCCCGCGGCCGAACCGGAAGCGCCGAACACGCATCCGTTGTAACCGCTGTTGAACGGATCGGAGATCGGGCGGAAGTCGGTCGGAAGCGATGCCAGGCCGTTGCGCAGCTGACGCCCGAAACTCTGCACGCTGTCGTAGACGCCGACCTGGATCGCGCTCGCGCGACCGAGCTGATAGCTCAGCGAACCCGTGTAGCTCCAGCTTCCGTAGCGCTTGCCGACGCGCGCCTCGAGCGAAGTACGCGTGCTGGGGCGCCAGATCACGCCGGCATCCCAGAAAATGCCGTCGATGTCATAGGCGATGCGGCGCGGCGAGGCGGGATCGGTGACCTGGCGGCCATTGCCGTCCGTCACGGGATTGCCCGAAGAGTCGCGCAGCGGATCGCGCTGCCTGATCTCGATCTCCTCATAGCCGACGCCGCCCACGACCGCGAGGCCGCGGCCGACCGGCAGCACTGCGTCGCCGCGCGCATAACGCCCCTCGTAGCGCTGATCGAGCTGGCCCGCCTCCTCGCGCTCCCAGGCGCCGCTGGCGGTGAGGCCGACCGGCAGGACCGCGCCCGCGCGAACGCCGACGCTGGCAGTCGCCAGATGCGACGTGGAATCATCATAAAAGTCGATCGGCGGCTGGCCCGTCGGAGCGCCGGTCACCCCCGGCGCCTCGACGCGCGTATAGCCGAAGCGATAGCCGGCGTTGACGTTCGCCGGACCGACGCGCGTGGCGAGAGTCGGCCCCGCATAGCCCGAGTAGATCTGGCTGACGTTGCTCGTGTTGCCGATCAGGCTTCCGGGGACGTCGCCGCGAACGTCGGCGCGCGCGCGCGTGGCGACCGCGCCGCCTTCGACGCTGAAGCCGGGCAGCACCATGGCGGCGGCGCGGGCGACGCCGGTATGGACGGAGCTGTCCGCCAGATCGTCCTCATAGGCGAAGCGGTGCTCATAGTTGTACGAGACCGCCACCTGGACGCGGCGCGTCTGCACCGAAGCGTCGACACCGGCCGAGACGCGCGTGTAGGTGAGCACGTCATCGCCCGAAAGATCGCCGGTGAGAACCTGCCCCACTTCGATATAGGGCGCGAGGTCGGCGCGCCGCTGGCGATCCTGCGCCGCGGCCGGAAGCGCGAGCGTCGCCGCGGCGGCGAGCGCGATCGCCGAGCACGTCGTTCGCGCGGAGAAGGCACCGTTCGGCAGAGTCACTTCGCCGCCTCCCCGTAATAGGAGCCGAAGCGATAGCCGCTCGGCTGGAACGAGACACCGTTCAGCACGAGCTGGATATGCTCGCACGCGTCGACCATGGCGACGGCCTCGCGCAGATCGCCCTCATTGGTCTGGTCGGCGCGCACGACCAGCATCACCTGCCCGACGTGCAGCGCCAGCACCGAGGCGGGCGACGCCGCGAGCACCGGCGGCGAATCGAAGATGACGATGCGGCGCGAATTGGCCGCGGCGAGCGCATCGAGCACGGCGCGGGCACGGTCGCTGGCGAGCAGTTCGGTGTCGTTCGCCGATTTCGTGCCGGCGGGCAGGATCGAAAGCTGCGGAATATCGGTATCGAGGATGCATTCCTCGACATCGGAGATGCTGCCCGAAAGCGCGTCGAGCAGGCCCGGACCCTCGTCCGCGCCGAGCCGCTTCAAGATATCGGGCTTGGCGAAATCGGCGTCGACGAGCAGGATTTCGAAGTCCTTCTCGGCCGCCATCGAGAGCGCCAGATTGATCGCGCAGAAGGTCTTGCCCTCGTTCTGCCGCGCCGAACAGACGAGCACCATGCGCGCGCGATCGGCGTCGGCACCGGCGACGGCTCGCGCGGTGAGCAGCAGCTGGCGCTTCACCAGCCGGAATTCCTCGGCGAGCGGCGTGACGGCGCTGCCGGGCACGATCATTCCCAGCTCGCTCAGCCGCTCGCGATCGATCGCGACGCGGCGGCGGCCCGGCGCGGCGGATCGGGGCGCCGGATGATCCGGTACGTCGCGGACTTCGGAGCCGCGGCGAATCGTCGGTCCTTCGGGAGCCTGCGCCTTCTCGAACGCAGGCTGGGGGGCCGGTGCCGGGGGAGCGGCGGGAGCCGGCGCGGGGACCGGAGCCGATCGCTCGCGCACCTTGACTGCGGGAGCGACGGGCACTCCGAAATGATAATGCTCCGCCGCTCGCTCGAGCAACGTTCCCTTGTAGCGGCGCGGTGTGGAGTCGTTCATCTGCCCCTCCTCACGCGATCATGCCGCGCTGCACGAATTCCACGCCGACAAGGCCGACATAGGCGATCACCAGTGCGACGGTGCCGCCCGCGAAGAGCGTGAGCCGCTTGCGCCGCAGCGCGCGCTGCGCATCGGTGACGACTTCGCCGATCGCGCCGATCACCGGCATGCCGCTCGCCTTTTCCAGCCGCCGCGCGGTCGGGAAGGTCGTCTGCAAGCGGCCGAGCGCGAAGGCGGCGCCAACGCCCGCGCCGAGGCCGACGATCAGCACGGCGGTGAGCAACAGCGGGCGGTTGGGCGAAGTCGGCACGCGCGGCGCCGTGGGCGGATCAATCACGCTGAATTTCACCGCGTCGGTTTCGGTCTGCACCTGCGAGCGCAGCCGCACCTGTTCGCGATCGGCGAGAAGCTGCTCATATTGCGCCCGGAGCACCTGATAATTGCGTTCGCTCGCCGATTGTTCGGTAGCCGCGCCGGGCTCGGCCTCGAGCCGCTCCTGCAGCTGCTCCAGATCGCCTTCGATCTGCGCCTTGCGCTGCGTAAGCGCCGCCACTTCCGCCTGGCGATCGGCCTGCATCGACTGGAGCCCGACGAGCGCGGGATTCACGGTCGATCCTCCGCCGCCATATACCGGCTCGCTGCGGGCTGCCGCACGTGCCGCCGAAAGCTGGCTCTGCAGCGCCACCACATCGGGATGATTATCGGTCCAGCCCCGCGCCCGCGCTTCCGCGAGCTGGCCTTCGATTGCGGCGAGCCGCGCCCGGGCCGGGCCGGCGGTGGCGGTTCCACCGCCACCCGCGACGGTGCGCGGCGTGGCCGCGATCCGCGCATTGACCGAGTTGAGGCTGCTCTGCGCCGCGACGAGATCATTCTCGATCCGCGAGAGCTCGGTGCGCGCCGCCGACAGGCGCTCGGAAAGCGATCCGGTGCCCGGCAGCGATCCGAGGAACCGCTGCTCGAATTCGGCGCGCGCGGCCTCCGCTTCCTGAAGCTGGCGCTGGCGCTGCTCGAGCTGCTGGTCGAGGAAGCGCAGCGACTGGCTCGTCTCGTCCCGGTCGCTCGCCAGATTGTCCTCGACGAAGATGTCGATCATCTTCTGGACGATCGACTGGGCCAGCCGCGGATCGCCCGCCGTCGCCGAAATCTCGAACAGATTGTCCTGCTGGGCAGTGAGCTTGATCATTTTCTGGAGCGAGGCGACGCGATCCGCCACGTCGCGGTCGCTGGCGACGGTGTTGGCGAGTTCAGTGCCGCGCACGACCTTCTCCAGATTGACCGCAGACGTGAGCGTCTGACGCACGCGATCAATCTCGCGCTGCTGCTGGGCCACCTGATTGACGTTGGTCTGGTTGGGCAGGATCTGGCGCAGCTGGACGAAGACCCGTGCGCGCGATTCATAGACGTTTGGGATCTGCGACACGACGAGCCAGCCGAGCAGGCACACGCCCCACGCGACCGCCAGCGCGATCCAGCGGCGCATCCAGATCGCGTGCAGCGCAGCGCGAAACTCGTCGTAGAGACCTCCCATGCGCGGCGCCTCAGAACATACTCTCGGGGATGATGATCACGTCGCCCGGTTCCAGGCGCACGTTGGCGGAAACGTCCCCATTCTTCAGGAGATCGGACAAACGCAGGCTGTATTCGCGCTGGCGGCCCGAGCTTGCGTCGAACCGCACCAGCCGCGCCCGGTTGCCCGAGGCGAATTCGGAAAGCCCGCCGACGGTAATCATCGCGTCGAGCAGCGTCATGTTCGCGCGATAGGGGATCGATGCCGGCCGCTCGGTGGCGCCGACGATACGCACCTGCTGGCTGGAGGTGCCCGAGAAATTCTCGACGATCACCGATACGATCGGGTCGCGGATATATTCGCTGAGCGCGATCTTCATGTCGTCGGCCAACATCGCCGGCGTCTTGCCGGCGGCGGGCATGTCGCTGATCAGCGGCGTGGTGATGCGGCCGTCGGGACGCACCTGAACCTTGGTCGAAAGCTCTGGATTACGCCAGACGAACACCTGAAGCGAATCCATCGGGCCGATGATATATTCCTCGCCGGGCGCTTCACGGGTGCCGCCGAAGGTTGCCGGCGGCAGTTCGGGGCGGCTCGCGCCCATACAGCCGGCGAGCAGCAGCGCAGCCACAAGCGGCACCGCGACAGTCTTGCCGAATCCGTACAAACCCATTTTCGAACCTCCCGCCACGCACGGCTACTCGCCGGCGACGTCTCGACCGGCCAATCCGCGCAGGAACGGGGAAGCTATGGGGGGCAAGAGGTAAAATTAGCGTTAGGAGTTTCTGCCATTCGCCAGCAGTTCGCGCGCAGGCGGATGGCCGAGGAACGCGCTTGGGCTCGCCGTCGCGCCATAGGCCCCGGCAAGGAACACCGCGACGAGATCGCCGACTTGCGCCTCCGGCAGCGCCGCTCGATCCGCCAGCCGATCGAGCGGCGTGCACAGCGGGCCGACGACCGAGATCGTGCCCGCGGGCCTTGCCTGCATCCGCGCCGCCACTGCGACCGGATAGTTTCGGCGGACGACGGTTCCGAAATTGCCGGTCGCGGCGAGCTGGTGGTGCAGCCCGCCGTCCACCACATAGAAGGTTTCGCCGCCGCTCTCCTTCATGTCGACGATGCGCGTCAGGTAAACGCCCGCCTCTCCCACCAGCCAGCGGCCGAGCTCGATCGCGAAGCGGCTGTCGTCCAGCCCCGGCGGGCGGCTCGCCAGCGCCTCACCGAGCGCCGCGCCGATCGCTTCGACATCGACTGGCGCATCGCCCGCGAAATAGGGGATGCCGAATCCGCCGCCCAGGTTGACGAGCGGCGGCACCCGGCCGACCCTTTGCGCCAGCGCGGCGGCGAGCTTCACCGTCTCGGCCTGTGCCTCGACGATCGCTGCGCTGTCGAGCGACTGCGAGCCGCCGAAGATGTGGAAGCCCTGCCAGTCGGCATTTTCCGCGAGCAGGCGGCGGACGAGGTCGGGCACGCGCTGCGAATCGATGCCGAAGGGGGAAGCGCGGCCGCCCATGCGCATCCCCGATCCGCGCAGCTCAAAGTCCGGATTGACGCGCACCGCCACGCGGGGAGCGATACCCAGCCGCAAGCCGATCGCCAGCGCCCGATCCGCTTCGCCTTCGGACTCGAGATTGATCGTCGCGCCCGCGCGAAGCGCAGCCTCCAGCTCGGCGTCGCGCTTGCCGGGGCCGGCGAAGCTGATGTGCGCGGCGGGCTTCACCGCCAGCGCCTTCGCCAGCTCGCCCGCCGAAGCCACGTCGAGACCGCCGACCCGCGGCGCGATCGCTTCGAGAAGCGGCGCGAACGGATTGGCCTTGATCGCATAGTGGATCTCGACCTCGCCCGGCAGCGCGGCGCGCAGCCGCGCGATCCGCGCAGCGACAATGCCGAAATCATAGACGAAGAGCGGCGTGTCGCCTGCCTCGGACGCCCAATCCCCTGCCGTACGCCCGGCGATGGTGAGCACGTCCTGTCCGGCGAATTCGGGAGGGATCGGCCCCATCGGCTTCGCGCTCGTCATGCTCGTTCCCTTTCGCCGAGCGTCGCCTTCAGCATGGCACGATCCAGCTTGCCGTTCGGATTGCGCGGCAGATCGGCACGCCAGACGAACTCGCGCGGCTGCTGAAAGCTGGGCAGGTCGCGGCGCAGCCGGGCGCGCAGTTCCTCCTCGCGCGCGGAGTCGCCGCGTACCACCACGACGATCGCCTGCCCCAGCCGATCGTCGGGCACGCCGAACGCCGCTGCCTCCGCAGCCTCGCCGCCGGCCAGGACCGCATCCTCGATCTCGGTCGGGCTGATCCGGTTTCCGGCGCTCTTGATCATCTCGTCGTCGCGGCCGACGAAGCGGAGCAACCCGTCGCTCCCTTCGACCACCGTGTCGCCGGACCAGACGGCCCTGCCGTGGCTTTCAGCAAAGCCCGGCGCGGGCCGGAAACGCTGCGCGGTCCGCTCGGCGTCGCGCCAATATCCCTGCGCCACCAGCGGTCCCGCATGGACCAGCTCGCCCGGCTCGTCGGGGCCCGCGCGGCTGCCGTCGGGACGGACGACCAGGATCTCGGCGAACGGAATCGCGCGCCCGATCGAATCCGGGTGAGCGTCGATCAGCGACGGATCGAGATAGGTCGAACGGAAGGCTTCGGTGAGGCCATACATCGCGTAGAGATCAGCCTGCGCGAACCGGCCGCGCAGCCCGCGCACCATGCGCGGAGTCAGCGCGCCGCCGGTATTGGTGAGCCGCCGCACACGCCCCGCCGTCTCCTCGGGCCACTCGGCCTCGAGCAGTTGCACCCACAGCGGCGGCACGCCGGCGATGGTCGTGACGCGGTGGCGCTCCACCGCCTTCACGACGTCGCGCGGCGCGAGATAGTCGAGCGGCACGACACAGGCCCCCGCCGCCCAGCTGTTGAGCAGCTGATTCTGGCCATAGTCGAAACTGAGCGGCAGCACCGCGAGCTGGCGATCGTCGGGAGTGACCTTCAGATAGTGCGCGACGCTGATCGCGCCGAGCCAGAGGTTTGCGTGGCTGAGCATCACGCCCTTCGGGCGCCCGGTGGAACCCGAGGTATAGAGAATCGCCGCCAGAGCGCTCGAATCGGCGGCCGAGGGCGGCAGCGCATCCCCCGCCTCCGCCAGTTCCTCCTCGGTGACGATGCGGCAACCCGGCGGGACGTCGCCGGGCTCGAGCGTGGCGATCCGGGCGGCCTGAGTCACGAGCAGCTCGGCCCCGCTGTCGGCGAGGATATGCGCCACCTGCGTACGTTTCAGAATCGGATTGATCGGGACATGCACCTGGCGCGCGCGCGGCACCGCCAGCGGCAGAAGACAGGCAGTGCGCGTCTTGGGAAGCCAGCTCGCCACGCGGCCGCCGAGGCCTGGCCCAAGCGCCGCCAGCACATGCGCCAGCCGCCCGACCCCCGCCTCAAGCTCGGCGTAGCTGAGCGTTCCCGTGCGATCCTCGAGCGCGGCCGCATCCGGACTGCCGCGCAGCGGCAGCGCGTCGATCGGATGCGGCACGGGATCGAGCGGGATCATCGCATCCCGCATAGCGCCACTGGCCGCTCCGCAGAAAGCCCCTTGGTCTTGGCATCGCTGTCGACAGCCGCTAGCGACGCTGCACCAGCGAAGGAGACGGCGCGTGCTGCCCGAAAGAACGGTCGAGGTCGAGAACACGGTGCGTGCGGTGCTGCGCGACGTGCTTGGCCTGGACCCCGCCCGCGCCGCGACGTTCGATGCGGCAACGCCGCTGTTCGGCGCGCTGCCCGAGCTTGATTCGCTGGCCGTTGCAGGTGTGCTCACCGAGCTCGAGGATCGGCTCGGCATCCTGATCGAAGACGACGAAGTCGATGGCGAGATGCTGGAGACGTTCGGCGCGCTCACTCATTTCGCGGCGGCCAAGGCATTGAAATGATCGACGGATACGACTGGGCCGGCGGGCGCGAGGCGATGCTGCGCTTCGGCCCGGTCGACGCTCCGGTCGTGATCCTGGCACTGCCGCTGTTCGAGGAAGCGAACCGCACCCGCGGCTTTTCCGTGACTCTGCTACGCGCACTCGGCGAGCACGGCATCGGCGGCGCGCTGCCCGATCTGCCCGGCACCGGAGAAAGCCCGGTGCCGACCGAGGAAGCGACCATCCAGGGTTGGCGCGCCGCCTTCGCCGCCGCGGCTGCATCGATCGACGCGCCCTCGATCCATGCGGCGGCGATCCGCGGCGGCGCACTGCTCGACCGGGACGCGGCAGTGGCGAGCCGCTGGCAATTCGCCCCTGCCGCAGGCGATGCACTGGTCCGCGAGCTGCTGCGTGCACAGCGAGTCGCCGAACCCGATTCGGCAGTTACGCTGGATCTCGCCAATCCAGCCGACGACGGCCCGCCGGTGACGCTGGCAGGCAATCGCATTGCCCGGGGGCTGCTGCGCGAGCTCCACGTCGCCGAGCGGAGCCGCGAAGCGCCGCTCCGGGTGGTGCGGCTGGAGAGCGATCCGGCCGTCGCCGATGCGCGCGTGCCCGGCGTGCCACTCTGGCGGCGTGCGGAACCGGACAACGACCCCGCGCTCGCGGCGGTGCTCGCGCGCGATCTCGCGGAGTGGGTGCGGCAATGCGGCGGCTGATCGCGTTTCCCTGCGCCGGCGAGACTCTCGTCGGCACGTTGGACCTTGCCGAGGGCCCCCAGGGCCTGTTGATCGTTTCCGGCGGCAACGAACTGCGGATGGGCGCGCATCGCGGGATGGCGCTCCTCGCGGGGCGCGTGGCGGCCGAGCTGGGCGTTTCCGTCTTTCGATTCGACCGGCGCGGAATCGGCGATTCAAGCGGCGAGAATCGGGGGTTCGACAGCAGCCGCGACGACATTGCAGCGGCGGTGCGCGCCTTTCGTAATGCCGTGCCCAGGCTCGAGCGGCTGACCGGACTCGGCAATTGCGACGCAGCGAGCGCGCTTGCGCTGTTCCACGAACATGCCGGCTTCGATGCACTGATCCTCGCGAACCCGTGGACGATCGAGGCGATCGACGATCTGCCGCCTGCCGCGGCGATCCGCGCGCGCTATGCCGCCAAGCTGAGGGATCCGCGCGAATGGCTGCGGCTGGTACGCGGCGGCGTGGACATCCGGAAGCTGGCCCGCGGCCTGGCCAAGGCTTCCGCCACCCCTGCCCCCGCCGCACCAGCCAGGCTGGCGGCGCGGCTCGCCGGTGCGCTTGATGCCTCGCCGGTACCGGTCACGATCCTGCTTGCTGCAGGCGACAATACGGCGATCGCCTTTCGGGACGAGTGGAAGGCGCCGATGTTCGATCGGGTCCGCACACGCACCGCCCTGCACGGCCGCGATACCGACAGCCACAGCTTCGCGCGCGAGGGCGACAAGCAATGGCTGTTCGAGCGCGTGCGCGAAGCGCTCGGCTGAGCGCTCCACGCAACGATCAGCGCGTCATTCCGCCGCGCGGGCGACGTTCTCGAAATCGGCTTCTGCCAGGAAACGCTCGGCATCGAGCGCCGCCATGCAGCCAGTGCCCGCCGCCGTCACTGCCTGGCGATAATGCTTGTCCATCACGTCGCCGCAGGCGAACACGCCGGGTACGTTGGTCTTGGTGGTGCCCGGAGTGACGATGACATAGCCGTCGTCGTCCAGCGCGACATGGCCGCGGAACAGCTCGGTCGCCGGATGGTGACCGATCGCGACGAACCCGCCCTCGACGTCGAGCCGAGAAAGCTCGCCGGTCTGCGTGTCCTTCAGCTGCAGCGCGACCAGCCCGGCCGGATCACCCTCCCCCACGAAACGCTCGACCTGCTTGTTCCAGAGCACCGTGATCTTCTCGTTCGCGAAGAGGCGATCCTGGAGGATCTTTTCGGCGCGCAGCGAATCGCGGCGGTGGATCAGCGTCACGTCATGGCTGTGATTGGTGAGGTACAGCGCCTCCTCGACCGCAGTGTTGCCGCCGCCGATCACCGCCACCTTCTTGCCGCGGTAGAAGAAGCCGTCGCAGGTGGCGCAGGCACTGACGCCCTTGCCCTTCAGCAGCTCCTCGCTCTCCAGTCCCAGCCACTTGGCCTGGGCGCCGGTGGCGATCACCAGCACGTCGCCGACGTAAACGGTGCCGCCGTCGCCGACGAGCCGGAACGGCCGTTGGCTGAGGTCGACGTCGACGATCGTGTCCCACATCATCTGTGCGCCGACATGCTCGGCCTGCGCCTGCATCTCCTCCATCAGCCAGGGACCCTGGATGACGTCACGGAAGCCGGGATAATTCTCGACATCGGTGGTGGTCGTAAGCTGGCCGCCCGGCTGAATTCCCTGGACGACGATCGGCGCCATGCCCGCGCGCGCGCCATAGATGGCCGCCGACAGACCGGCAGGGCCGGAGCCGAGGATGAGCATGCGCGTGGAGTGGGTTGCAGTCATGGATCCGTCCGATGTTGGCGATGCCGCATCTAGGGGAACGGCACCGCCATGCGCAACATGGGGCGTGCCGGTGATGCGGCAATGGACGGCACGGATATTATTGCTGTGGCGCCGCCAAGCCCGGCTTGCTTGCGACGCAGCGACCGATCAGAGCACCGCCCAGGCGAGCGCCACCCAGACCAGCAGCGACGCGCAGACGGCAAGGCCCAGCAAGAGCGGCGCGGCCACGTGCGGCATGTCGCTGGGCTCTGCAAAATGCGCGGGCACGTCAGAAAGCTTTCGCATGGTGCCATCTCCTTCCGCCGATCGTCTCATGCAATCCTTGTAGAAGGTTTTACGACGCACGCCTTCTCCGGAGAGGTGCGTATTTCGATGCGAGGACGAGTATCGGCGGGGAATGGTGGTAGCGGAGGAGGGATCCATGACTACCAAATATCGAGTTGATATATTGTAATAATTTTATCGATACCCCCAGAAATACCCCCTTCACTACCCCCAAGATGGGACCTTGCGATGAAGCGATTCAGGGACCCGACGAACCGTTTTCAGGCTGCGTTTGAGCCATGTCATTTGGGCCTGTGCAAGCGTCAAAAATGGGCCCGAACCGATCCTCTTCCCCCAGCGCCGGACATTGGACGTGGTCAGCAATAGAGTCGCGTCTTCATTGGCGGCTCCCGTCGAAGTCGACGAAGGTCCGCTACCAGACGCTGAAGCAGAGCGGGCATAGGAGGTTGATCGCGATAGCAGCATTCTCACACTTTCCTTTGGTGGTACGCCAGTGGAGGTGGCGCGAAGGTGGGCGTTGCAGCTCTGATCTTGTCAAACAGTGCCTGTCGCTCTGGTTCCGACGTATCAGCATTAGCTTCTGGTATAATATCGCCGTTAAGCTGTGCTCTCATGCTATTCCATCTTCGCTTGAGCACTGACCAATGATGGTCGTCGTAGGAGCCAGAGACAATGACCGGGCGAACGACAATCCTGGGGGGTGAGTTCGAAACGTCCCCCGTTCCCAAATAAGCCTCCGCCTCGCGCGCCCACTTACTGTCGATGCGGTCGATTCGGCCAATTTGCTGCTCGACGTGGGCCGGGTTCCACTCGAGGTGAAGCAGCACAACCATTCGACACGACTGATGGAGATTTAGTCCTTCTCGTCCCACGAGTGATTGTGCCACCAGAACTTGCGGCCAGCTCCCTTCGCGATTGAATGCTGCCTGCAAGAGCCGCCGCGTTTGTGGTGCCGTATTGCCATACATTAAACGGGCGAAGTGCCCCTCGCGGCCCGCGAAGTCGAACAGATGCTCATCGAGACGCGCCTTCAAGTCAGCGTCAGAATCGTCCGCCTGGTCGCCACTTGTGACTTCGCTAACGAGGGAACGAAAAGCCGCCAACAAGGCTTCCTTGGTCCAAGGTTGATGTCGCTCGGAGAAGCTACGCTGGTCTTCAAGCGCAGCTAGGAGCGCTGAATTGCCATCACGTCTTCCGCCGTCTGCTAACCAGAACTCTCTGAGGTCGGCTGCTTCCGGGTCGTCGGCAAGTTCGCGGCGCATTGCTTCGAGATTCGCTCGGCGCACTGTCTCAAAACGACTTGCACGCTCGCGAAGGGTCTTATCCACCGCATCACGATCGAGCCCGCGCGTGTTCACGGCCGGGTCGCGCAGCGCCTGCTTCAGCGCAGCCTCTCGTTCACTGTCGAGTTCGCCAAGTCCAGCCTGAGGCCATCTGTTTTCGACCTTGTCTTCGGCGCAAAGGCGTCGAACCATCTCACGCGCGTCGAGCAAGAACGTTAGCGCGCGCATCGGTTTAATGAACCTGCCAAATACGAGAACCTTGTGCCCCGCGCGTACGGCGATCTCGATTTCCTCAGCAGTACGGATTACCGCTGGGTGATCGAACAGACTGATGCCCTCCTCACCAAGCAGTTCGCGGCTAAGGCGTTGCCAAGGACCAATCGGCTCGCCTGGCGAATCTACCTGCATCATCTCGTCATCGCATGCCTGCAATCGAGCCATTTCCTCAGCCTCATCCCGCAGAGAGCGACCGCTGGGCAACGACAGCCGCATCCGCCGATCTTGAGGACTCAGGCGCTCTTCGTGCAATTGGGAGAGCGCTTCGCTGGTTAGGAAAATCCGTCGCCATGCGAGGGGCATAGTCGAGATCGGCACTTCAATCGGAACAATCTCGCGATGCGAGCCACAGGCTTTTTCGAAGCGCTTGAGAAGGTCATCCTCTCGCTTGTCTCGCCGCAACACCCATGGCGCAAGTGCAGAATGTAAAATGCGAGAAGCTTCAGCATATCGGTTGACCAAATCCGAAGTAAGGGCCTCGTCAGCCTGAATGTTCTGAACCTCGCGATCGTACCGCTGGATCGCATCAGCCATTTCCGTCAGATGTTCACTTCGAACACTCAACCGAGCGAGCGTGTGTGTCCATTGATCAGGGTCGAGTTCAACCGGTGTGGCCGTCATGCCAAGGTGAAACGCAGTTTCTGACTTCCAAACCAGTGTGTCCAGCACGCGTGATAAGGAGCTCTCGGTCCCGCGGGTCTTGTGCGCTTCGTCAATGACAATGAGATCAAACTTGCCCAGAGCACGTCCCATGGCAAGGCAGATAGCCTTGCGAAGGTCGGGCGTTCGATGCGTGAGGCCTTCGCAAAGCTGCCGCTGCTCGCGAGAGGAGAGCCCGGCGAGGATACGTTCAGCGGCTGCTCGAGCAACGTTCTGATAGGCTGCTTTGGCCGGATCGCGGCGATAAGCGCGCGTCCCTGCGTGCACCTTCAAGATAGCGTCAAGTAGCGCCTGATACTCGGTCTGAGTACCCTCCGTTTGCACGAGACGGCCAAGGGTGTGCGACAGCAAGAGCAGAGGCTCCTGTGCCCAGGTCCCGGAAGGCAGCTGCAGCTGCAGGCGCCGATCCGCTAACTCTCGCTCACGCCGTTCGCGCAAAAGCTGTCGATCTGAAAGGTGTTCTGCGCGGGCATATGCCTGAATGAAGCCCCAATAGGACCGCAGCGGAGATAACGTGTGATCGGCTGTGTCAAATCGTCTCAGCTCAGCCTGCCACTGAGCTCCAAGGCCTGGCGGGATGATGATCGCGGCTCGCCCGCCGCTGCGTTGCACAGCTTTGATCAGCGCAGCAGCGATGAGAGTTTTGCCCATGCCCACTTCGTCGGCGAGTAATAGCGCCCGTTGACCACCGCGCAGTCGCTCGCAGATAGCCAGGAGCGCCGCGCGCTGACCGTCCTGCAGTCTCGTTCCATCGGCTAAGGTATCACCAAGGGCGGTCTCCTCGAGGCGATCGGCAACGTCAGTCCATTGTAGCTTCATTTAGCTCCGCCTTTGCCCGGTACGAGCGATGCGCATTGATCCAGCTCCCAGAGCTTGCGGATTCGCGCGATGACCGGGATGAGCCGGTTTCGCTGCTCTGCGGACAGGTCGGCCGGCTGGAACATGGGCTCAAGCAGCGCGGAAAGGGGGTCAATGCCGCACAGACGCAGGGCAGCGATCATTTCGCTTTCAGGTTCGGTCACCGCTTCGAGGAGCTCATCCAGCCGGTTGGCCCATCGCTCCCACTCAGCAGGAGTTCGCACGCCTTGATATTCGGTGAGCTTAACGACCAGCCTCATGGCCCACCTTAGCGGGTAGTCGGCCGCTGCCTTATCAGGACTGGGAGAGTCCTCATTACCCGCGTCGTCGCGCGCGAAGTCACCATCGCGTTCACTGGGCATTGCTTGCGGGAACATCGCGAGCTCGTGCAGGACATCGTCCAATCGTTTCGGCGCCGGGGGAGGAAGAATGAAGCCTCCGTTGGTGAGGATCGGCACCTCTGCACCCGAAGGGCCAAGCACTGCCGTTACGAGAGGTTCAGGCATCGCGAGAGGCAGGGGAAGCCATTCGCTCCCCATGCGAACGGTAACGGCGATGTCGCTCGGCGCCCCATCGGGCAGCTGTAAAGTGGCATCGCGCCACACGAGATAACTAACCGGTGGGGGAGTGATGGCAGGTGCTGGCGCCTCATAGGGATCGCCGTCTGAAAGCTCGGTGACCGCCACAGTGCTGTTCAAATCGATCGGCAATCGGCGAGACAATGCGGCCTTGTCATCCCCGTGCCACGTCAAATGTTCCTCAGGAAAGAAGAGGACACCTGCTTCCAGATTTCCGCCGTTCCGGACGCTGCGCGTGAACCCAATGCGACTAAGATTTCCCGATCCGATGTAGCACCAGGGATTTGAGCAGTTCTGGGACCCTCCCGCGCTAAAAATGAACTTAGCGTGGAGTTTAGCTCCCGGCAGGTCGCGACTGAACGGGCGCCTGAACTGCCACTCAAGCTTCTCCAATTCCGGACGCTGCGCGGCGAGCCCCTGACAGGCGTCGTGGTTCAATATGACGTCGACGCGCGGTCTAGCGGTGGCAAATCCGCGCTCCGAGAGCTGTCGAACAAACTCGGACAGCACTCCGCTATCGGCATGCTCTCCAGTTTCGAAATAGCCCGATCCCATGAGTACGCGGTTGCGCTTGTGTGGCGCTTGGGCGAGCCCCTGCAAAACTTGCTCCTGCAACGAACCCTTGCGCGAGTCTAAAAAGCGGCTGGGAGGGAGGCGTTTAGCGGGAAGGAGTTCGACAGCCCGTCGCAGTCCGTTTTCAGGAGTTCCATGGCCCCAATCGGCCTCGAGGACCGAGGTATCAAACAGCTGCCTAAGCCATACAAACATCGCCGCTGCGGCTCTGATGTCAGAGGCAGCTTGGCGATCGGGAGTAGCTTCATCCCATTCGACGATCCAGAACAGGTCGAGGCTGGTCGACATCGGATCGTAGGTCCAATTCCCGGTAGAAACGACCAGGCGCAGCCGAGAGCCATGCGGACCCACAAAATGGAGCAGGGCCACCTTTGCGTGAAGCAGGTTGAATGACCAGTCGGCACTCGAGCGCCTGAAGGGAACTGAGACACCGCGCAGGACCGGATAGTGGAAAGATGTGGGATGCAAAAAGGCGGCGAGTGACGGACGCGGCCGCCGCACGCCGGAGGTGAACCGATCGGCCATTTCCTCCAAGACTGTTGCATTCGCGGTGAAGCCGCAAACCCAGCCGAAATTGCCCTCGAACCCTTCGGGCGGCGTGAAGCAACTGAGTATGGTTGTTCGTTCCACTCAATGATCCGCCATGCTCAGCTGCAAGTCGCGCTTGAGCGCGTACAGGTTATGGATCCTGGGAAGCTCAGGAATAACCGTGGTGGTCTCCCCAAGACCTTCTTGGTCCGCCTCGTCGTCCATTCCCGTAGCGAGCTGTCCTCCGGCTGGGCCGAGGCCCACCTGCCCATTCGGCAACAGCCTGATCACGGTTCCGTCGCGCCTGGCGAGCTCAGCGATGACGACCTCCGCCGATGATCGGCAGACTCGGGCGAATTCGTGGGCTAGCTGGCCCGGGCTGGTATCGTCGCGAGCGAGCATTGTACTCGCCAGTACCGCAGTTTGCTCCAGCTTGCTGCCAGCCGCCTCCGCTGCTTGGTGCACGGTCAGCCCAGCTCGTCCGCTTGACGTAAGCTGTTCCTCGATCACTGCAATTGCGTCGAGTGCAGCCTTGCGAAGCTGGATCAGAGCCACACCGCTACGCATGTCATTCCAGTGGGCCTGCTCGATGCCTGTAGGCGGCTTAGCGCTCGTCATGTTTGCCTCGCGCAGAACCTCTTCTGGAAGATCAAGAAGGGCTCTGCGCCGATGGGCGTCACCATAATCACGCAGTTGACGTTCGAGGAGCTTGGCGGAAGCTGCCGGCAAGGCGGCGTCCGGAGCCAAGCGCCCGATTCGCGTCAGGCTCGAGCCAGTGGCCCAAGCTCTCAATTTGTTCTGTTCCGCCTTCAGGTTTTGGAGGATGCGTTCGCCTGGCGGCGCTAGGCGATACAGATTAAACCGCTGGCTCGCGCCAACAACGAGCCCCAACCGCAGCAGCGGCTCGACTGTTCCCATCCGGTAGGGCTGTGTCACATACGCCCCGCGTCCGCTCAAAGCTTTGAAGCTTGTATCAGAAACACCGGCAAGCTTGCGGTGGCCGCGCGCTCGTTTGCGCCGTTCTTTCAGCGCCTGGACCATAACTGCAGCTTCGATCGCATTGGCGCACGAGAGCGGCCGAACCTGATTGCCAATCTCCTCAGCTAACCAGACGCCGAGTAACGACCACGCGATGGGCATGCCGAAGCTCAGCCCACCAAGCCCTGGGACTGATCGGTCGTTATAGTGCCGGATTGCGACCGTCAGTCCGAGCGTCTGCAGGCGACGGTATGATGGAGCTGAGTCGGGAGCAAACGTACCCCACTGGACGCTCATCGCATCCCCCAGTCAGGCGTAGTAAGATTGCTGCGTTCGTTAGTGCCACACAACACTTGTCCTAATGTCAACTCGCCAGTCTCGGTCCAGAACACGGCAGCGGCGCGCACAGCCTTACCTCCCCTTTCATCGACGGCATCGATGTAGGCTGCCAGCTGAGGCCAGTAGCGTTCGAAGCGCAGCGCATGGTCTGAGACCGGCCCACTCTTGTGATCGACGACCAGGAAGCCGTCCGAGCCTTCAGCGATGAGATCCAGGATGATGCTCTGACTCCCACCATCTAAGAGGCGAACTTCTATCGGTTGCTCGACATGTAGTCGCGGATAGCCAAGGTCCGCGAGAGCCTTTCGCAGGGCATCTGCCTGCTGCGATAGAAATTCGACCTCGGCATCGAGCACGCGGCAATGCTCGTGAACCTTATGGCGTTGATCAGGGCGGCACAGGAGAATGCGCAGCGCCTCATGAATCGCCGTGCCCTTATCGGTCGCCTGGAGGAGATCAGGTCCAGCAAGCTTGATACCTGGAGCGATCGCGCGCGTCTCGATTTGCGGAGGAAGCGGCCGTGATGTCACGATTGCCTGCGAAGGGCTTACCACAGCTGTCATGGCGTCGATTGGGCGCCGCTCAAGTGCAAATCGCAGCTCGCGGTCGGACGCGTCGATATGAACCTTGCTCTCAGCCTCGAACGAGGCCGGCAACTCCTTGCTGCAGATCGTCATACGCGCAGGAAATTCTTCGGCGCCGACGCTGATCTGGTTACCCTGAAACCTGATGCCACAGACGTCGTGCAGAAGGCGGCGGCCGGTTATCGGCAAAGGCGGATCAACCTTCTCATCGTCCTGCGGCCATTCGATAATCAGGCGATCCCGCGCACGGGTCAGGGCCACGTAAAGCAACCGCCTCGCTGTTTCTTCGGACTCCGGATGGAGTTCATGGAGAAAGCGATCGGTCGCTTCAGGCGCGGCAAACTCGGGAGCGTAGGCGAGCGTTGCTTCCTCGATCACATGATCGAGGTCGTCGAACCCCGGAAACTTGGTGCTGAACGTCCCGGCACGAGGGTCGAGTTTGTGGTCGAGCCCGCAGACAACGACGATTGGCCATTCACGTCCCTTGGATGCGTGCCAGGTGACGATCTCGACGCCGTCGGCTTCACTGCCTGAAGGATTCGGCCGCAGATCTTCGCCTTTGAGACCGACCTTGTTCTCAAGCCATCCGAGGAAAACGTTGGCGCTCTGTCCATAGAAACCGGACGCTTCGCGCATATCTCGGTGGGCATCCATGAATGCTGCGGCTTCCGCTTCAAACCGGAGCAGGTCTGCTCTCATCTGGCCCGGTTCATCGAGCCTGTCGCACCAGCCGCGAAGCCCCGCGACTTCGATGACTTGGTGAACCAGACGATCAACCGGTGTCGCAAGCGAGTCGGGCCAAAGTTTCTGCAGCGCAATCAATTCAGGCGTGTCGATCCGCCCTTCCTGGGCAAGCGCCCTGATCGCATCCGGAAGCGCTGTCGCCCCAGGACCAAGCGTGGCCGTACAGATCGCGGCATGGCTGTCCGCAGGATCGACGGCGAACCGCAGGGCAAAGCACGCGGCTTGGACGATCTTGCTCTGCCACCAGCCACCTTCCGCTACACGAACCGGCAGGCCGAGTGATCGCAGCGCGCTGGCATAGTTCGCGCAGTGGCTATGGGTTGGGCACAGGACCGCGATGTCTCTGGGCTCCAGCGGTCGCAAATTCTTCGTATGCCTGTCGACGATCGTCACCTGATCGTCGGACAACAGGGAGAGAAGGCGATCCGCGACAAAATGCTGGGGCTTCCCGCCCGAGCGCGCGCCGCGCTTGTTAGCCAGCTCTATGACTTCAAGCGCGGTATCATGCCCGGTGGGATTTTGCGCGGTGAGCGAAGTGTAGTCATCGCCAAAAAGGCAAGGGCCGAGCGCGTTGACGAAATCCATGATCCGCGGATCGGAACGCCAGTTCCGGTTGAGCGGGCTGGTTTCGAACTGCTTCGTGAGCGCGACGGTCAGCCGTGGGTCGGCGCCTTGAAAGCCCATGATGGCCTGCTTGGTATCTCCGACGACGAGCGAGCGCTTCGCTTGCCGCGCCAGGGCCCACAGGAACGTGAACTGGATCGGGTTGGTGTCCTGGAACTCGTCGACAATGACGCAGTCTACCTCGTCCATGATCGCGGCAAGCACGCCGGGCTTGTCATCGAGGATCCGCGCGGCGTTGGTGACCATGTCGCTGAAATCGATCACGCCGAGTTCCCGCTTGCGGGTCTCATAGTCGGTCATGGCCGATTGGGCGCCTTTCACGAGTGCGCGCGCATGAGAAACCGCATCTTCGAGCGGACCCGGATGATAGACCAGTGTGTCGGCCGCCGCCATGACTGCGGCGGCCAGGTCATCGTAACCATCAGGCGTCGGACTACCGCGCTTGGACTGGCGGAGATCACGCAGCCGCTGCCAGAGCTTCCAGTCCTTCCCGCCGGTCGAGAGGAGTTGTTCGGCTTGCTTCAAGGCGCGGAAATTATCCCGAAACGCCGTCTTGGCCGCGGCACTTCCAGCGTCGTCCGCCAGCGATCGCGGAAAGGCGAGAAGCAGTGCGTCGACGGCCTTTTTCAAGCCTGCCGCCAAGGTCTCTGGCACCCCGACCGGTTGGCGATATCCTTGCCTGATCGAGGACTCGACAAAGTCGGCCATCGCCGGGTCGCTTCCCCGCGACCCAAGCGTTCGCAGGAGTGCAATCACGCCGAGCAACGTCTTGCGGAAGCTGTCTTCCGCCGTGTCGTCCGAGGTGAAGCTACCCCGGTAGCCATAGGCCCCGAGGTTACGGGAAAGCTCGCTTAGCGCCTGGTTTTCCTCGATCGAACGGCGGATGAGCAGGTCCTGCTCGTCCTCGGCGATGAGACGTTGCTGCGGCGAAGAGCCTGCCGCAAAGGCATGTTCAATCAGCAGTCGGCGTCCAAGGCCATGGATCGTAGAAACATAGGCTCGTTCAACGGCCAAAGCCGCTTGCAGATTGCCGTCAGCAATCAGTGCTCCACGTATCCTCTGACGAAGTTCCCCAGCCGCGGCCTCCGTGAAAGTGACGGCCAGTATCCGCTCTGGCCGAACTTTGCCGTCGCGTACCCACTGAGTGAGGGTTTCCTGGATGTGATGGGTCTTGCCAGCCCCTGCACCGGCTGGAACGATCGAAAGCTCAGTCATCTTCATTGTCCGTAAGCGCCACCGAGGGGTTGATCTCATCGCGCATGAAAGCGGTGATCAACGGACTGTCTTCCAGCGCATAGGTGCCGAGCGCGGCGGAGCGCTGGAAGAACTTCTCATCGGCTGTAGTGTTGGTATCGAGGCGTCCTGCCTTGAGGGCATCGAACCGCGCCGAAATGAGCGCCAGCGCATGCTCGGCAATATCGCCCGCAACAAGTTCGACCTCAACGCTATCGAACTCATCAATCCCGTTGAGCAAGACATTCCCGTCGTTGAGCGTGTGATAGGCGACTGCCGGGAGCTCCGACCACCCGCTCAATACCTCGGCAATGCGAGCAACGCCGTCGTTGCTGCGCTCGTCGAGCCTAACGCTCATGCGCCGGTAGAGATCGACCTGTAGATCCCATCCCTTCTGGAGGCGCTGGCGCCGCGTGCCGGAACTGCTCTTCTTGTAATCCACGACGACCGGCTGCCCATCGGGAAGCCGCAACAAGCAATCGGCCTTGCCGTGCACCGGATGACCGAACAGCTCTCCCGACAGCCAGAACTCATTGCCCACGATCTCGGCAGCCAGAGATTTGAGGACCAACGACCAATGCTTCGCGGACTTGGTGATTTCTGCCTCAAGCGTGTTGCGCTCAACCGCCCATGCCGATGTCTGGAGAAACGGCGCCAGTGCGCGAATGCGATCGAGCAGGATGTCGGGGACCTTGGTTTCGATCTCCTCGTTGGACGGATGCGCCTTACCCGGCACGAACAGGCGCTCGAAAACCTCGTGCGCCAGGGATCCGCGAAGCATGACGTCAAGCGCCTCGGGCTGCCAGGAAACATGTTCGGCGCCCAGCTCAGCGAGGAGCCATGCCAGGGGACTGACCAGAAGCTTTTCGAGCCGGCTCGGGCTCTGCGCTCGCGCACTGCCGTCTTCCTTCTGGCGCAGCCCCAGAAGATTGAAGTCGAAGGCATAATGAGGCGGCACCTCCGGCATCATCGCCGGTTCGATCACTGGTCGGGGCTTCCATCCCACCAGCCTGTCCCAGATCGTCCCCTCGCTATGGCTCAAAGGCACGATCAGATCCTCTGGGTCCTCAATCCCTTCCACAAGCCGCGAGATCAGCGGCAGGCTCGACGACACCGAAAGCGAGCTACCGCTGCGATCACGCTCTGACAGGATGAGGATAACCTGCTCTCTCGCTGCACCGATCTGGCGGGTGAAGAGCTCCAGCGCGGCAGTGAGTTGCTGCGCCTGCGATGGCAGCTGGATGCCGCAATCTTCGGCAATCGATGCAACTTCGCTGTCGAGGAAAAACGGATTGCCCGTGGGCGGTGATGGATAGGCGCCGTCATTGAAGCCCAGGACGAGAAGCTTGCGAAACGACCGCTTGGGTGTTTCGTGAGCCATCATCACCGAAATGCCACCGAGGAAGTAAGCTCCTCTCGCCGGTGGCGCAGCCTGGTAGGCCGCTGCCATCTGGATGGCTTTCTCCAGTTCCGCTTCTGCGGCGTCGTTGGCATTGCCAAGGGCTGCGATCAGACGCGATGCCTGTTGCTTCGCTTCAGCGACATCCTCAGCGAGTGCCTCGTTGTCGTTGAGCAGCCTCTGGAAAGATCGAATCTGTTCCTTGAGTTGCCCGTTGGTCGAAGGCGATGCCGAGCGGATCAGGGCGAAGAGAGATGCCTGCCTGCCTACAAAGTCACGAGCCTCTCTTGGCTGAAAGTCGCCACCCATAACGGCTGCCGCCAAGGCCGTTCCCACTTCTTCGGGCCAGCACAGGACTGGTGAACAGTAAAGCGATGCGAGCGCCATGGCCGGAGCTGGCCGACGTCGGCATTGAAGGAAATGCAGAAGAGCCTCACCGCCAATATTCCTCCGCTGACCAACCCCAGGAAGCGATGAGGCAACCAAGCCAGCGTGGGCGAAGGTCTCTGCCAGATAATGGCCATATTCCGCACCCTGCGGGACGATGATGCCGATGTCGCTGGCTGCGAGACTTGCATCATCAGCCAGCCATCGCTGCACGATGGCCGCCGCGGCCTCGCACTCGGTCAGGGAGTCTCGGACGGACAGTATGGCCAGGCTGTCGTCGAGCGACATGACCGGGACATCCGGATCCAGAAGATGGCGTTGTACGTGGCCTGCCAGACATGTTCCGGGTGCCCGCGCGAGCTTCCGGTCAGAAATCAGACGGACGACGTCATTATCGTCCGCGTTCAGCTGGCCATGATGGCTTTCGATGTGCTCGAGGATCGCACGTTCCAGCGGGGTCAGGTGACCACTGTCTCGATCCCAGACGACCTGGAACTGCTGCAGAGCGTCGCTTGCCTCACAAGCAAGGAACGCCTTGAGCGTCGCAAGATCGGACGGAACGAGGGCATCGCTTCCGATCCACAGATTGCGCAGGGCATCCAAATGAAGGCGGGCCCTGCCCTCGCCCGGTAGCGCATCAATCATAACCGATGTCGGTTCGAGATCACGCGTTGCCATCATGATGTGGCGGAGCATCGCCCCCACGGCGCCGGTCGTCTGCTCAGGTGCTACCGCGAAGCTTACCGCCCAAGGGACGCTGTCACCCAAGGTATCAAGGGCCTCGCGCAGCGGCTTCTCGGTGGACTGAGGCAAGGCATAAAGGCTCCCCAGAAGCTGCGCACTGAGGGGCATGCAGCTCGTAAAGGGCGCTTCGCCGATCCGAAGATGGCAGTTCTCAAACATTCAAAATTACCCCCTCAAAAGTCGCCCTACGACGCCATTCCACACCCTTGCCAGTGAATTACGACAAATCTGGTCGCAGCATTGTCTGCGCGTCAGCCAGGCGCTTTTCCATCATGTCCTTGAGTGCGTCAGGGCCTTCAATCACCAGTTCGCCGGCCCATCCAAACAAGTGATTGGCGAGCTCGAACAAGCCGCCTGATTGGAAACGAACGATCAGTTCGTCGCCATCTTCTTCAAACTGTTGATGCGGATGGAAGCGCCAAGCCCGCGCCCGATCGACCGCCGGGGCCAGCACTCTCAGAACGATCTCGTGACCTGCCTCGTGCCAGATGCCGAAGCTGCGAGCCATCCATGCATCGAGATCCCAATCCTCGGGAGGACATCCGACAATCCCGCTGTCCCGGACGTTGCTCATCCGGTCCAGGCGGAAGGTGAAAGGCGGATCGTCCCGGTCAGGCATCTTGCCTACGAGGTAGGTGATCGGTCCATGGATCAGGCCATAGGGAACAACCCTGCGCCAAGAGGGCTCGTCCGCCCAGTCGGGTTGATAATCGAAGTCGACACAATGGGATGCGAGAATAGCAGACTGGATCGTCGTCAGATCTTCGGGCGAGGCAATGACGGCAGGCCCCGCTGCGACACGCGAGCGTTGGAGGCGGGTGAGCAGGTCAAGATCATTGTCCAGCCGACGCCTCTCGGCGCTGTCAAAGGCAATCTTGATCTTGGAGAGCAATTTCTCGAGCGCTTCGGTGTTGGCGGTGCCTTCGCGGCGCCCCGCTTCCACCACGGACTGAAGCGCGGCAACCTCGGACGAACTCGGCCTCGCATAGGCTCGTCCCGGGCTGTCTTTGATCCGAAATCGCTTGATTCGACCGTCGATCGTTTCTTCGAGATCGAAATGAAGCAGAATGACGTTGCGCATACGTTCAACCGTTCGCCGGTTGACTTCAAGCAACGCTGCCATTTCGTCGAGAGTCAGACCTTCGATGCTCTGCGTAAGCGCGTGCACAAGCTTCAATGTGCGGTCGAGATTACTGAGGCGCTTGGTCATCAGTGGCCATTGCTAACTGCCTGATCGGCAAGAGCAAGTGAGTTCGACATCGATCCACACTTTTTACGACCATTTTTGTCGCATCGATGTGGTTTATGACCGGGAATGAAACCGGCACTCAGGGAGATCGCGAAGGAAATGGGACGTCGTCTGACTGCACAAACCGAATTCGGACCGCACTCAAAGGGCGAAGTAGCGCACTTTGCAAACGCTGCGGCGAGAGTACTGCGCGCATTGACTTCTCATCAGCTGAAGCGCTGCGGCGAAGACCTGATCGAACTGATCGAGCAGGAAGTGCCGGTTGATGCCTTGCGCAAGGTGGCCAATCGCGAGAGGCCATCTTCGACGGAGATGCGAACGGTCGCAAGGCAATTGGCGCTCAAGCGTCCTGAAACTACCGACCTTGACTGCATCTTTGGCTGGGTCGGAGAGCTGTTTGGTCTCGACGATACCGAAATCACGATCCTCACTATCTTTGCCCGCTGGGGAAAGCTGGAATGCTGGCGCGACCTTGTGCGCCGAGCCCCCTTCTCCTGCAGCAACCTCACTCCGACCGTGGTCGCGCGTCTCTCCGGACTGGAAAGCAACCTCGTAGAGCAGAAGTTGATGCCTGGCGCTCCGCTCTTTTCCTGTCGGCTGCTGCATGACGATCGTGATGGTGAGTATAGTCTGAGTCCGCTGCTCAAGCGCCTGATCCGCGTGAATGCCGAGACACAAGAAGAGATGCTGCGCTGGCTCATGCCCGACCCGGAAGCAGGCACATTGCTCTGGGACGATTTTGAGCACATTGATCCGCTGCGCGGCGTGGCACTCAAGGTTCTGGCCACCAAGGAGCCGGTCAGCATTCTGCTGTTTGGCGAGCCGGGCACGGGAAAAACCGAATTTGCTCGCACGCTCGCCGCGGAAGCCGGGAGCGGCGCTATCTTCGCAGGTCTTGCCGACGACTTCGGCAATGAACCCGATCGCTCCGAACGCCTTGATCATCTGATGGTGCTGCGCGCGATGTGCCGACATCGCCGGAATCGCGTCATTGTTGTCGATGAAGCGGATGACGTGCTCATGATGAGCGAACGCAAAGGCAGCTCGAAGCAGTGGATTAATCGCCTGGTCGAAAACCCGCAAGTGACTACGATCTGGATCGTCAATCAGCGTTCTCGGCTTGACCCGGCAATCTTGCGGCGGATGACCCTTGCCATTGGTTTCGACCGACCGCGCTTCTCTGTGCGCGAGCGTGTCGTAAAGAGATCGGCAGAAGCTGCATCGGTTTCGCTAAGCCCAACAGAGCTGCGCGATATTGCGAGCTTGAAAGCGCCGCCAGCAGTCGTCGCGTCAGGCTTGAAGGCGGCTCAGCTCGCCAGCGGTGGAGCCGATGTTGCGAAGACTGCCATTCACAGCGTGATGCGCATTCTCGGTCAGTCTTGCGCACCCGATAGTCCTGGAAGTTCCGTCTATGACCCGCAGTTGTCGCGAGCGGACACCGATCTTGCTCGACTTTCAGAGCAGCTGGCAAATTCGCCGGACCGTGGTTGGAGCCTGCTGCTGTCAGGTCCATCCGGGACGGGGAAGTCTGCGTTCGCAAGGCATCTCGCCGAGGTCATGGGCATCGAAATCGAAGAGCGACGGTGCTCGGACCTGATGAGCCCATTTGTCGGCGAGACCGAGCAGAACATCGCCGAGGCATTCGCAAGGGCCGCGGAACGCGGCGCCATGCTGCTCATCGATGAAGCAGACAGTTTCCTCTACAGGCGCGAAGCGGGACAGAGGAGCTGGGAAGTGAGCCAGGTTAACGAGATGCTCGTGCAACTCGAACATTTGCGGACACCGTTCGTCGCAACGACGAACCTCGCCGACAAGCTGGATGCGGCGACGCAGCGGCGCTTCACCATGCGCGCCACCTTCAGGTCGATGACGACCGACCAGGCCCGCAAGCTCTTTCAGGCACACTTTGGCCAGGTCTGGCCGGCGGAGTGGCCAGTCCATGAGGGACAAACACCGGGTGACTTTGCCGTCGTCGCGCACCGTGCTCGCTTGCTGGCAGAGCGCGAGCCGGCTGTTCTGCTGCGCTGGCTACGCGAGGAAATTGATGCGCGCGGTGATCACAGCCGGGGCATCATGGGTTTTCACGTTCCGAAAATGGATGAAGGATCCGCGCGGATGAAAGCTAAGGAACAATGGGCAGCATGAAGAACGGACGCAGAATAACTGCGACGGAGATAAACCTGAATTTGACATGGGATGCGCATGCTTAGGAGGCTGCCAGATTGCATCGCGATCAACAGACCTAACCCCAGATCTGCACCGTAACCCACGCTATGGATTCGATTGGAACGGCTCCCACCCATTCCCTAATTCGGAAGCCACCCGCTGCCGACGCGCTGCAAGCTTATCGCGCAAACGCTGGGAAATCGCATCGAGCCGGTCACGCGCTCCCTTTCCTACCGTAATCAGGTCGGCGGTCAGACGTTCAATCGCTGTCACGCGCTCGGATTTTTCCACCAGCTCAAGCAATTCGCCCGTTTCCTTAACGAGTTCAGGAACATGGCGGCGGACGAATACGGAAAAGCCGATCAAATTCAAATCACATGAGCCCTCTTTTTCGCTAACAGCCATAAATTGAGCGCAGGCCTCGCGAGCCACCGCCAGTTCTTCACATGGTGCGAGACGCATCGCTTCGTCCCACGCTTTGCTAAGAGCCTTTTCCGCAAAGGTTGATACGGGCTCGACGTACTCGTTGGGCAACGAAACTCTGGAACGTGATGAGCCCGCCTGGCTTTGCTTGGTTTTTCGTGCGGATTGCGCGGCACGCACCCGGCTTACGACGTAGAAGCACGGGGCAAGAGCGAGGCCAAAGGCCAATATACCGCATGCGACACCGCTATCGGCGTCTGACGAGGAAAAAATCCCAATAGCGATGGCGAAAGAAAACGCCATCCCAACGGTCAGCACCGCTCTTACAATGAGTTCCAGCAAAGCGATCGCGAGCCAAACGGCAAGCGCAAGTACAACTGCAAGTAAGCAAAAGCTCGCAACACTTATCATCGCACGGTATCCCTTCCATACGACATTCAATTGCTCTTACGTCAAAAGTGGTCGCACCGGCAGTGATCCAGCGAATTTTGATTGGTGTTCAGCAAACATTTCCGCAATCTAGCCCTTGAGAAGGGGGAATTGATGGATCTCGATTTGCTGGAAAGACGCCAGGCTACCCTGTCGTGGCGCGACGACCTGATCATGGCCATCTGGGGCATCGTCAATCGTGCTGGAATAGAAGCCAAGCGCGGGGTGGAAGAGCGCCTTGCCGAAGCCGGCATCGTTGAGACGCTCTGGGATCCTGCCAGTTTTACACGCGAAAGGGTCGACGTTGTAATGCGCGAGATGATCGTCAGCGAGCTTGAGAAGCTGATCGAGGGCGCTGCTGAACAGTTGCGTACGATCGACCCCGGATACAACGCGCTCGCAGATGCGCTGCTGGAAAGCCTGACCATGCTCCAAATGCCATCGCTTGAACCTGAGGTCGAAGTTCAACCCAAAGTGGATGCACCTAAGGAATCCGTCGCAACCTCCACCGGCAGACTAGCCACAATGATGGAGACCATCTCCAATCAAGATCTGGTGAAGAGTGCGAAGGAATGGGGCAGCTGGGCGCTTTCAGTGGTCGGGGAGGCAAGCGAGGCTGCGAGTCAGAAATTGCAGAGCGGCGCGGGTCTCCATGATCGTCTCCGCCGTTCCGCACAGGCACGGATCGAGACGGCGTGGATGGCTCCAGCAGGCGATCCACTCCCACTGATGGGACAACTCATTGCAGTGGTGGAAAGCGTAGGCAACGAGGCGCGGAGCATGGCCCTATGAGCGATGTCGGAGGACTGTTCATCGCATCACTCGATGCAGCAACGGGGATCAAGGCCGGGAAGCTCAGGATCGTAGGTTCCGTCGTCCGCCATGTTGCTGGCCCGCTCAAGGGCAAGATTCATTCATATCTTCAGGAGACCGGAGCCGCCGGAGCTTTACTTGAGTCTGTGTCGGGAGCTGGCAGCACATTCGCCAAAACGAGCATGACGACAGGCAACCCGATCGCCGGAGCTGCGGTCGCTAGCACACAGTTGGCAAGCTCGCTCGGCGGGAATGTCCAGAATGAGATTATCCGCCGCGGAGTGAAAAGGGTCGAAAGTAAGGTCGACGCGCTAGCAAGTGGCATGCAGACGCTGGAAAACCTCGGTGTTGCCAATTTGGCGCTCAGCGCAACGGGAATAGGTGTATCGCTGGTCGGGTTCGGGATCATGAATGCACGCCTGTCGCGGGTAGAGCAAACTCTGGCTGCGCTTACAGAAAGTACAGACCGGATACTCGCTGCGGTGGAACGCATTCGACAGGACCAGCTGGCCAGCGAATTCTCGGCATTGCGATCTCAGGTCAAGCTGTTTGAGGAAGCCTGGCTAATGTCGAACCAGGAGCGCGCTACCCAGGTCTGGCTTGACGTCGCACAGGCGACGCGGCCGCATCAGGACAGGTTTGAGGGACGCGCGCGGGAATTGCTCTTCGCCATGCCGCCCGAATTTGATCTGGCGGATCCCATTATCGATGCACTCGCACTAGCTGGAGGCCTGCGGGTTGCCTGTCTAATGGCCTGCAACGAAAGCGAGGCAGCAAGCTCGGCGGCAAGTGAGAATGCTCGCCAGATCGAGGGGTTGACCGGAACCGTAGGTAAGGCCGATCTGGTGATGGCACGAATTCCATCTTCCATCGACCGGGCTTCGCTGGAATGGGCAGGCGCCCTCGCCGCTGCTGTTGACGAAGCGGCACCTATCGCTCAGCGCTGGCGCCAGCGCGAAGCAATCGCTGCTACCCGCGCGGCGCCGCTTGCCCAACTTAAGCACGACGGCGTTACTCCGCGAGAGTGGTTGAAGGCAGCGCGAGAGGAGCAGAATGAGCCGATTCTACTCCTGAAAGCTGCGGAGTGAATTCGGCCGCAATTGCAGCGTGTAGGCTCAGTCCACCACCGGATAGTTCGGCATCGGCCATTCATGCTGCGGGTTGTCCATCATCAGATCGACGAAGATCGGTAGAAGGCAGCCAAGGAGCGACGCTCCGTCCCTCACCTGGTCGCGGTTGACATCGCTGTTCCAGGTCGCGCCGCCGTGCACCAGCTGATTTCGCAGGACGTAGAGTCGATCGAACAGGATCGACAGGATCCGCACCGTATCGTGTTCGCGCAAGGCATGATTGATGGCTATGCGACCGCGCTCGAGTTTGTGCTCCCAGTCCTCGTAACCTGAAACACCGTTCTGATGCTGCCAGAAGGGGTGGTAGACATAGCGATTGTCCAGAAGGAGGCGGATCTCCTGACTGAACCGCTGCCAGACGGCATCGTAGACACGGTGACGCGCATCGAACTTCACCAATGTCGAGAAAAACGACTGAAACAGCCCGCGCTCGCCTTCCGGTGCTGAATTGCTGGCGGAGGCTTCCACGTCGCCGGCGTAGGCAGCATTGAAACCGATCCAGAGCAGGATGAAACGAACGTCCTGGTCTTCCTCTTCTGCTTCGGCACGGCGAAGCCAGGAAAGCGCGCGATGCACGCGAAGCGTCAACGGTGTTGAAAAGCCGTCGCGAAGCGCGCGCTGCTTCTCTTTCAATGCTTCGGGATGGAGAGGATTGCCTGCCGGATATCGATAAATCATGGGCAGAGCTTAGCGCGATGATTTCTTTCGCGATAGTTTACGGAGCGCCTCGATGCGGCTTGTTCGCAATTGATCTGATCCACGCGTCGATTTCCTCCTCGACCCACACCGTGCATTTGGGCCCGAGCGAGCGGGATTTCGGAAAGCGCCCTTCGCTCATCCGCTGATAGATAGCCGAACGACGCAGACCGACACGGTCGATGACTTCAGGCAGCCGCAAAAGCCTGGCCGGCGGGGGGCCAGATGGCGTTGCATGTTCTGCGTTTGCGCCGTCCTCGGCAGGTTGGGGATGTGCATTCATGTTCGTTCCTGTCGGGTCAATTTCTCGGTCCCCTCCGAGGTGAATTGGATCAGCGCGGCAGCGCCATCGAAATGTCGCGATTGGCAAAATCATCGATGTGCCTGGCGAGCATGCGGGCGACGAGCTGCGAAGTGCCGTTCGCCCACCGGGGCCGCAAATCTTCGACGCGTCGCCCAAGCGTGCGTTCGAGCTGGCCTGGTAAGGCCGTGAAGAAGTCCTCAAGGAACTCCCCCATTTCGCTGCGCATCCATTCGCAGGCGAGATCCTCTTGACCTGCCAAGGCGAGGATCATGCTGGCGCGGGGAAACGCTCCGCACACGTCCAATACCCGCGCGGCTTCATCAAGCCCGATCGGCCGATCGCCGCGCATCACACGAAGAAGGGTCTCGCGGTGGATCCCGACTTCCCGGGCAATCTGGTGCTTGGGCTTGTCAGACGACTCGATTGCATGGGCAAGAATGTGCGCGAGGCTGGCGTTGGCTTCGCCTCGGAATGGCGCAGGCTGGTGCATCGACAAAAACTCCAACGATTAGGAACTGAGTCGTAGCCATATCGCGCGTGATCCATGTAGGAAAATGAAAAGAACATTTAAGGAACATCTCGTTTATAGGCGAATCATCCCCTAGACCCGAGTCGCCGACAATCACCGCCATGCGCGTCGGGATTCGTCGACGTTTATTACCAGATAAACCGCTGTTTCCGCGTATTATCACCGACACCATCCATTCGATGCGTCCATATCCGTCCGCCGCATCAGCTCGACAGACGTTCCGACTTTCCTACATCGATTTCCTAGATGCATGTGGAACACACAGCGAACGAAAGAACGCTGGGTTCACCCCTCCAGATGGAGCTCCATATGCAGTCTCTCACCCTTTCCCGGCGTTGCGGCGCCATTGATCAGCACTCTTCGAAGTTCGGGCGCGTCCTGACCTTCACGGTACCGCTTGCAATCGCAGCCCTCGCCGCCAGCGCGGCCTACGCGGGCGCCGACACGACCTTCACCCCTGCCCTCACGAAATTCACCGATTTCCTCGAAGGCTCGGGCGGCAAGATCATCACCGTCCTCAGCCTCGCAGGCGGCCTCATCGGTCTTGCTTCGGGCCGGTTCTCGCTCGGACAGGTCGCTGTTCCGGTCGGTGTCGGCATCGGCGTCGGCACGGGTGTTCCGATCGTCACCTCGGTCGTCACCGCGGTCATCTGACGCATCGGACGGGAAGGCGCGTCGCCATGGCAGACCCATATATCATTCCGCGTCGGCTCGACGATCCGGAGCTCATCGGCTTCTGGACCATCGACGAGTTCGCCGGGATGCTCATCCCCTTCACCTGGGGGATCCTCAGCCAGCATATCTTTATCGGCATCATCGTTGCCTTCGGCGCCTGGTTCGCGCTGCGAAAGGCAAAAGCAGGACGCGCCAGCTCCTGGGTAGCCCATGCCGCCTATTGGTATTTGCCGGCCGGATTGCTGGGCCTGAAATCGACGCCGCCTTCCCACTGCCGCCTGCTTGCCGGTTGAGGGGAGATATCCATGTTTGCCGACATTTCACACGAGCGTCAGCAGTCGCTGCTGCGCCAGCGCAACCTCTTCGCGCTCACCAGCGCCGGGCTTGGCATTGCGCTCGTCGTCGCCGTCAGCCTTGCTGCCACCCGCGACCGCGAAGTCGTGCTCCTGCCGACGCTCCCCAAGCAGCTCATCGTCAGCAGCGCGGGGGTCGAGGCCGACTATCTCGAACTCGTGACCCGCGATGCCGCGCTCGTCTTGCTCAATCGCAGCCCCGAGGGCCTCGACTACTGGATGGACGAAATTCTGAAGCTCGCCGATCCGGCAAGCTACGGTCGCCTCAAGGCCGATCTCGTCCGGATCGTCGAGGAACAGCGTGGCTCGGACGTCACCCAGGCCTTCGTTATCCGGTCGATGACCGTCGATCCCAAGGGGCTGACCTCCGATGTGACCGGCACGCTCAAGACCTTTGTCGGCGCCCAGGTCATCGCGAGCGACGAACGCCGTTTCCGCTTCAACTGGACCTACCGGGGCCTGCGTCTCGCGCTGTCAGGCTTCAGCCAGTTGCCACCCAAAGACCTAACCAAGGAGGCCCAGTGATGGCTTACCGACGCAAGACGCGCGCGTGGAGCCTGGCTCTTTGCGCCAGCACCATTCTCGCATTTTCCGGGAGCGGCGCTCAGGCCGCCGACCAGTTCAAACAGGCTGCTGACGGAGCGAGCATCGAATGCGCCGTTTCGGCCCGCGAACTGACGCGCTTTTCGCTCGTCGACGACCAGTTTGCCAGCGTTTCGAAGATTTCGACCGGCACGCCCTACAACGATTTTGCGGTCACCAACGAGCCGCTGCGCGGCGACATCTATGTGTCGGTGCCCGAGACCTTTGCGGCCCGGTCGATCAGCTTCTTCGCCACGACCAAGAAGGGCTTCGTCTACAAGGTCTCCTGCCTGGTCGAGCCTGTCCCGGCAGTCCAGGTCTTCATCACCAACCCGGCGATCGCGACCAACAAGGCGGCAGGCTGGGAAAGCGAAACGCCGCTGGAGACGAGCGCAGTACGCCTCATCCAGGCCATGGCCAATGACCGCACGGTCGAAGGTTTTGAAGTCCGGCAATCCTCGGCACTTCCGACACGGGTCGGCGATCTCGAGATTCAGCTCATCGCCGATTACCGCGGCAGCGCGCTCGCCGGAAAGGTCATCCGCCTGGCGAACCGTGGCCGCAAACCGCTGACGCTTGCCGAAGCGGATCTCGCGTCGTCCGGGACCCTTGCCATCTCAATCGCCCAGCCAACTCTCCAATCGGGAGAGAGCACGGTCGCCTTCATCGTCGGCACGAACGGGGAGATCGGTCAATGAGCGACACAGCCGCCCCCTCTACCCCGGTTCAAGCCGATCCCGCATCGCCTTCGCCAGTCACCAGCCTAAACGCCAAGACCGCGCGGCGGCAGAAGCTCCTGCTTGGCTCCTTGGGCGCGCTCGCGCTTGTCGGCGGCAGCTGGTTCATCCTGGGAGGCGACGACGGCGCGAAGAGCGACGATCCCACCGCCGCCCAGACCATCGACACGGCCGGGCTCATCAATCGTGACCTTTCGCAGCGCGAATTCGTCGCGACCTACGGCAATCGTCTCGATGCCGTGACCCGCGAGCAGAAGGCGATGAAGGACGCGAGCCTCCCGCGCGAGGAAATCGAAGCCCAGCTCGCCGCCCTCAAGGCCGAGAACCAAGCCATGCGCGTTGACGGCCAGGCCGCGATCGATGCGATCTCCGCCGAGAACGCGGATCTGAAGACGCGCCTTGCCAGCCAGAGCACCTCGGCTCCCCCGAGCGTGCCGCCGCCGGCCTATGGCCCGCAAGCGGGCGGCTATGACGCGCGCGGCCGGACGGCCCCGTCAACGCTCGGCGGTGCGTCGGCGGGGGCCGGTGAAGCTGCAATGCCCGGGCCAGGCGAAGTGAGGCTCATGAGCTTCACGTCGGACAAAGCCGGGGCAAACGGACCAAGGTTTGCGCGTCCCGAAACCCCGCCGGTCGTGATCGAGGATTCACCGGATTATCTGCCGCCCAATTCCTATGCCTCGGCGCGCGTCATCGTTGGCGTCGATGCATCGGCCGGTGTCGCGAGCCAGACCGATCCGCTTCCGGTTGTCCTGCGCATCACGGGGCCAGCGCGTTCGGTCATGCAGAACGGCAAGGTACTGACCACCCGCATCCAGGGCTGCATCGTCAATGGCGCGGCGCGCGGCGATCTCTCTTCGGAGAAAGTCTATGTGAAGCTGGCCCGGATGACCTGCGATCAGCCCGGCGGGCGCGTCGCGGTGAGCGAGGTCAAAGGCTTCATCAGCTTTGCCGGAAAATCCGGGGTGCGTGGGCGTGTCGTCAGCCGCGAGGGCAGCCTTGTGAGCCAGGCCCTGCTTGCCGGGATCGTGGGCGGTTTCGGGCGCGGCTTTTCGGCGAACGCCAACAGCGTCTTTTCCGGTGTCACGACCAATGCCGACGGCACCCGCTCGAAGCTTTCGGCCGGCGACATTCTCGGCGGCGGGCTCGGCCAGGGCGCTGCGGACGCGGCCGATACGGTCAGCAAATATCTGATCGAGCGCGCCGAACAATACCAACCCGTCGTCGAGATGCCGACCGGCATCGATGTCGAAATCGTCTTTCTCGACGGCGTCTATGTGAGGAACTCCCAATGACCCCCGCCGCAAACAACCCAACCCCGAGCAAACTGCGGCGCTGGCTGCGACCGGTGGCGTCCGCCGCCGCCGTCATCGCACTGTCCGCCGCGACGGGCTGGGGCGTGGCCAGCCTCGCTTCCCCGGCCCAGGAGCCTGATACGGCCAAGGTGCGCGCCGCGCTCAAGCTCCGTCTGCCGAAGACGCCGATCGACGCCATCACCTGCAATGGCCTTGGCGGCCTGTGCGAAGTCGCCTCGAAATCGACGCTGTTCTATGTCGATCGCGCGGCCAAATATCTGGTGATCGGGCGCATCTACGACATGGAGGCGCGGCAAGACCTGACGGCAGCCCGTCTCCTCGCACTCAACCCGGACTTGCTGGCTGCTGGTGCTGCACGGCGGAGCAATGCCAACGAAGAAAGCCAGCCTGCCCCGCGCGCCACCCCGCAGAAGGTATCGCTCGCTGGCCTGCCCGCAAACGGCGCGATCACCTGGGGACCAGCCAACGGCCCCAAGGTCGTCGTCTTCTCCGATTTCCACTGCGGCTACTGCAAGAAGCTCGAAGCCGAACTGAAGGCGATCGGCGCCCGTGTCGAGGAGCGGCCCATTTCAATCTTCGGGGCCGACAGTCGCCGCGATGCCGAACGGGTGCTGTGCTCGCCGCGCCCCGAGGTGTCCCTGCATATGGCCTATTCGGGTCTCGCGCTCGCCAATCCGAAACCCTGCGACACGAGCGGGCTCGATGCCAACGAAGCCTTTGCCAAGCGCCAAGGCTTCAACGGAACGCCGGTCATCGTGCGCCCATCCGACGGCGCGATCCTCGAAGGCTATCGCCCCGCTTCGGTGCTCCGCGAATTCCTCACGCCCGCCAAAGCGGCCGCGCCCGCTCCGGCCAAGAAAGGATAATCGTCATGCGATTTCCCCACCGTATTCTCGCCCCTGCCTGCCTTACTCTGCTGACAAGCGCGTGCGCGACTTTCGGCACCAATATCGAAGGTGATTTCACCTGCCGTGCCCCCAAGGGCGACTGCGCGCCCAGCCATGTGATCGACGCCCGCGCAACCGGCGACATGACCGCAACCGGCTCGCTGGAGAACGACTATCGTGCGCCCGTCCCGGTTGCTGCCGGCGATCGGGCCCGGACGTCCGAGCGAACGCTCAGGATCGTGTTTCCAGCCCATGTCGATGAGACCGGGACGCTGCACGATGATGCGGTCGCTTGGGCAGTCGTCGAAAATCCGCGTTGGGCCGCAGAACTGCGCCGCAAGGTTGGCGAGGACACCGCCCCGCCGCTGATGCGCCAGCTGCGCCGCAAGCTCAAAGCCGTACAGGCGCAGATCGAGGCAACGAGCGAAACGCATGAAGGCACGGCCGCCGAGCAGCCTGCCAAACAGCCCGAAGCCGAGACGTTCGATCTCGGACAGCCCTTTCAACCTTCGTCCTCACTCGAGGACACCCCCTCTGCCTCGCCGCTGGTCCTCCCCTCCACGGCGCGCGAGGCCGTTGCCGGAGCGAAAGCCCCGGCGGTCGAGGGGTTCGACATGGCGCAGCCCCCGCATGATCGAGCCCCTCGGCCTTCTGCCGACAAGGCCCCGCTGATCTTCCCGACCATCGAGGCAATCGAGGCCGCGAAGAACGCCGCTCAGGCACAGAAGGAGCCCAAGTGATGGCCGAGAAACTGAAGACGATTGTCGACCGGCTCCTCACCGGGCTTCTGGGCGATGCCGAGCACGCTGAACATGACCGGCCTGCCCTGATGCTCGATCTCCTGTCGGACTGGCTCCCTTACCGGGTCTATGATCCGGCGAGCCGGCTCTATTTCAACGCGCGATCAAAGGGCTTTGTCCTTGCTGTCACGCCGTTGATCGGTGCCGATGAGCGTACCGGCGAGATCCTTGGATCGTTCTTCTCCGAGGGCCTGCCACCCGGGGCCTGCCTCCAGGTGCTGCATCTCGCGTCTCCGCGCATCAGCCGGATCGTCGCTCCCTGGTTTGCGCCGCGCTATGTCCAGGGCGGCGTCTACGAGGCGATTGCCCGCCACCGCGCGCGTCGGCTTTACGGCCTCGTCTGGGAATCGGGTTCGCAGGACGCGCCGTTCCATGCGCGGCATCATCAGGTGATCGTTTCGGTCGGCGTGCCCGCTGCCAAAGCGGTGAGCAACGAGGATCTCAAGCAGACGCGCGACGGCCTCATCGCGATGCTGAAGTCGCTCAATCTGGGCGTTGCCGAAGTCGAGCCGCAGCAGCTGATTGCGATCATCGACGACCTGACCTCGCCGACGACCGCGCCGCAGGACGACGCTGTGCCCTATAATCCCAATGACGCGATCGCGGCGCAGGCGATCCGCCACGATATCGAACTCGTCATCCTGGAAGACCGGATGCGGCTCGTCACCGAGCGGTTTCGGGCAACGGGCAAGGTTGACGATGGGGTTCCTGAGATCGGCACGGTCTACCCCGACGCCTTCGATGTGCGGCATTTTTCCTCGCGCAACATGCCCCAGCGCTGGGCGCCGTGGGAGTGCGCGCGGCTCATCGGCGACATGTTCACCGACAAGCTGCGCTTCCCCTGCCCGGCAGCGACGATGCTGTGCCTCGTCTATCCTGACCAGGAGGCCGCTTCGGCCAAGGCGGGCTTCAAGTTCATGCGTACCACCAGCCTTGCGGGTACGCGCAGCGCACGGTTCCTGCCGCGAATCGGTGAGCAGGCCGCGGAATGGCAGCACGTCCAGTCCGAGTTGCAGGAGGGTCGCCGCCTCGTGCGTGTCTTCTATGGCCTGACGACCTATTCGCCGCTCGGCCGCGGTGACCGGGACGAACGCGCGATCAAGTCGATCTACAAGGCGGCAGGCTGGGACCTTGCCGACGAGCGCTACCTGCAAATCCAGGGTCTGCTGGCGGCCATGCCGATGACGCTGGCCGATGGGCTTGGCGCGGACATGGAGCGCCTCAAGCGCTTCAAGACCGTGCTCTCGACCACCGCCGCCAATATCGCGCCGATGCAGGGCGAATATCTTGGCAGCGTCCATCCGCATCTCCTGTTCGTGGGCCGGCGCGGTCAGCCCTTCTTCTGGTCGCCGTTCGAGAACGAGGCCGGCAACCACAATGTCGCGATCTGCGGCAAGTCGGGCTCGGGTAAATCGGTGCTGCTTCAGGAGATGTGCGCGGCGCTGCGCGGTGCGGGCGCGCAGGTCGTCGTCATCGACGACGGGCGCAGCTTCGAGCATTCGGTAAAACTGCAGGGTGGCCGGTTCGTCGAGTTCACCATGAAGGCAGGCTTCTGCCTCAACCCGTTCTCGATGATCGATGGCGAGCGGGCAGCCGAAGACGAGGATTACCGGCTCGACTGCTTCGGCATGGTCAAGGCCATTGTTGGCCAGATGGCGCGGCACAGCGCGCAGCTCAACGATACCGAGCGCGGCCTGATCGACCGTGCGGTCAACATGGTCTGGAGCGACCAAGGCGTAGCAGCCTCGATCACTGGCGTCGGCGAAGCGCTGACCGGTCTTGGCAATGAGACAGCGAGCGATCTTGCGACCGCGCTCGCGCCCTACATGGCAGGCGGTACTTATGGCGCCTTCTTCGAAGGCCAGGCGAGCCTCGATCTCGATACCGACTTCACCGTCTTCGAAATGTCCGATCTCGCCACGCGCGAAGAACTGCGCGCGGTCGTGCTCTCGGCGATCATGTTCATGACCAGCCAGGCCATGACCCGCAGCCCTCGTTCGGTGAGGAAACTGCTCTTGATCGACGAGGCCTGGTCGATGCTCAAGGGCGGCTCGATGGGTGAGTTCGTCGAGACCTACGCCCGCACCTGCCGCAAATATGGAGGGGCGCTCGCAACCGCCACGCAGTCGCTCAACGACTATTACAAGTCGGACGGTGCGACCGCTGCGCTGGAAAACAGCGACTGGATGCTGATCCTTCAACAAAAGCCCGAGACGATCGCCGATTTCAAGGCGTCGAAGCGGCTCGACATGGACGACCGCACCGAGACCCTGATCCGCAGCCTGAAGCGCTCGGGCAGCGACTATTCGGAAGTCTTCATCAAGGGACCGGAGACCGAAGCCATCGGCCGGCTCGTGCTCGACGACTATTCCGCGACGCTGTTCTCGAGCTCGCCTCAGACCTTTGCCGCGATCGATGCCGAGATCGCGCGCGGCCATCAGCTTGCAGACGCGATCGAACGGATCGCCTTTGCCAATCGAACCTGACTTTTCCCTCTATCCAAGGACACCCAGAACCGATGCCTCTCCATCTCGTCACGCCGATCGACCAGGCCGAGGACGCCCGTGCCGACAGCGACAGCCTCGACCTGCCCGCTAAGGGCTGGTGCTCGCATGCCGCCGACCTCTGCTACATCGTGCTTCGCGGCAGCACTTTCCTCGCCTCGAGCTACCTCATGGCGCTCGGGCTCCCGCTGCTCTTCTTCCTTCTGATCTCGGGCGGCGATGCCGGGGTTTTCTTTGCGCATCTCGCCAATATTTCGGACCGTTTCCTCGGCGCCGAGCAGGGTCGCCAGATCGGCTTCCTCGACGAGTTCAAGTTCGTCCTCATCGGTGTCGCGACTTTGGTCGTGGTCTGGCGCCTGCCGCGCTTCATCAACGATCTCGAACGCGAACTCTCGGGAGAAAAGCTGTGAAGAACATATTGGCAACACAGTCCCCGGGCAGCCGCATGGGCGGGGTAAACTGGACCGCCGCTGTGCTCGGCTTGAGTATGGTCGGTTCGGCACTCTGGGGCGTCTGGGCCACCGACAAGCTGCTCGCGCTCGATAAGCGCGAGGTGGTGACCGTCCAGCTGAGCCGCATCATGGGCGACTTCATCGAAGCCGAAGCGCGCGCCGGACGGCCGCCTGAGGAAACGAAGATGCGCGTCCAGGCCTATCTGCAGGCGGTCGAAGCATCGGTCGAACATCTGGCCCGCGAGGGCCGCACGGTCCTTGTCGCCGAAGCGGTGGTCGCGGGCAGCACGCCCGATCTCACCGAAGCCGTGCGCGCGGATGTGGCGCGCCGCGTGGGAGCCATTCCCGATGCGCGCCGCTGACCTTGTCCTCCGTTCGCCCACTGGGCGCCGGCTCACGCTGTGGGCGGGGCTCGGCGCGGCCGCGCTCGCGCTCACGTCGCTCAGCACATTCGCGAAGGATCATGCGCTGATGATCAACGCCAGTCCGAGCCTGCCCTATTGGGCGATCTGGCTGGATCGCGGCGCGCTGCCGCAGCGCGGCGAGATCATCCTGTTCGATCCGCCGTCCTCGCCGCTGCTCGAAAGGCATTTTGGCAAGGCGCCCAAGCCGTTCGGCAAGAAGGTGAGCGGCATGCCAGGCGATGTCGTGATCGAGAAGGATCGCAGCTTCTTTGTCAATGGCCGCAAGGTCGCAGTAGCCAAGCGGGCAAGCCGTTTCGGCGAGCCGCTGGCGCTCGGTCCGACAGGCGTGGTGCCTCAAGGCTGCTATTTCGTCACCACCGCGCACAAGGACGGCTTCGACAGCCGCTATGCGGCGATCGGGTGGATCTGCGCCAAGCGCATTCTCGGGGTCGGGAGGCCGATCCTGTGACACCGCTGCGCGCCGCCCCATTCCTCGTAGCCGGTCTTCTTTTGGCCGCGCCGGCAAGCGCCCGCGACTACGGCCAGCAAGGCACCGTCTGGTCCGTGATCGAGCCTGACCTGCTCGAGCAAATCCATGCGCGTCTCACCCACCTCGAGAAGACCGGCGAGACGGCCAAGCTCAATGAGGAGCTGAAGCGGCGCACGATCGCGCGCGTCAACCGCCCCGAGCCCGTCGCAGGCATCAACGCCGCAGCGGCAGCACGCAGCTGGCGTTTCGATCCGACGATCAGCGTCGAGCGTGACATTGCCGATGATAAGGGACGGGTGACCGTTGCGGCCGGGACCCGGGTCAATCCGCTCGACACCGTGCCGCTGCGGGTGCCGCTGGTCTTTCTCGATGGCGATGATCCCGAGCAGCTTGCCTGGGCGACCCGGCGCTATGCCAGCACCAAAGCCAAGCTCATCCTCGTGCGCGGTGCACCGCTGGAACTGATGAAGGCCCGCCAGCGCCGCTTCTATTTCGACCAGGGCGGCAGCCTTGTGAAGCACTTCGGCATCCGCGCCGTGCCCGCCACGGTCGAGCAGCAGGGCCGCATCCTCATCATCACCGAGCAGCCTGTCCGGCCCAAGGAGCGCGCACCGTCATGAGAACAAAGTCTCCCTCTTTTACATGGCTATGCAGTGCGATCCTCTTTCTCGGTCTCATGCTCGCTGCGGCTGCGCCCGCACAGGCATCGGCAGGACCGGGTCGCTGCACGGGCAAGTTCGTCAATCCGATCACCGATATCTGCTGGTCGTGCCTGTTTCCGATCTCGATCGGCGGCCTGAAGATCTGGCCCTCGAGCCGACCTGATACGAGCAACCCGGCGCTTCCGGTTTGCCTGTGCGGTTTGCGGCCGGGCATCGCCATGGGCTTCTGGGAGCCGGTGCGGCTTGCCGACGTCAGCATGAAGCCCTGGTGCTTCGTCAATCTCGGCGGGATGAAGCTCGATCCGGGATTCGACATCGGCTTCAAGTCGATGGCGGGACCTTCGGCCGTCGGCGGCGCGACGCAGTACAATTCGCAGTGGCATGTCCACTGGTATGCCTATCCGCTGATCTACTGGATGGAGATCGTCGCCGATTTCCTGTGCCTGGAACAGGGCTCGGTGGACATTCTCTACATCACCGAGATCGATCCGCTTTGGCAGGACAGCGAGCTCACCGCGATCATCAATCCCGAAGCGGTGCTCTTCGCCAATCCCTTGGCGCTTGCGGCCTGCGCGGCCGATTGCGTGGCGGCAACGGCCAAGCTGCCGACCGATGAACTGTTCTGGTGTGCCGGATGCCAGGGCAGCATGTATCCCTTGAACGGCAATGTCTCGGCGACGATCGGGCACGTCCAGGCATCGCGGCTCGCCCTATCGCGCTTCTCCTACAAGCTGCACCGCGAACTCGTCGCCTGGGGCACGATGGGCAGCAAGGGGCTTTGCGGGAAGTATCTGATGCCGGTGATGAGGAAGCAGCAGTACCGCTTCCAGGCCACCAATCCCAATCCGCAGACCAAGGGCCGCTATGCCTGCGCGCCTATTGGCGCCTCCACCACCTTCATGTCGGCAGGTCAGGTCTATCCCGCCATCGGCGAGGACATGGGCTATCTGGTCTGGCGCAAACGGAACTGCTGCGCGCTATGAAGATACTCCCTCATCTCCTTGTAATCGCCTCGATCACTGGTGCGGCCGCTATGGCGGGAGCCGCAGCACAGACGAGCGAGCCGGAACTCGATCTCGAAGCGATACGCGCCCGCGCCAAGGTCGAGGCGAGCGAAGCCGATGCGCTTGCCGCCAGTGCCCGCGCGCGCGCCCAAGCGGTCCTTAGCCAAGCCAATGACAGCGCCGCCGAAGCCCAGGCGCATGGCAAGCGCTACACCGAGCAGGCGGCAAGTTCCGCGCGGCCAGGAAGCGACGACGTCTTCGACTTCGACAAGATGGTGGCCGACGCGGGGACCATGGCCAGCGATGGTCTGGGTGAAGCACCCCGCTTCATCGCTTTTGCTTCGCTCTCGATGCCGCCGGCTGCCTTGCAGGCCATGGCGGACGATGTCGCCAAGGCTGGCGGCGTCGTTGTGCTGCGCGGCCTGCCGGGTGGCAGCGCCAAGACCCTTACGGCTGCGCTCGCGAAAATCGCCGATGACGGCGGGGCGCTCGACGCAGTCGGCATCGACCCGCGCCTGTTTCGCGCTTTCGGGATCGAGGCGGTCCCGACCTATGTGGTGACCAGCAGCGATTTCGATCTCTGCGATGGCTTCGATTGCCGGACCCAGGTTCCACCCCACGACCGGATGAGCGGTAATGTCAGCGTGTCCTACGCGCTCGAAACCTTCGCCCAAGGCGGCGGTCCCGGCGCGCTTCTCGCATCCCAGCATCTTGCCCGCTTGCAACGGAGTGACCCATGAAGCGGCTTCTCCTTCCCCTTCTCTATCTCGCCTGCGCCTGTCTGCCGGCAAGCGTCTCGGCCCAAACCACGACCGATGCCGCCAAGGCAGACGGCAAGGCGTTCGGGCGCGATCAGGCGGCCGCAGCGCAGAGCGCGGCGACGACCGACCCGGACGCAAACCGGATACCCAATTTCGGGAGCGTGCCCAGCCAGTCGGGCTATTTTGACGATCCCGACCGGATGGCGCGGGAAGCGGCAAGCCAGGCAACGGCGAACACCGGCTACCGGACCATGCGCGATTCCATGGATCGCCGTGCGCAGTTCGCGCCCCAGGACCTCGACGCGGTTGTCGCGCGCAGCAATGTCATCAACGACGATCCGCTCTCCTACACCAGCGGCATGAGCATCAGCGGGAGCCAGGGCCGCTGCGTCCCCCTGCCTCCGGGAACCGGCACCGCAGCGCGCTACATGGCGACCTGCAACGTCGGCTACACCGCGACCCAGGAGACCAGATCCTGCCCGGTGACGCTGAATGCCACGACCGTGCAGCGGCAGGTCTATGGCTACTACTGCGTCGGCGGGAGCGGCGTCGATCCGGCATCGATCTACAATTGCAATCGCTACCCGGCGCCGCAATGCACGGTCACACAGTCCTATCCGATCAATCTGTGCGATCCCTATCTCGGCATCTACTGGGGCTGTAACTCGGGCGACCTGCGCGTCGATCTCGTAAGCTGCACTGCACCGGTCGATGGCGCGACGCCCTACACCGTAACCGGCGAGAACGTCGTCACGACGAGCCGCGATGAAAGCCAGTGCGCGGGCCTTGCCGCAGACAATTCATGTCAGCAGGACACCGAGACCTGCACCGACAGCGATCCTGTCACCAGGATCGTCGATGGCATCGCGGTCACCCAGCCCTGCTGGGCATGGTCGCGCAGCTATATCTGCGCCCAATTTACGCAAGCTCAGGACTGCCAGACGCTGGAAAGCACGCCCGGCTGCTCGCTGGTGCGCGAAGACTGCCTTTCGGGGGAGCCCTGTCGAACCTGGGAGCGGGTCTACGACTGCCCTGTCCCGGACCAGCCTGCCGATACCAGCCAGTTCATCTGCGACGGCGACGTCTATTGCATCGATGGCTCGTGCGAGACGATCGAGCGCGAGGCCAATGACGAGTTCAAGGATGCAGTCGTCGCGCTCAACGCGATGGACCAGGCACGGCGCGAGTTCGATCCCGACACGCTCACCCTGTTCAAGGGTACGCGCAACACCTGCTCGTCCAAGGTCTTCGGCGTGCTCAATTGCTGCAAGGGCAAGGGTTTCCCGCTCATTCCGGGTATCCAGCTGCTTGTCGCTCTCGGCTGCAGCCGCGAGGAAATGCTGCTTCACCAGCGCGATGCGCAGGGCCTGTGCGCCTATGTCGGGACCTATTGCTCTGACAGTTTCCTGGGCGTCTGCCTGACCAAGAAGAAGGTCTATTGCTGCTTTGAATCCAAGCTTTCGCGGATCCTGCAGGAACAGGGCCGCCAGCAGCTGAACAAGCCCTGGGGCAAGCCCAAGACCGAGCAGTGCCTTGGCTTTACCATCGACGAGTTTTCGCGGCTCGATCTTTCGAAGATGGATTTCAGCGAGGTCTACGCCGAATTCACCGACGCCGCGCGCCTGCCCGACGAGCTCCAGGCCGCCACCGAAATCCAGCAGAAAATCGAGGACTATTATGCCCGCGCCAGCCAATAAGGCCGCCCGGCGGCTGCTTGCCGCCTGCCTCTCGCTCACCGCCGTTGCGCCCGCGCTCAGTGCTCCGGCACACGGCCAGGAACCGCCGCTGGTCACGACCAGCGACAGCCAGGACAGCTTCTATTGCGAGGAGCGGCGCCTTGGGTACTGGTTCTATTGCACCAAGCCCAAGCCGCCCGAAGTGCAGGAGGATGCCTCCGAGCCTGCTCCGAGTGCGACGAGCCAGCTCGATGCCATCACTGCAAATCTGCGCGAACTGAAAGCCAAGGCGATCCTCGAGCCGACGTCGGCCAATCTGACGGCCTATATCCGTTTTCAGCGCGCCCAGCTCGACCGGGCATCGCTGTTCAGCGATGTCTGGCAGCGGGCGATCTGGCAGGATCCTGATCTCGACTATACGCTCCAGCGGCCAGTCTCGACGCTCGGCAAGCGCCAGTGGCAGGACTCGCGCAACGCCGAGCGCAATGCGGTGATGGCGCAGCTGTCCGAACGCTACGGGCTGTTCTACTTCTTCGCCCAGAGCTGCGGCGCCTGCGAAGTCATGTCGCCGATCGTCCAGAGCGTTGCGTCGACCTGGCACATCACGGTGCGTGCGATTTCGACGGACGGCGGTCCCTCACGCCATTTCCCGAATTACACGGTCGAGACCAACCAGCGCAGCCGCATGGGGCTTGAGCCTAAGGTCACGCCGGCGGTGGTGCTCTGGGATGCCGCCAAGGGCCAGCCCATCCCGATCGGCTACGGCGTGATGAGTGCCGACGAGCTTCAGGACCGCATTTACCTCCTCACATCGAAGGAAGCCGGACGTGACTACTAGGATGAAACGTGCCGTCGCCGCGATCCTCGCGGCCACCCTGCCCCTTACGAGTGCATCAGCCGATGTCGGCAGTTCGATGGACTCGTTCCTCAATGATGTTGGCGGCGCCGCCAACGTCAACGGGCCAACCGCGTTCGAGGGTCAGTCGGCAGGCTATTACAGTCTCGGCAACGTCTGGACGCGCTTCCCGCAGAAGACGACCAACATCGCCAATCTGCAGCTGCCGCGCGCCCGCGCGGGCTGCGGCGGCATCGACATCTTCGCCGGATCCTTCAGCTTCATCAACGCGAGCGAGATCGTCGCAATGCTGAAGGCTGTCGCCAACAATGCGGTCGGCTTCGCTTTCAGCTTGGCGATCGACACGGTCTGCCCGGAATGCTCGAAGATCATGCAGGAGTTCAGCCAAAAGGCTCAGCTCATGAACAACCTCAACATCAACTCCTGCGAAATGGCGCAGGGGCTGGTGGGCGGCATCTGGCCCAAGGGCGATCTGGCCGACAAGGCGATCTGCGAGGCGATCGGCAATTCGGAAGGCATCTTCACCGACTATGCAGCCGCCAAGCACGGGTGCGGCACCAAAGGCCAGCGGTCGAGCACGACGGCGCAGGGCTCGGGCAAATATGACGACGTCAATCCCGCCGTGGCGAGAAACTACACCTGGACGATCCTCAAGAAGTCCGCGTTCTTCTCGCCGAATGGCACTTTCGACGAGGAACTCGCCGAATATGCAATGACGCTGCTGGGCACGATCATCTATGTCCCGCCCAAGGATGACGAGCCGGGCAAGTTCGTGCCGATCGTCGGGGAAGCGTCCTCGACACTGGTCACCTCACTGCTCGATGGGACAAGCAACGGAAACGTCCTGATCTTCGACTGCGACGAGCCGGACAAGTGCCTCGATCCCGGCTTCAAGTCGCTCAGCCTTCCCGCATCCAAAGCGCTGCGCCCGCGCGTTGCAGCCCTGATTGCCGGCATGGTCCAGGCGATCCATGACGACACCGCGATCACCGACGCGCAGAAGGAACTTCTGCAGGTTGCCTCGATCCCGCTTTACAAGATCCTGACTGTCCAGGCGGCCTATGGCCGCGGCATGCCGACCGACGATCGCGAGACGCTGGCGGAGATCGCCAGTGTCGATCTTCTGTTCGCCGTCCTCGACCGGATCGTCAGCGAAGCGGGCCGCTCGATGTCGAACTTCATCGGCGCGGACGAAGCCAAGATCGCGATGTGGCAGGGCCAGGTGAATGTCGTCAGGCAGGCACTCGCCGACAGGCAGGCGAACACGCAACTCAAGGTCAACGCCATCATGCAGATCATCGAGAAAACCGCGTTCATCGAGAACGTGCTCGCCGCATCGATGTCGCCGGGCATGGCCGCCTCGCTCGACTGGTCGCGCGGTGTGCAGTCGCGCGCCCTTACCCACTGATCCCTTTCAGCGCGCCGAAAGCGGCGGGAGCCCAGCATCATGGTCGAGATTTTCACGGTTGGCGGCGGCGACTACCTGGTCAATGTCTTTCAGGCGGTCGCCGCCTGGACGGGCAATGGGGGCTACAAGAGCCTCCTGCAGGTCGTCATGGTCATGGGGCTTGGCCTCTCCGCCATCACGCTGGCGTTCAATCAAGACTGGAGGGCCTGGGTCAACTGGTTCCTCGGCGCGACGCTGATCTATTCATGCCTTATGGTGCCGCGGCTCGACGTCCATGTGACCGACCGGCTTAACCCCAGTCTCGCCCCTGCCAATGTCAGCAATGTGCCGCTGGGGCTTGCACTGATGGCGAGCTTCACGAGCCAGGTCGGCGACTATCTGACTGGCTCGGCCGAGGTGGTGTTCGGGCTGCCGGGCGACCTCAACTACTCGAAGAACGGCATGATCTACGGCGCGCGGCTCTACGATGCTACGCGCTCCTTGCGTATTTCCGACCCCGAATTTGCCGCCAATCTCGACGAGCACTTCCGGCAATGCGTCTTCTACGACGTGCTGCTTGGCCGCTATTCGATGAAGGAGCTCGCCGAAACCAGCGACATCTGGATGACCATTGCGCCCGGCAGTCAGGCGCGGGCCCAGCGCTTCCTCACCCGCGACACCGGGACCGGTCAGGTGACTTCGAATATCATCACCTGCCGCGAAGCCTATGACGCCCTGAACGCGCAGTGGGCCGGTTTGATCGACGGCATGGGGACGGTCTTCGGACGCCAGCTTTATCCCAACCAGACCGCCGCCCTCGCCAAGGCCAAGCTTTTTGCTGACCTGCCGGTGGCTTACCAGTACCTCACCGGGGTCTCGGCCAATGCGACCGAGATCTTCAAGCAGACGCTGACGATCAACGCGATGAGCCAGGCCATGCATTCAATGGCGGCAACGAGTGGCGCGGGCAACGTCGACGTCTACGCCCAGACGCGCGCCGATATCCAGACCGAGCGGACCTATGGCTCGATCGCCAGCAACGCGATGAAGTGGGTGCCGCTTCTCAATGTCGTGCTGACCGTGCTCTTCTACGCCCTGTTTCCGGTCCTCTTCCCCCTGTTTCTGTTGCCCAAGACCGGGCCGCTGGCACTCAAAGGCTATGTGACGGGCTTCTTCTACCTGGCAGCATGGGGACCACTGTTCGTGATCCTGCACATGATGCTGATGTACAAAGGCGCCGCGGACATGAGCGCGGTGGCCGGTGGCAATGGTCTCAGTCTTGCAAGCTTCACCGGCATGGCCGATGTGAACAGCGATATCGGACTTCTGGCAGGCTATCTCATTGCCTCGGTGCCGTTTCTGGCCGGCGGGGTCGCCAAGGGAGCCATGGCGATTTCTCACCATGCGACAAGCTATCTCAATCCGAGCCAGAACGCTGCCGAGGAAGCGGCGCGCGAGGCAAGCACAGGCAACGTCTCGCTGGGCAATACGAGCTTTGAGAATTCGAGCGTTCTGACGCGCCAGTTCGCACAAGGGACTATCGCGCCAAGCTTCACCTATGGCGCGGCGCAGACCCGGACATTCAGCGATACGGGCTCGATGACGACGAGTTTCCCCGAAGCCAGCTATGACCAGCTTCCCAACTCGAGCTATCCCTTCACGCCCAGTCTCGGACAGGAGTTCACCTCGCGCCTGTCGACAATGGCATCGCAGGCCCGCTCGAACAGCGAGAGCTATGCGAACATTGCGACGGAATCGACCACCAGCGCGGTCACGAAGTTCCGCGAGCTGCGAAGCCAATTCAGCCGCGGATCGGCTTTCGAGAGCGCGACCGGCACATCCAACTCCGACAGCATCCAGACCGCCTTCAACGAGGTCGACCAGGCATCCACCAACCTGCAGCGTCAGTTCGGCCTATCGCGGAGGGCCGCTGACGACATTTCGACTGCTTGGTTCCTTGGGGGTGAAGCCGGCGCCAGCGCTGGTGTCACGAACGGTGTGGCGTCTGCAAATGTCGGATTGAAAGGGGGCGGTACCCGCACCTGGACCGACAGCGATATCGGCATCGCATCCGAAGACCGCTCACGCATCTTCGGGAGCCTTGCGCAGATGTCGGACAGTAGAAACTGGTCAAGCACACGCGATGGATTTGTTCGCAGCGTCAGCACCTCGTCGAGTTCCTCGATTTCCTCGACCGCGAGTGGCATGAACGCTTCGCTGACCGAGGCCCAGAGTTACAGTCGCGAAGCACGGCGGGCTGAGGAACTGGCGAACCGCCTCGAAAGCCAGGCATCGTTTTTCGAAGGTAACAGCGCCGCAGGCAGCCTAAACCTGTCACAGGCCTACCGCGAATGGGGCTTGGTCGAAATTGAACGCAATCGTGACTTCTACGGCAATGTCCGCTTTGACGACCTGACGTTTCAGCTCAGTCCGGAAGGTCAGGCGCTGCAGGGCAAATTCATCGAAAGCTACGCGGAACAGCTGCGCGACGGGATTGAGGACAGGCTCGTACTGACGCCAGGACAGCCAATCTCGCGCCCTTCGGTCACAGGACCGGGATCTGTCAGAGGTCGTGCCCAAATCGGTGGAGGGGTGTCTGGAAACGTGCTGCAGGTGGACCCGGGCACTATTCACGACGAAGTGGTGCGCGCTCAGGATTCCGGTCGCCAGCGGATCCGCGGATCCAGAGGCCGCCTTGATGCGGCTACCAAAGGTGCACAGGGCGCGAGCGCGGAGTCTGCTGATGAGGTGAAGGAATGGTGATGGATTGGGTCACCAGAGCTCGGCCGATGCTCCAGCCAAATATGCAAAACCTGCGGCAATCACAAGCAGGACTGTGATCGTGAACTTCCGTCCCCAAGGATCGGCCCAGGACTTCTTGATCCGATACTCCATCAGGCGATTGTCACGGATCGCCTGATCGATCTCAGACAGCCCATCCCACTTGTGGGTTCCGCGCGTCTCTGCATTCTCAATGTCGAAATTCGTCATGATCGCGTTCACATTGCTTCTCCTTGGAACATAGCGAAAACAATGGCTCAAAGACAGCAGAAACTCGCGTCCTCGCGCTCGTGTGCCACACGCGCGCCTTCACTCTGCGATGACTGCGTGCGGCGACAATCCGCTCGATCAGCTTGTGGCAACGAAATTTGAGTAAGCGGACATTGTCACTACCAGTCCTACTGTGAGCGACGCGCCCCAGTTTCTGTCGAGTTACGATCAACTACGTGACATCTGAAATCAAAGTAAGCGGTGTCCCGCTGACGTCATCACACGCGCCACGCGACCCCAACGGGGGGCGCCCACCATGGCCGCCCGTTCCCATTAGCCGTCATCATTATGATAGGTCCAACGCTAGCTTTATCGCGGCTCGCTCATCCGAAGCATGGATTCCATGCAGTCTGCCGTTTTTCCAACTCCAGACAGTGAAGCCGAGCTTCCCGACTTTGTTGATCTGGCCGGAGGGTAATGCTTCGGCCTCGCCTTCGGAAATGAGTCTCAGCACAACCTTTGCAGGCTCGCCGAGAGTATCAATATCAAAAAGCTTGCCAACGCTCGCTTCAGCCAAAAGATGATCGCCCTTTGTATCGATAGCGATGACGGTCTTATCTACCCAAACGAGAAAATCGGGCCAGTAGGTAGATGACGACGCTAAATCCAAAAGGGGGATGTAAAATCCACTGTTTCGCGGATTTCGCGCCCATACTCGCTGGGTGCGGTCAAGCGCGCGACAAAAGCGTAGTTCAAGTGGATTTAGTCCAGAATATTTCGCGTGCAGTGATTTACTAAAATCGGTCGCATCGCGAGGATCGATTGCCACCGGGCCCACTGAATAGGGTGCATCAAAATCATTTTGAAAGATTCGAGAATGGGCAATGTAAGCTTCTACAACTGACCTAGCCACGGATCGGACATGATCCGCCGCAGGGCTAGTTAGCTCAATCATCGCATCAAATTTTGGCAACTCGATATCGACAAGATTGACGGGGCCACCAGCACGCCGTAGGGCGCCGGCATAGAGCCTTTGAAGTTCTCGCCTAAATATTGATCGTACGGTGACGCGATTGCTATGCTCTACTTCAATCCATTCAAAAGATGACTCTGCTCCAACTCCAATTTCCTGGAGGACTAGCATACGGCTTCCTTGACCCACCGTGTTTGGGCCACCAGCGGAAAAGTCCATCATCTTGTTTATAAGGTTGGCGATCGGGTCCTTCGCCTTTGCAGAGTGAATGCCAATTGTCGGGACCGTGCGAGGTGGCTCCGGATGCACCTTCTCCATAACCCTGCCGGTGCTATCGGACTTAATCAGCAGCGACACCGCAGGATGCTCTGACACAAGCTGACGACGAATATCATCAAGAATTTCATCAAAGACACCGCGTTCGTCTGTGCGGATATAAAAGTGTGCGGTGTTTAGGACAGGATTTGTATAGTGTTCTGCGCCAGGCTGACGAAGAACACGACCAATGACCTGCGTTATTTGTCTTGATGACGCCATTTCTTTATCAATATAGGCAAATCCACAAGTTGGATCGTCCCAGCCTTCTTGCAGGCCAAGGTTGAAGATGATGTGTTCAAAATCGCCTTCAATGAAGTCAGTGTAATCCTTATCACCACCAGACAGAACCCGCATCCCCTTAGGGGCTGGAGCATCTTTGGTAAACTTTAACTGACTGTATATGACGATCTTCGACGGATCGATTTTCGCATTTTCTACAAGATGCCGCCAAATAAGAATAGGGCGAGCCTGCCTCTCATTAAATGGTCGCTTCGTATCCTCAGCTATCGGAACTCCATCAACAGTATTTGTGCTGCAAACGTAGATTGCCTTTGGTTTGTATGGAGCCGGGAGTAGCGCGGCGGCAGCTCTAGCTTCCGCCATGTCCGACAGCATAGCATCAACGGCCGTTTCCATGGGAGTGACATAACCGCCAATGGCAATTCGCTCTTTCACCAGTCCTGCCGAGACGACATCTTTGCTGGCTACTGCCGTTGTAAACTGACTATCCTGCCAGCCTCGATCAGTGCGTAGGCGGGTAATGGTGTTCTCCAGACGGGATGGAAGCGTCATCGTCGCGCTTGCGGCGATCAGTCCGTCAGGTGACAGCTCTAATAGCCTGCGCGTCTGGAGGTCCGATAGATTATGCCCTTCGTCATAAACCACAATTAGTGGACGTCGCGCGCCGCTCGCCGCTCGCCTACGCTTTAGCAGCTCCCACAGGGAATCAGTGGCTAAATCAAGCTGCGCCTCAAAGACCTTACGATCCCCGCCCTCTTCATCCTCGACTGCAAATTTGCCGACTGTCGCTACTAAAAGTACCGGACGTGTTGAATCCTCCAGATCCGATGGTGCAACCTGAAGGAGAGGCTTAACAGTAAAGCCCGGAAGATTATCGGCATATTTCCCGGCCGAAAGATTGGAATACGCTTGAGATACAACGATCTTTCCCTTTGAAACCCAAAGGACAATTGGCTGTATAGGCAGACGATCACGAATCTGGGATACGGCGTCAGCAAGAATAAGTGTCTTACCGCTGCCGGTAATCGATACCAGGGTTTGAATGAAAGGCACAGTTGTGGTTCTATCAACCATGAGTGGATTGATAGCGTACTCTGCAAAGCGCTCTGCAATAGAGGAAGCCGCCCGCTCCTGAAACCCGAAAAGCTCCACTTATTCCGCCCCTTCTGGGTTATTAAATTCATCGTTCTCATTAAGGCCAAGATGAGCCAAGATGCGATCGGGAATTTTCCAGAACCTTACGTTAGGGGACTGGAACGTCTCGTACCGCGCATAGACGTGGTACGGCGTTTTCACCCCAGCGCGCTTTCCTTCTGTCACGACAGTTTTATACGTATCCAAATCGAGGGAGCCGACTGGACCGCCGTTATCCCAGATCAGAAAATAGCCTTCGCCGTCATCATCCGTTCCAATCAGGTATTGATAATCTGCGTTATCAAAAACGCTGAGATTTGGTGCGCTTCGGCGTTGGTTTTCCCAATGCGAAGTCAGCACTATATCAATCAGTTCATTTCGCTGCATTGACAGCACAGTTTTTGCATCAATAGTCTTTGTGAGAAGGCGATATTCAAAGCCGCCGCCCAAGGGTTCCGCCTTTGCGTTATTCGGCCTTTCTCCGGTGACAGCGTTACGCAGTCGTTTCCAAGTCAGGGTCCGGGCGTACTTATCACCATTTTCAGGCGCGCCTTGTTCGATAAGGATGAAGCGGCGAGCAGCGTCTTGCTCTGCGTTCATCTCAAGGACCGCATGACCGGTCGAACCAGACCCGGCATATGGGTCCATAACCAGACCGCCATCGGGACACCAAATCTGGATAATCTTCTTCAATAGGCGGAGCGGCTTGACGGTATCGAAGCCATGATCGCGTCCTACTACCTGGTCTAATTCGCGCTTGGCGAGATCGGTGTGGCCTGATTCAGCATGGGGCCACGTGACCGACCCGATGTCGACCGGGGCGCCGTATTGGTCCTCGTCCCAGAACGTCGTCGGAACCTTTCCCTCTTTGATCCGATCGACATAGGTCTTTAGCCGAGGCCGCCCATGGCCGGGGCGCCGGCTCTTGTCATCGCGGAAATAGAGGCTTGGCCAGTTGCCAGCATTGCGACGTGCAAGGGCGCGCTCCGCTGCCTTGATAACGGCTGGATCGTTGGACGGATCATAATTCTCTAGTGTGACGCCCGAACCCTTAATAACGAGGGCTTTACCACGACCGTCCCCTAAGTCCTTTTCGACATAAGGCGATCCCCACTCCGCTAAGTATGCTTTGGCCTCAGCTTTCGTAAAGTTGACCCAGTGCGATCGGGCTTCGGGTAGCAGCCCGTCGAAGCGGTATTCGCCATTGGGATAGTGAAGGTTCCCGGTTACTGGCGATTGGATGGCATAAGCGGTATCCTTCCGGTGCTGGCGCGCAGTCGGATCGCTTGGAATCCAATCGCCATTCGGATCACTATCAAGGTTCTTAATCGATCCACGATCAAAGTCGACGCGGCCAGTGCGAGAACGCGACTTATCCTTGGCATATACGAGGACGTATTCCGTGGTTTTTGATACAGTCTTAGCATCGTTCTTGGGAGAGTATGCCTTCTGCCAGTTGATTATGCCGAGCCGGTTTTCCTCACCAAAGACCTCGTCCATCATCATCCCAAGATGGTACAGCTCGTTGTCATCAATACAGACGGCAATGACGCCAGATGGCTTGAGCATCAACTTCATCACCTGAAGTCGTGGCATCATTGCTTTTATCCACTTAGTGTGGCGGGACCCATCTTCCTTGGCGACCAATGTGCCAAGCTCAGGGTCATTTGGATCGCTATCCCACCGGTCATTATATCGAAAATACTGACCCGTATTGTAAGGGGGGTCAGTTAGGATCAGATCGACCTCACCGCGATATTTGTAGAGCGTGACCATAGCTTGAAGGTTTTCACCCTCAATCAACAGGTTCCTCGCCTGATCTGCTGCGGGGCCGACATGCAGCTTCGCTTCTCGCCGGGTCACACGCGGCCTGACGCGGCGGGCAATCTCCATAGCTGTACGCTTGCCGTGAAAACTCAGAGCCACCCCATTTGTGAGCAAACCCCGCACCATTCGTTCTAGGTCATCGCGATCAAGCTTCGCTAGCTCTCTGCCCAACTCATCGGCCTGCGGTATCGACATTAATGCGCGCCCTATTCATCTCTCAAGTGCGGCCCGTCTGCCGCCAGAATGTTCCTAGTGTGTTCCGACTTTGTCGGCAATGCCACGCCCTGTTTTGATCTTCTAGACAGACAATCCGGCTCTTGGCTAGGAGCACATTTCGCTCATAGTCGACTATCGCTGGACCTTCGAAACACGTCCCGATTCCGGCCAGCTTCGCCCGCTGCGGAGCCATAATCGTTTCTCGCAGCGTGCCGTTATGAACTCCGTTCTTTTATCGGTTGTCATTTGGTATGCACCTCCAATCATCAAAGCAGACTGACGATGGTGGACAATTTCACCAATAGACCATCGCGTGCAAGTACGTCGGGCTTTGTCAGACGGTTCTGAAGACATGAAGTACCGCGTCGTGGGCGGAAGAAGCGAGAACTCAGTCCCTTTCCGCTAGAAATTGCCTGACCCTCTGCTGCGTCTTACGCCTCGGCTGCCGTCCCTCGCGCAGGTCTTGAACGAACCGGGGGTCTCCGACCGCGTCCCTCCCAAACATGCTAGCCTTCGTACCGCTTCGCACCAAATAACCCTCGATCTGGTCCAGGAGCTCCATCGCCTTCGACTCGCTTTCCGCTTGTGTTCTTGCTATGTTCTTATTAGGAAGGCTTCCTAGAGTCTAGGATCGATTTTCCTAGACGAATGCGATAGGACACGCAGCGATGGAAGATGCACGCAAAGCACTGGACGATCTGATCCAGCAACGAGGCTGTAATTACTCCTCGATTTCTCGCCTTCTCGGACGCAACGCGGCCTACATCCAGCAATACATCCGTCGCGGCAGTCCCCGGCAACTGGACGAGCAGGACCGCTCCGTGCTCGCCCGCTTCTTCGGAGTAGACGAAAAGATCCTCGGCGCGCCCGAACGGCGATCCGGCCCGGTCGTCGAACTTGTCCATGTCCCGGTTCTTGATGTCGAAGCCTCGGCAGGGCACGGCGCTTTGGCCGAAATGGAATCCAAATGCGCCCAGTTCGGGTTCGATGAGAAGTGGCTGCGCCGTCTGACCGCAAGCAAGGCGACGAGCCTTTCGATCATCGCCGTGCACGGGGATTCGATGGAGCCAACGCTGCATGACGGCGATGAAGTCATGGTCGATCTCAACGATGGACAGTCGCGGCTTCGTGACGGGATCTATGTGCTGCGCATGGACGACATGCTCAGCGTCAAGCGGGTCGCAATCGAGCCGCAAGGCAAGCGGGTCTCGGTGCTCAGCGACAATCCGGCCTATCCCAGTTGGCGCGGACTGGAGAAGCGGACGATCAATATTGTCGGCCGCGTGCTTTGGTTCGGCCGCGCGCTTCGCTAGGTAGCTCGCCAATGCTTGCCCTCCTCGCTGCCTCGATCGTCGCTGCCGGCCAGACCTTTACCTGCACACCCACGCATGTCTGGGATGGCGATGGGCCCATATGGTGCGCCGAAGGCCCCCATGTCCGCATCGCCGGGATTGCAGCGCGCGAAATGGACGGGACATGCCGGACCAACCAGCCGTGTCCCGACGCGTCGGCTATCGAAGCGCGCGACGCGCTCGTCGATCTCCTTGGCGGCCCTAGCGGGACCATCTCGACAGGGCACGTCGTAGTTCGCGGACCGAGATTGACATGCCGGTCGGAAGGTTCGGCAGGCGGCAACCGGACGGCTGCCTGGTGCCGACTGCCGAACGGAGCCGATCTCTCCTGCTCGATGATCCAGACACGTACAGTGCTGCGTTGGGATCGCTACTGGAAAGGGCCTGCATGCCGCTAGGCCCGGAACTCCGTCTGACAGGCCGTCTTGCCGAAGGCCCCTTCGGACTTGAACTGCATTCGGGCGGCGGGGTGTGGGAGCTCGACGCCGGGCGTAGAGTACGCCGGTTGATCGGATGCGAAGTGGAAGTCTGCGGACGCCGCGCCGGGTTCAACGAGCTCATCTGCGATCAGATCTGGCCAGCAGGACAACCCCGCCCTCCTCGCTCCAAATTCAATATTGAACTTCTATTGGCGTGCAGTGTCGTGGGCTACGGTTTGATCGCGTTCTTCCTCGGCCTTGTTGGACGTCTCGGCTGATGTTGAGCGATTGGGAACTCTGGGCTTGTGCCAACCAGGTCCTGAAGACCCACGGTGAAAATGCACCGCTTCATGTTGCCGAGCAGATCGGCGTGCTCGCACTGGCACGGGACAAGGCGGGCATCGCCACTTGGAAAGCCATCGCCCAACGCGTGGCAGAGCTGATGGGCAAGGATGGCCCGAACCAGCTTCAATAAACCAGAACGGCCTCAGCCAAGTTTCAACAACGGTCAGCCTATCGGCGATAGATCGCCCGGAAAGAGAGTGGGCTGAGAGCTCCTGCCTGCATTCGTCCCACCTTCAATCTCCAAGCCCTGCATCCTTTCGACCAGGTGGCGCGCGAGATCGACACGAGCATTGCGCTGGGTTCGCGGGTCGTCAGCACCGAGCCCGACAAGCGTTGCTTCGGACGCAACCGCAAGCGCGACCTCGATATGCGTAAACAGGATCTCATCGGCGATTCGGGACATGGCCGACATGAGAACAAAAACAGAACTAACAGTCAACCGGTGCCATATGGACCCATGCGGATATCCGCTCTGTCAGATCCCGATTTCGAAGGGCTTGGTGATCGAGCGATCGAGTTCGGGCGGCTCGCGAGCCGGTTCTTGCGAACGATCAGACGCCTTGCCCTTAGCCTGGCCCGTAGCGGCCGCATCGCGCAGCAGATTGACCGTTTCGAGCGCCGAGCGTTTCATGCCCGGATTGCGCTCAATAGCTGCTTCGAGCTTGCCCGCATTGTCTACAAACAGGGTCAGTCCATCGCGCAGGCGGGTTATCGTCACGAGGAATGTCTGCTGGTTGGCAAGATTGCGTTCGCGGCTGTCCATGACGGCAATCCCGCGGTCGGAGGTCAGGCCCTGCGCCATGTGCGCGTTGAGCGCGTAAGCGAGATCAAGACGCTCGAGCATGGGGTCGCTCAGCCCCAGCCGGTGTTCGGCGCCAAGGGAGGTTTTCACCGTAACACCCTTCCCATCAACCGCCACGATGCGCGCCTGATCGGCGTTGAGCAGGCCGCGCTTGTGATCGGTCGCCGTCCACCGAATGCGGTCGCCATCGTGGATTTCGAGTGGGCGAACCTCAAACAGACGCAGCGGATCCTGCTCACCTTGCGGTCGCATCTGGCCCGGCCGGAATTCAAAGCGCTTGCCCCGCTCGTTCTGCAGCATCACGCGTTCGCGGGTCGGATCGGTTTCGACCACTTCATAGCGGCCCTTCTGCAGCCCCTGCCCCCTTTGCCGGCGGTCGACTTCGAGCACCATGCCGGCCGCATAGCTGCGCGAATAGCGCATTTCCTCACGCGTAAGGTTGACGCGCGACAGCACAGTGAGACCCAAGGAACCCGGTCCCAATTCGCCATTGGCTTTGAGCCCGATCTGGACGGCGTCATTCACCTGTCCGCGCAAGTTGCGACCCGACGCATAGATAGCGGTCACCTCCCGCTCGGCCGGCGAAAGCGATAGCCAGGCCGCCGCGGCGTCGACGGCAGCTGTATTTCCCGACGCGACGACATGCGGGCCAAGATGTCGCAAGGCCTCGTCGATATGTCCGACCTGCGCTGCATATTGAGCATCACGCAGCGCCTTATCGCGGGCCCGGAGATTGGTGTTCATAATGGCGGTTTCGACGCCTGCCCGCTGCATCACGTCGAAGGGTTTGCCGGCATCGACAGCGCCCAATTGCTTCCTGTCGCCGATGCTGGCGAAGCGGTCGAGCTGGAGCAGATTGGCGAGGCGCACGAGCTTTTCCTTGTCGGCATTGCCGACCATCGAGGCTTCGTCGAGCAGCACCGTGGTGCCGCGCAGAGACGCACGAGCCTCGGCAAGCCTCGCCTGGTCCGCTCCTGCCAGAAGGCCCTGATGTTGGCGCAGAAAGCGCGCAACCGTCATAGAGGGAATGCCGGTGTCACGTCCAAGCATCTGTACGAGCGTGTTCTGGACAGCGAGCCCGAGCACGGACTTGCCTTCCTCGCGCAAGATGTCTGCAACAGGTTTAAGGACGGTACTCTTGCCGGCGCCAGCTACGCCTTGAATAGCGACAATCCGGTTATGCGAGGCGAGAAGCAGGCGCCCTGCCCCCTCCTGCCCAGGGTTCAAGGTCAGGCCATATTTGAGCTGGGAGAGCGCCTGTAGCCGCTCTCCGGCCACATCAGCTTCGACCACCGCAGTCCCATGTCCCCGGCCACCTTCGACGGCCGCAATGATGCGCTGCTCGAGCCCGATTGCATCGCGGGTTGTGACAAGATTGCGATCTGCGCCCCTGCCTTTCTGCAAGTGGCCCTGGCGCAGCAATTGGTCGACGCGGTGTTCGATATCGGCAAGAGTAGTGGGCAAGGCGAAGCCTAGCGCTGAGCGATATATCTCGGTCCGCGAGAACGCTGCCTCGCGCTCGCCCAAGTGCCGGATCGCCGATGCGACCGCATGAACGGCCGCGATCTGCTCGGGCGTCCGGCGCCCCATGTCGCGCGGCACAAGCGGGTCGCCCTGACGTAGCCCCAGACGCTCCGCAAACGTCGCAGCCAGCATCCGCGCCCGCTGGCCGATCGATCGCACAGAGTTTCCAATTCCGGAGACAGAGCCAATGTCGGTGGCGGCCCGTGCATTGGCCTGTGAAATGACAAGTCTCGGATCAAAGCCCAACTGTGCTGCTGCCTCGCGCCATTGGTTCACGAGAGCCTGGCGGTCTGCCACCTGCCCTTTGTCCGCCCGGGTCATCAGATTGGCCGCATTGCGCGCCGCGAGGCCTTTGCCTTCCATCGTCGAAAGCTTGTCGAGGATCTCGGCACGGCGCGAACTGAAGGCATCACGAACGGGTTTGGGTACGCCCACCGCTTCGAAATTGCCATGCTTGCCGTATTCCCCGACCTGGTAGCCGAGCTTTTCTACGGCTAAGCGGAAGCGCGCCATGGTCATGGCATTGAGCAGCGTGTTGTGCTCCCAAATCTTGTCATTTCTCAGCGCTCGCCATTTGCCATCGGGCCCCTGGGTTACATTGGCAACCACGGCGTGAAAGTGCGCGTTGGGCTCCTGATTGCGGTTCGTATCGTGCTGGAAAAGCCCGATCACGAGATTGCGCGTCGCGACCACCCGTTCCTTGCCTCGGACCTCCATGCGGGTTTCGGCGAGATTCTTCTCAGCCCAGGCCAGAGTCTCGCGAACGGCAGCGCCATAGGCATCGAGGATACGCCTGTCGCCGCCGACGAGGGCAAGGATGGACCAGCTCTTGGGCATCGAGAATGTGAGGTCGGTGCCGGCGCGATGGGCCCTGTTGTCGCTCCCGACACGGCTTCCATCGGGCAGTATGCCCTTGAGTACGGCCTCGAACTGCGAGGCTTCGATAACGCCTCGCAGTCCAAGCGTTTCCGCCCCCTTGCCAAGCCATTGACCAGATCTCTCGGCATCGGCGCGGGTGTAGTAATTGTCGGCGGCAAAGTAGTTGGCAGCGCCGCCAGCAGTACGGACATTGGCTACAGAGAGCATCAGGCGTCACTCCGCCCGGCGGCGTCTGCCTCGTGCGTCACAGTTCGAAATCGCCGAGATCGGGACCCTCGTGCAAAGGCTGATCCTGCTCGGGAACGCCGTCTTCGAGCATGAGCTTGCGGGCTTCTGCCTCTCGCTGGCGCTGGGCTGTCCGATCGACGGCTTGCGGCTTATCCGAGGGCGGATTGGCCCGCGGCAAGTCGCTTCGGCGTCCCTCCTTCACGCTATTCGGTGGATCCTTCTCATCGGGATGATCGCCTTTGCGGAGCGCCGCACTCGTTGGCAGCAACGGACGGGAATTGCGCGGCGTTGCCTTGTGCGCTTCGGGCGGCGATTTTCGCCGATGACCAGACTTGCCTGACGGCTTCCTGGGGTCGTCGGGAATGTCCTTTTCTGCCCGTTTCGCCGCCTGCTGGCGTGATTGCTTGGCATCCGCCTCGACCACCGGCTCTAGCGGAAGAGTACCTTGCTTTGGGACGACAGGCTTGCCTGCCCCGTCATCGTTCGACGAGGGATGTTCGCTATGATTTGCTGGCGGATTGTCAGCTGTCTCGCCGCCTTCACTCTTGCCTTCGACTTGTCGGGTCGGCTGTCGATCCTTGGCCCTACCGACGAAAACATGCGCGATTCTTTCCCGGTCTATCGGCTTCAGACGGACCGGCGCTGCAGGAAAGCCGTCCGGGAATTTGATAAAGCCCGACAGACGCGGCAGGTTCATCAATTGGTCGGGCAGCAGCAAAGGCTCGATATGCTTGCGCGGCGTCAGGCTGACGGCATCGCGGGCATTGTTGTAGCCATAGGTGTAGCCTTCTTCCATGTCGCGAACCTGGCGATGCCCGATGAAGTCGGAACACCAGGTAGCCGTCTCGCGGTCTGCCGTACCGAGGATCAATTTGGTCCGAGCAAGCGATGCAAGCGTCATCGCCATGTTCTCACCGTAGACCTCCTTGAGCTTGGCATAGGCATGGATGCCGGTGACGATTGCGCCGCCGAAATTGCGCGCTGTCTGCAGGCCTTTCTCGAGAGCGGGGAGCCGGTGAAGCGCGCCCAGCTCGTCGATGAAGAACCAGCATTTGAGGTCCTTGGTGCGAGGCATCGTCATCAGCGTGTTCATCGCCGTATCGAGCCACAGCGTGAGCAACTGCGCGCACACGCTCATGTCCACGTAGCGCGCGGAGATGAAGACCATCGAGCCACTTCTCTTGGCGTTAGTGCCCTCGTCTTCATGGGTGCCCTCCTCGATCCAATCGCGGACCGAAAAGCGGCGCCCGGAAGTGGGCAGGAGCTTCAGCGCCTTGGCGTTCACGTTGAACACTGCCCGGATCGATTCAGCCATACGCGCGGCTTCAGGAGCAGTCAGGGGATCGGCGATCGTGCCTCGCATCATGGCGTGGACCCGCGAGAGATCAGCGGTCATCAGTTCGCGGGCAAGCGCAGCATTGGTGCCCCGCCCTTCGGCCACCAGCTTGAGGCAGAACTCGACGAACAAGGCACGCGCCGCGATAACCCAGAACTGCGCCTCCCCGCCCCCATCATGGGGTACGAGGGCTTCCGCTGCCGCCCAGAATTCACCTTCGGTGCGGCATTCGTCGAAGAGGCTCCATTGGGGACAGCGCGCGTCGAGCGGGTTCAGAATTATGTCCCGGTCGGCCTGGTAGAAGTGTTCGATGAAAGCGCCGGTGAGGTCGAAGACGACGCAGCGCTGTCCCTTGGCGCGGGCTTCGGCAATCATGTCCGACATGGCGACTGTCTTGCCCATGCCGGTGGTCCCGATGAGCATGGCGTGGCTCTGTTCGAGCCGCCAAGGATAAACAACCGTCGCAAGATGCGAGGGCCGGTAGGGAAATGCCGCAGACAGTTCCTTGGGCGAACACAGATGCCATTTCCAACCCATAGCGCTCGAAAGCTCACGGGCGCGCTCGCGCTGGTTGTGCCCGCGCAGCTCATCGACCAGTTCGGGTAGTGTCACGAGCATGGCCCCGCGCTCATGTTTGCGCTCTTTTGAACGGCTGCCGAAGCGCGCTGCGAACCAGTAAAACAGCACGAACGCCGGCACGAGAAGCAGGGCCGAACGCACCAGAGCATCGCCCAGCAAGTCGAGCAGATGATCCCACGCACGGATCACCGGCGGATAGGCATCGAGCATTATGATGGGGATCTGGACGGTTCCTCCGAACCCCGTTTCGAGTGCGACCTGTTTGGCCGGATCGAACTCCATGAAGCCGTAGATGGCAGCATAAATTCGCATCCAGACGAGGTAGGCTTCGTGATCGCTCAGCCCTGCCGAAATGGTCCACCAGCTAGTCCAGGAAATGCCGATGGCGGCGATGATCAGCGGCCCCTTGAGACCTGCTGCAAACATGAAGCTGAAGTGTCCGAGCAGCTGACTTCCGCGCGTGAAGTTGACGAGGTTACGCTTCATCGGAACCTCCCTCGCCGGCATTTGCGGTGAGCCCCAGTTCCTTGCATTTGCGCGCGTAGGCTTGATGGGCTCGCTCACGCAGACCGTGATCGGCATGCCCTGCGAGAAGGGCATCGACGCCGACCATCGTGAACACTGATTGACGGCTGATGCGGTCGACCGATGTTTCGAGCTTGGATGCAAGATCGTCGTTTTCGCATGCCTGCGAAAGCAGCGACCGGATCCATTCGCTGACGCTTATATCGCGCCGCTTTGCTGCAGTACGAACCCGCTCAGCGAGCTCGACGGTGACATGTACCTGGAGAGATTTTGGCCGTGTCATGCACGGACTCCTTGTGGTCAGGAGCCCGGAACGCACTGCGAAAGGCGGTTATTGTCTAAATCAGAAACGAGAACATGTCAAGAACATGCAAGATGCGCAGGAATGCGCCCTTTCTGGCTGCCTTCAATCAAATTCGATTGGCGAATTGGCGACCATTCATTTCTGATTGAGAAGCAGCCATTTTTGCAAGAATCCATCAACACGCTGTCTTTACACTCTTTTTTATCGCCTCCCGCTTGCGATTTGTCGCGTACGGTGTGCTCTTCCGTCCCCAGCTTAGAGGGTAGGTTCCAGTGTCATGACCAGCACGGGATCGGCGGTTTTGAACTCCCAAAATCAGGGGATGAAGACGATGCCGCTCGATTGCCGATTGTGTTAAAGATCGATCGAGTCCGCCGACAGGAAGAATGGTGTCGCGGACATCTCTCCTGGAGCATGGCTATGGCGGATGTAACACTGAGCGCGACACCCAAAGGCAACGGATTCCAGGCAACCGTGACCTATTCGAGCGGCGTGTCAATCAGTTCGGCAGAAGCCTTTCCGACGAAGGCCGAAGCCATTTCAGCAGCGGCAATGAAGGTACTCGACATGCCCGATCGGCTCGAGATATTCGATGCGTCGGACGCCGAGGACTGATGCCGCAGGGAATGCTCGCGCGATGCCTCCGGGAGCGACAATACGGGACCCGAGCAAAAAGAAAGGAGGAAGCCCTGACGGACTTCCTCCTTGTGTGTAGCCTCAGAATTCATCGCTCAGCTTTCCGGGCACTGTGTCGATGACCCGGTCCAGCATGGCCTTGGGCAGTGCGCCGTAATCGCCCTCATCGACCGCGATGTAACCTGCCTCACCATCGGTCAGGACATATTGGGTGAAGTAGCTGTGAAGGGACCGGGCATGAGCCTTGTCGAGTGCGGCAACGAAAGCTGCCTGATCTGCCTGGAATGAACCCTGCGCGATATTCAGTGAAGCGTACATGATCTTTCCTCCTGATGTTCGATGCGTCGCATCAGGAGCTGCGAGGATGTGGGTGACGGGCCGGGTCAGGGACCGCGCATAGCGCGGCCGCGAAGCGGCGATGGGGGAAACGATTTTTGCCGGGCTTGCCCGGTAAAAATGGTGGGGCCCCGTCGTCCTTGACGCGGCCCCAAAGCCCGCATCACACTTGGACTTTCTGCGAGAGAGACCTCTCCAACGTCAGCGTGAAAAGCACTGGCATCGCGGCAAAAACCGTTTTCCTACATGGCCCCATGCTGGCACTGTCGCGCGTGGAGGGGACCAACGGCCAGCGAAAGGACAATCTGATGGCCAGGTCCAAACCGAGCGCGCGTAATGCGCTCAAAAAACTGCGGGAGCAGCGCGAAGAACTCGATGCACTGGAGGCCAGGCTCCGTGATGAAGCAGCCGGCGAACTGGGCAAGGTTCTTCTCGAATGCGGAGCCGAGACGATCGAACCTGCGCAATTGAAGCAGCTCATCCGCGCATCACTCACCATCGGGATCGACGATGCTCTCAAGCGGCTCTCCCCCGCCTGACACTTCAACCGCGGCAGGGTGTGGGCTCGATGCCCCGCCCCGCCGTTCACGACAGCGAGCACAAAAAAGGCCCCGATGGCGCGAACCATCGGAGCCTTGTTGTTTGCGGGAGGCACTCAGTCCTCATCGATGTCGGGCGCACCCTCATTGTTCGACGCCCGGCCCTTGGTGAGGAAGTCCACCTTGTCGGCGATGATCTCGCAGCCGTAGCGCTTGGTGCCGTCTTGGTCTTCCCACTGCGTATAGTGGATGCGCCCCTCAACCGTCACGAGCTGGCCCTTGGTGCAGTACTTGGCGACATTCTGGCCGAGACCGTTGAAGCAGGTCACGCGGTGGAATTCGCTGTCCTTGGCGGTGTAGCCGTTTTCGTCCTTGTAGGTCTTGCCGTCCTTGCGGGCGGGACGGTCGGTGACGACCGAGATCGAGGTGATGTTGGTGCCGCCCTGGGTAGTGCGGGTTTCGGGGTCGCGAGCGATGCGGCCAACGAGGATAACGAGATTGGTCATGGTCTTTCTCCTGATCGAGCATTCCGGGTCCATCCCGGCTGCAAACCCGACTAGGAAGCGGCCACGGCGAAGCGCACCGAAGGGAAACCTCGATCTGGTTCGGGTGGTGCGGGCAGCCGGGCGCAGCCCGGCAACTCGGCCGGACCTGATCGGGGTTGCGCGTCTCGACGGGGATGCTTCAGGAAAGGTTTGCTTACAGGCCGGGTTGGTCCCGAGTGCCTTGCACAGGCCAAGCCATGACTTTTCGTATTATCGGGATGCCACGTACCCCCTGACCTCGCCTGCCTCGAAGGCGACCTCATATCTCGACTACGGACGCTCCTCCCGAAGCGGACGAAAGACCCCCTGAAAACGCACCGCCAGCACCAGTCTCCACAGTGCCAAGCGGTATAGGCTCGTCCAGACGGTGCCCCCGCAACATCCAGTCTTGGGGCGTGATTAGGCGCCCCCAATCCGCAAAGGAAGGAATCGTACCCAAGTCCTCGCGGACGTGCTGCTCGCCTACAAGGCGAACAGGCACGACACGGTTCTCGGCGTTGACGATGGTAGGCCCGAACAGCGTTTCGAGCATGAAAATGCCTTCGGCATGGTGCCGAAGGGCCCGGTGCCGCGGATCAGCAAAAATCGCCTTCGACTGGTCAAACCATTGGTGGAGCGGCAGGTAATCTTCCACCACCCCTCCCCATTTCCGGACCGACGATAGGGCATGATAGTAGCAATGAGCCATCGCACCTCTCCTAGAGATCAGTCGAATGGTCGTCGGTCGCCGTGTAACGCAGCTGGCAGTCCAGAACGAAACTCGGCGTAGCCACGTCGATGACCAGTTCGCCGCAGGCACCATCATTGATTTCCCATCCGGGATGATGGCGTTCGAGAGCAAGGTAAGTCAGTTGCTCGAGGGCGGAATTGAGGCTCTGGTCGTCGCCTTCTCCAGCACAATCGATCGTCACTTCGGGACAGGGAACACTCGCCCCGCCGGCGTTAGAGAAGACGCATTCTTCGACCGCACCGCTGTCGCCGCACCCATCGAAACGGATTTCTACGCGGGCAATTTCGGCATTGCGCAGCGGGGCAATGATAGCTGCCTTGAGCCGTTGGATTTCACTTTGTGCCTGCGCCGCGCGCTCAGCCTGGCGGACAGCAAAATCCGCCATGATCGCCTGAAAATCAGTCATCAGATTTCTCCTGCAATGTGGGGGCAAGGACCGATCGTCTTGCCCACGATAACAGGCGATCTCTTTCCTCTGACGGCCTGCGCCAGCGCCGATGGCGCTGGCGCGATGCCGGACGCATCAGTCGGTATCCTGAGCCGCGCGCTTGGGAGAAGTTCCAAGCGGACCGCGGCGATCAACGACGGTAATCCGACGGGATTTCGCTTCGATGACGAGGCGCTCCAGGACCCCGTTTCCGGGAAAGGCGACGACATAACGGGGGTCAAGCGAGAGCATACGCTCATTGCGCTTGAAGCCTGCGCGTGCCCCCAGGCGCATGTCGAGGGAGAAGCTGATTTGCGGGATGTTGCGTCGTTCCGCCCAAGAAGATGCCAGACGGTCAACGCCCTTGGTATCACCGCCGTGGACAAGAACCATGTCAGGAACCCGGTCGTGAACCTTGTCCAGAGTAGCCCAGACGTTGTTGGCGAAAGTGAGAGCGTCCTGCTCGTTTGGATGGCGTGTGCGGCCACCGGCAAAGATCACCGGCGTACCTTCTGGCATGGCGGCGCGGCGCTTGGCTTCGGACCGGGCTCGGACGAACTCGCGGCCCTCGACAAGCGCGGAAGTCAGCATGGCGCTGTGATTGAAGCGCGAACTCGACACGGGCTTCCACGAGGAGCCAAACTCGTTGAGATAGAGGCCAGCGGCCACTTCGCGCATCTCTTCGAGAGCGAGCATAGCCCCTTCGGCACACTGCGCACGCTCAACCTGGGTCTCGAGTTCATGGGTGTGAATTTCGGATCCATCTGCAGTGGCGACGAGCGCTCGGACTTCGTCGGTTGCGCGGTCGACGGCGGTCGATTTGCGGGTCGCGGAACGGTGGAAGATGTTGACGAACGCCCAGCCGAGGTCCTCGGCATCGGCCTCCAGCGCAGTCCCCGTGACCATTGCAAAGAGATCGGACCAGACCGCTTCGAGAGTCTGGACGACCGCCTCGTGGACCGGAAAGTCATTGGTGGAAACCGGGGCAGGACCAATCGAAAAACCGGAAAGATCGAGGCCGGCAAGTTGGTCAGAAAATGATGAGTGCATGGGTATTGTCCTCCTGACTGGCGTGAGGCTGACGCACCCGCTCATGGCTGCGCCAGCGAGTGCCCGTCAGGGCCAGCTTGAGGCAGTCTCCGCACCCGACAGGGGAAACCCGCTTGGGCAGACTGGCGCGGGCAGGCCAACGGCCCACAGGGCCGGGCCAACTCGGGCCTGCGCAAGCCGGGTTGCGGCAGACTGGCGGCTGGCCCAGGGCCTTTCTCGCATGGCTTCAGGCCATGAGTGCAAAAGCAAGTTTCGTCAGGGAGGACAGGCACCTCGCCACGATCAAAGTGACTGGCGCATTCAGGCCACCCGTTTTGCATAGACGCCCTCACCGTTCGACATGTGACCGAGGCAGACGAAGTCGCCGAACAACGCTTCAAAGCGCGAGGCGATCTGGGACAGCCAGCGCTGTGCTCTGGGCGATCTGGCCGTGCGCCAATCGGCATCCCAATAGGCGCCATCGTCACGCTCGACGATCCACACCGCAACCAGGCCAGCGTAAACCGACACGCCGAAATCTGCATAGGCATTGCGCATGAGGATGCGGTCTTCGCGGCCCCGCCAACCGTCGTGGGCAATCAGGGAAGGGAATGCCTGCCCTGCGCGCTCGCGCAGATCTTCGCGGAGCCACTCATATTCGAAGTCCCAGTCGTCGTCGTTTTCAACTTCGAGCACAGTGAAGGCGACAATGGCCCCGCTGGGGTAACTGACCGATCGGCCCATGACACCCTCCTTCAGGCGGCCAACGCAGCGTCGGCGGACGCTTCGTCGGTATCATCGGCAGAGATCCGTCCTCCGAGTCTGAGCAAAAGCCTTGATGCTTCCTCAGCCTTCGCGGCAGCGGTGAGAATGGCACGGTCATCCTGCTTCAGGAGCTTGAGCCAGTGCTCGATATAGCTCGCATGGCTATCGAGGTGGGTGACTGGCAGACCGAGTTCAGCGCCAAGCATAGCGCTCGAAAGTTCGGCAATGAGTTCCTCGGCAGCGTAAGCTGCAGAACCAAATCGATTCTTGAGATTGCGGTCGAGGCGACTGGCATGGCCGGTCCAATGCGACAGCTCGTGCGCGAGCGTCGCGTAATAGTGGTCGAAGCCCGAGAAGAGATGCGCAGGCGGCATTGTCACCCGGTCAGCCACTGGCTCATAATAGGCTTCGTCGCCCTGATGCCGCAGCACGGCCGGAATACGGGCAAAGAATGAGTCGAGTTCAGCCTGACGGCCCTCGGGCTCCACCACCTCAAGCGTCGCGGCGGGATGGAAACGCTCGGGCAGACCTTCGACCTGATCAGCATTGAAAACCGGATAGGCCTTCAACACGCGACGACTTTCGTCGGTTTTTTCGCCGGTGTCGGGGGCTTCGACTTCCTTGGTGTAGCTCTTGTAGAAGATGGCGATGGTGGATTTTTCACCCTTGCGCACCTGTGCGCCCAGTTCTTTGGCCTGATTGTAGGTCATCCAGAACGGCGAGGCGTAACCGCACATGTCGGCAACCATCCAGAGCCAGAATACATTCATGCCGCGATAAGGGATGCCGCACGCCCGCAATGGACGCGAGACTGGCAAACCGCGCCATGGCTTGATCCACGGCTTCGTGCCGGACTCGAGGCGTGCGATGATTTCCTGGGTGATACGGGTAGTAGGCGACACTCCGCCGCTTTGTCCCTTGCGATAGGCCATGTTGGATCTCCTGAAATGGCCTGACGACAGTTCCGTCGATCAGTGCCGGAGATCCCGGAGCCCCCTCCGCTCTCTTTCCATGAAGGAAGCGGCCCCCCGGCATGTGCCGGAGGACCGCTTCACGGTGGCGAGCAACCGTTCCTGTCAGGAGGAGGTCAGGCGGCCAGCTCGCTCGGGGGCTGATTGTCGTCGTTGGCGACGAAATCCGCGTCGGGACATTGCGCTTCGCTATCGGCAGGAATTTCCGGCTGGTCGGCAAAGCGCATGACTTCGGGCACCCAGGCGAGCGCCCTTTCCCGAACTTCGACTTCGGTGATGTAGGTCCCCGCGAAGACGCGCTCGGCGCTCATCGCAAGATCGCCCTTTTTCACCGATGCGAAGCGCGAGGACAGTTCCAGTCCGCCGACATCGATGAGCGCATCAAGGATGACCTGCTTCGAGACGCGGTCGAAGTAGTTTGCCGCGGTCGGACGCCACCATTGCGCCATGTCGATGCCGATCGTGCTGCCCAGATGATCCTGGAACGTGATCTGACGTTCGCCTGCCATGTTGAGGCTCGCCTCGAGTGTGCGAGCGACGACGAAGCCGAGCCATGCTGCGCGACTTTCATCGGCGAGTGCCCGAAACATCTTGAAGCGCGACGAAGCGTCTTCGCCAGATCGCCAGCTCTCATCGAGACCCGAGCGCAGGTCCGCAAGGGATGCGCTTGCCGGCGCATCCTTTGCTTCGAACCCGACAATCGGACCCGCGGGGACGCCGCCACGCAGGGTCGTGGCCGCGCGTGACCGCCAGTCGTGGGTGTCGGCATCCGCGAGGGTGAAGACCATAATGTCGAGCGAAAGGCCGGGATCCGATGCCACGTGGAGCGCGAGCACGTCACGACGTTGCATCGCAAGTTCGTCGACCAGACGCTTGGAAAGCGCTGCACGGCGTTTGCCATCACTGCCGACACTCGGAACGACTTCGACGACATCCTCGTCACCGACGACTTCGATATCGCGCTCGCCGTAGAACACCGGCTGGAGAACCGGTGTGCCGTCGCGCGAGAGAACGAGGATCATTCCGGCATCGGCCTTCAGTTCGGGTGCCAGCTCCGGGGGCTTTGCCCGAATTTCCTGGCATTCGCGCTCGATCGCTTCGATCGTCGCCTCGGCCGCGGCAATTGCTTCTTCGGCGCTGTCTTCATCCTCGAGAATGGCCGCATGCTCGTCATAGGAAGCATCGAGTTCGTCAAGGCGAGCCAGTTCGGCGTCAGTCAACGGAGCCGGTTCGGCCGGAAGGCGAATGAGGCCTTCCACAAGATCATGACTGGCATAAGCGTCAAGCGTCGGCTTGACCCAGGCAAGACCTTGCTCTGCTGCGAGCGACTTGGCGCGCTTTTCCATCTCCTCCGAGGCGAGGGTTTCGAGAAGCGCGACATCAACCCAGGACTCGCTGTCATCGTCGTCGAATAGTTCGCGTTCGATCCGGCCACCTGAAGCGATATAGGCATCGCGCCCGACAAGACGGGCCCGAGCGTCGCTGCCGCGAACCGTGCCAGAGAGCACCATGCGCCGGATGCTGTCGGCGCTGGGCGCATAATAGCCCCAGGACGCCTGTTCATAGACGCGAGCCTGAATTTCCTGGTCGGAGGTCGCGCCGAAAGCTTTGGCGAGATCGAGAGTGATTTCACCGGATGCCAGAGCATCGAAAACGACAGGCGCGAGGGTCGCGAGACGCAGACGGCCTTCGACGAAGCGGACCGTCAGCCCGAAGCGGCGCGCGACATCTTCCGTCGAGGCACCGGCATCAATAAGGGCAGCGAACGCCTGCGCTTCGTCGGCTGGGTTCATCGCGAGGCGATGGAAGTTTTCGGCCAGGCTCGTTTCGACTGCGATTTCCGCATCGTCCTCAAGCACGAGGCAGGTAACCTCGTGGCCTTTCGGCAAGACCTTCTCTTCGGCTAGCGCCAGCAAGGCGCATCGGCGGCGCTCTCCGGCTTCGACCTCGAATTTTCCACGAGCAGCAGGCCGAACGATGAGGTTCTGCAACAAGCCATGGGCTGCAATGCTCGCCTTCAATTCGACGTCCGCAGCTGGGTCGCCATGACGGCGCACATTGCGTGGGGACTGGACCAACTTGGTCAGCGGGATCGACTTGATCATGGGAAATACTCCTGATTGTGAGCTCAAGCATCGACCATCGACGCTTCTTCGGCTCAGTCAGAAGCAAGCTTCCTTTCCTCTTCTATGGGCGCAGTCGTTGATAAGGAAACCAGTCATTTACTGGTAAGATGGCATGTCACGCCAGTATGATGCACGGCCCAACAGACATGTGGAACGAAGACAGCGCCATTTACGATGATGGTGAATGGATTACCTGGACTGAGATCAACACACATCTGGCTCGTTTGGAGTTCGAAGCCCGGTTTCCGAACCTCGACGTCGATCTGGTTCCGATCTTTCAAGACTTGCTCGCTGTTGCGCAGAACTATTACGAGCTCACGGGTAGCCACCTTCAGGTGTATGGCGATCTCGGCGAACTCTATGGGGCAATCACTCACGGGCTCAAACTGCACCGGAATTACGCACAAGGATCAGATGGCAAAATTGGCAATCACTTCGTTGAAGTGAAGACGATTACGCCTTTCAAGAGCAACGACACAATTACGCTCAATCTCAGGCGCAACTTTAGCAAGGTCCTGATCGTGAAGATTGATTCTGACTTTGACGTGCAGGGCAAGCTGCTCGACCGCAAAGCCCTGCCTAAGGTGAAGGGCACTTCGTTGAAATTGAGTTGGGCGGATGTCGCTTCATAGCTGGATTGCCTTTTGGCCTGCGCGCCGTGGATCTTTCGCTCAAGCAGAACCGACCACCCGAAACACCGCCCCTGTACCCGCATCTCGAACCAGATCGACACCCATTCCGTCCCAGTGGTAGTCGAGGTGACGTCCCTGAGTGGGGTCGGATGCACAGTCCGGGTAGAACAAGCCGACACATTCACCACCCGGATGCCGGATGCTCGGATAGACAAGACCTTCGGCCCCGCCCCCTTTGAGCTCAACAGCGAGAGCTTGCGATGCAGCATAGTTGTCGGGATCAAGTGCGGGATCGCCTGCGGCAAGGCTCCTGAGATCGTGAAGATCGGCGCTTACCGAAAGGATGATCTCACGGAACTGCGAGGTCCAACCTGGCGCTTCGGAAGTGCGAGCCATGAAGCGGGCATGATGATGGATTGTCTCGAACAGCGCAGTTTCAAATGCATCCCCCGCGTATAAGACGCCGTAGGTCCCATCGGTGAATCGACTTGGTCGGTCAGTGCTGACATGCGTGAAAGGGGCCATCAGATAGGATGCGCCGTTGCCCCCTACCCGACGGTCTGCAGGTACCAGATCGAGATTGCCGATCGTCGCCATGATACGAGGATTGGTTTTTTGCTCGGCAGAGATCAGCAGCGGCCAATCTGCGGGGTCTGCGATATCTTCGAACAGGTCGATCGGTGGAAAGGCACTGCGGATAATCCGCACAGCACCTTTCCACTCGACTTGGGCAATCGGAATTGCCTTGGGATCAATCACCAGGCGCCACGTTCGTCATCAAGATAGCGACGCACCCGCATGATATCAGTCAGTTCGCCGCCAAGCATGACTTCGAGCGCACTCGCTCCGGCAAAGGCGGCGTTACCTGCCTTGATCCAGGCGTAGCCACGCTGGGCTTCGGAAAAGATGATCCTCAGCGCCTTGTGGATACCCATCAGGTTGGAGAGCCGCGCCGCGCCATCGCGCGAGACACGGCCTGCACCCTCAGCCTTCCACCGGCGATAGGAGCGAAGCGGCATGTCGAGCAAAGTCGCGGCTTGTTCGTCGGTCAGTTCCCATTTCCCAAACAGATTCAGCACGGCGCGGAACATCGCCGCTGCTTCCTGTTGGGTTACAGGATCGGGCCGGAAGGCGTGGGGGACGGTATCAACGGGTTGCAAAGCCAACATGACTATTCTCCATATGGCAGCATATATCATCTTTAATGCCATTTGGCAAGATACGTCAAATTTGGCCTGCAAGCCGCGCCAAGACCGCCATAGCGCTCGTCGTCGGGACGAAGAGTCGCGTCTGATAGCGTATTATCTCGGTGAAGCACCCATGTGCCTTGTACCAGTCGAGGCGCGACGCGGACCAACCAGCCAGTTCGAGCCGCTGCGCGCCATTCACGAGGCTGCGCTTGAGCGTAAGCGCTTCGCGACTTTTGATTTGCATCGGTCGCCCTGTGCCGAGCACCGCATCGACGATTTGCTCTGCCGAAAAGGCATGTTCGTCTTCGAGCCCAAGCGCTTGGCACAGTTCGGGCACGCAATGAAGCGGAACCTCCCGACCTAACAGCGAGCGTCCGTCTCGCGCCGAGATCCGGCTGACCCGAACATAGTCGGAAGGTAGTTTGTCCCACACCGGAAGCAGCAGGCCGGTTGCAAGATGCAGTCGCTCGCGCTTGTGATTTGATGCGGCGTCATCGACCTCCGCCTGCCACAGGCGCTGAAATTCGGTTGGGTCCACCGCTTCCCAGTTGCTCTCTTCGAGTTGATCGGCAGTGATGTGTCCGTGTTTCAAGGGGCGGACAAGCTCGAAACGGGCCACCCGCATACCTTCGTCTGTGAGCAGGCTGCGCGCTGGGATAAGCAGCCCGATCCGGCCTGAGCGCGTATTACGCAGAAGCTGCTGACGCGCGCGTGAAAAGCCGTAGAGCTCCTCGAGGCGTTCGAGACGCAAAGGCTTGAGCGCGCGGGCGATCTCGAGTTCCAGGAGATGCGTAGTCGCGCCCGACAGCGGATCGGTGCGCAGTAGCGTATCGGTCAGCACCTCGTAATGCTCCACCGCAATGGTCTCGACCCCAATGTCGAGCGTGCCGGCCTGGCGTGCTGCATCGATCCGCGCTTCGACGAGGCCGAGAAACTCGTCAAATATGCCGTTTTGCAAAGCAATCGGCAACGCGAGGATGCGATTGAGCCAGCGCTGGATTGTTGGCAGGTCATCGACCATCCCGCCGTCGGGCCCTTCGACCCTGAGCCCGCTCAATTCCTCAAACCGAGAAAGCGTAACGGCTTCCAGCTTGCCTGCGAACAACAGGCCGAACCAGCGATGGAGCGCTTCCTTGGCGTAGGTGCTCTCGAGATTGTCGGCAGGATCGAAGAGGTTCTGCCCACCTGTCTGGCGCTGCCCTCGGGTCAGTGCCCCGAGACTGTCGAGCCGACGTGCAATGGTCGATATAAACCGACGTTCGCCACGCACGTCGGTGGTCACCGGGCGGAACAGCGGGGCCGACGCCTGATTGGTGCGGTTGGTACGGCCAAGGCCCTGAATTGCGGCATCGGCCCGCCAGCCCGGCTCAAGCAGGAAGTGGACCCGGCGCATCTGGTTCTTTGCCGCAAGGTCGGCATGATAACTGCGGCCGGTGCCACCGGCATCAGAGAAAACCAGAATCCGCTTTGTCCCGTCCATAAAATCTCGCGTTTCGGCGACATTGGAGCGCGGAGAGCGCGACTGGAGCATCTGGCGTCCATCGCGCCCGACGATCAGGCGGCGAGTACGGCCGGTGACTTCAGCGACCTGATCGACACCGAACCGTTCGATGATCGCATCGAGCGCCGTCGCGATCGGCGGCAAGGCACAGAGCTGCTCGATCATGCGGTCGCGCGCGGCAAGCGCCGAACGACAGAGAACAGGAGCACCATTCTCATCACTCATCGGTTCGGACCGGGCATTGCCATTCTCGTCCGTGAACACCGCCATCAACCGAACCGGAAAGCTTTTGGTGAGGTAATCGACCACGTATTCGCGAGGGGAGAGATCGATTTCGAGTGCTTCACGTTCCGCATCGGAGAGATCAGCGAGGCGGCGGTTGAGCATGGCTTCGGCGGTCGAGACGAGTTGCACTACAACAGCGTTGCCGTCGGCAAGTGCCGTATCAATCGCAGGCAGCAGGCTCGGCAGCTTCATGGATAGAAGGAGCTGCGCGAAGAAGCGCTGCTTGGTGCCTTCAAACACCGAAAACGCAGCCGATTTGGCACCTGAATTGAGGGTTTCGCCACTATCAGTGTCGACGATCCGGGTTGCCTCGAGTGCCTCGCGCAGGTTGGCATGTATGATTGCCCAAGCGTCTGCATAAGCGTCATAAACCGTTACCTGGTCGGGGGTCAGGCAATGCTCGAGAATCTCGTACTCAACTCCGGCGAATGAAAGGGCCCTCGCCGCATACAGCCCCAGTGACTTCAGATCGCGCGCGACCAGTTCCATTGCAGCGATACCGCCATCGCGGATGTCCGCGACGAAGGCTTCGCGATTGGCAAAAGCCGTCTCGGGACCCCACAGGCCAAGACGGGTCGCATAGGCGAGATTATTGACGTCGGATGCCCCGGTCGCCGATGCGTAGAGCACGCGGGCGCGTGGCAGCAGATTCTGGATACGAACACCGGCGATGCCCTGCTCCGATCCCTTGACCTTGCCACGTGTGCCCTCCCCGCCAGCGGCGTTGGCCATCGCATGGGCCTCGTCAAAGACGATGAGCCCGTCGAAGTCCTCCCCTGCCCATTCGAGGATCTGCTCGAGCCGGGTCGCGTCGCTGCGGCCCGAGCGCAGTGTCGGATAAGTAACGAAGAGTATGCCCTCGCGCATCCCGATCGGGACACCGAGCTTCCACTGGCCGAGCGGCTGAATGTCGATGGGAAGGCCACCGAGCGCGCTCCAGTCGCGGCGGGCGTCTTCGAGCAAAGCTTCGTTCTTGGAAATCCATATGTGGCGCCGATCACCCCTCACCCACCGGTCGAGGATGACGGATGCGACTTGCCGGCCTTTGCCTGCACCAGTTCCGTCCCCAAGAAAGTAGCCCATGCGGTAGGCGCGCCCCTCGGCGCTCGCCTTGAGGGCGCAGCCCTTGTCGTCGGGCTCGAACCGGCCCGGCAGATCGCGGGCATGGGCGCTTGCGGCATAGATCAGGGTCTCGACTTGCGCTGCGGATAAGACGCCTTCAGCAATGATACTCGAAGGAAGCTGAGGCACCACTTCCGGCACGGGTGCGGTTATCGAACCCATCGCGACGGATTCTACCAGCGGTGTCGGGTGGGAGACCGCATTTGCAATTGAGATCCGGCTCGGTCGGTAAGGCAAATAATGCCCAACCTGGCTTTCGATCGGCGCAGGTGCTTCGAGCGGAGTAAATTCAAGCGGCAGTATCGACGGCGCCGCAGCGGCTGGATGGACCTTAAGTGGAGCCGGTTTTGTCCTGTTCGCCACCAATCGAAGCGGCAAGGCTGGCTTGATGCCGATGCTGGGCTCGGCGGGCAGGCTTACCCGTTCAGGCAGCATATCGATCAGCAGATGAAGCTCGGCAAAGTTTCCAGGCTGGGCGATGATCGGGCTGGTACCATCATCAGCCTTGTCGAGAACCAGGAGCCGGGTAGAGATTGATGTGCCCTGCTTGACGAAACCTCGCTCGATCGTCGCGTTGAGGCGCAATGAAACGGGACCGGCAATCCCGGCGAGGAACTTCGGAAGCTCGAACCATTCGGGCATCACTGCGACCAGGCGGCCACCGGGCAGAAGGCGCTTCCAGGCAGAACGCAAATGGCGATCGCCAGTGCGACTATCGTGGCCCCTCTCGATACCGTGTGAATAGGGCGGGTTCATCAGCACCACGCTCGGACCCACGTCGGGCGAAAGAAGTTCGTCGATCAATTCGCCGTCAAATCCCGTGACTGTCGCATCCGGAAACACGGCGCCCAGGCATTCGCGGCGCAGCGGCGATATCTCGTTGAGAGCAAGACGCGCAGCGGCCTTTGCCGCCCATACGCCCAGCATCCCGGTCCCGGCCGAAGGTTCGAGAACCAGTTCATTGGCAGAAATCGCGGATGCCTTTGCAGCCATCCAGGCCAAACGGGGCGGCGTTGCGAATTGTTGCCACTCGATCTGCTCGTCGCTCCGGTTGGACTGGGTGGGGACCAGGCGTTCGAAGTGCGTGAATGCCTCATCGGCGAAGCTGGATGACATCGCAGGTGAGAATTCGGTTGCCTGCGCCAGGAAAAGCACCTGCGCCAATTCAAGTGCGGCATGGGTATCACGTACGGACCAGAGTCCTTCGGCGTCGCTACCGCCGAAGTGATCGGCCATTGTTGCATTCACAGTGAGCCGTGAGATTGCTTGATCTGCAGCGAGCCGCGCGGCCAGCGCCCTCGCCGCTGCCAACACTTGCGGCTCGGCTGGATCGGAGAATGCGAAAGCGGTATTTGCATGTGACATGAGAGACCTCCTGAAGAGGCCCTGGGTTTGTCCGGGTGTCCGTTCGGATGGATCCGTCCGGGGGCCTCACAAGGCCCCAAGCCCGCTTTCCTCTCACCGACATTCAGACCGCAGCTCGGACTGAGCGCATAAGCACATCATTCCAATCATCGCCGGTCTGCTGCGGACGCCTGGTGACAATCAGCCGCCCTCCGCAAGCGTAGGCCTTTCGCGCGCGCTCTTCAGCAAGGCGCCCGCCCGCATCATTGTCGACAAAGAGATACAGCTGCCGCACCGATTCCGGGATTGTGGCCAGACCGAAACGTTCGTTTCCCAGCGTCGCCCAGCAGGGAACATTGAACATTTGCATCGCTGAGAGGGCCGTTTCGTTTCCTTCTGCGAGGCCAAGGCGTCCCCCTTCCGGATACGCGAAACGCACGGCGCCAGAACCGGGACTGCCTAACGCACGCCTGGGCTGATCGAAAGAAGCCAAGCTGGTTTTGTCGAGGTCGAGGAAGGAGCGATGCAGCGCCAGAATCCCGGCATCATTGCGCACGGCCGCGACCATCGCGGGAAGAAACCGGACAGCACCTTTTGGCCCCAGAGGCATGCGCGGGTGGAAACGCAGCTCGGTCGACGAAATCGTGATACCTCTGGTCTCGAGGTATCGCTCGACAGGGCTACCGGCGATGGTCGATGCCTCACGCCAGAGCCTCAGGGCATTGCGATTGGCGACTTCCTCGCGCGGTTCGGTCACGATCGGATCACTCGTCCCATCGAACAGGTCTGCAATTCGTATTCCGTGCCCGGCCATGGCTTCTATCACCGCCTCGTTCGTGCAACCGGCAAAGCAATGAACTAGGATTGCGCGCTTTCCGAGCGTGATGCTTAGCGAAGGAGTGCGGTCGTCGTGGGCCGGGCAGCAGCACATCCCGCGCGAACGCGACCAGGTGCCGCCCAGCTGCTCGACTATCTTGCGTGCGCGGGTTTCCAATTGCATGCCTTGGAATTGGGATGATCGGTGTTGGTGCATGGGGGGCATCTCCATCGTAACGTGCCTCCACCCGCGCAGCCTCCGCTCTGCGTCGCTGACGTTTCATTTTCCTACATCATATGTTCTATATATGTTCTTTCCCGATTCGACCAACAAAGGATTCGGGAATGAGACTGAAATGGGCAGTAGCCGCAGTGGCAACGGCAGGATTTTGGTTCGTCCTCCCCGCTCACGCGCAGGAACTGGAGCCCCCTCAGATGACCGTTGCCTCGGAGTCGACGACCGATGGCTTCCGCGTCGCAGAAGGGAGTGATGGCTTTCTTCTCGTCGAACACGGCATTTGGAGAATTCCTCCAGCGGGCTCGTCCGAGCCGCCGGCTACCGATGCTGGTCGAACCTATCTGCCTTATCGATATCCAAAGCCCCCGAGCAGCGCGCCATCGGGCTTCCGTCGGGCAAGCTACCTTCCTCATGTTTACGCTGCTGAGGCTCAATACTCGCTACCAAGCGGCCTTCTCGACGCTCTTGTATGGACGGAATCACGATATAATCCCATGGCCATCAGCAAGGCCGGAGCCGCAGGTTTGGGGCAATTGATGCCAGGGACAGCGCGGGACCTTGGCGTTTCAAATCGCTTCGATCCCAAGGCGAACATCTTGGGTGCGGCCCGATACCTACGCCAGATGCTGGACAAGTTCGGGGTGGTTCATCTGGCCCTCGCTGCCTACAACGCAGGTCCAGGTGCCGTCGAGCGCGCAGGCGGTATTCCTCGCAATGGCGAGACGCCGGCCTATGTGCGCGAAGTGCTGCGCCATTGGCATTTTTGAACGGGGGGCGTTGTGAGCGCGGGTCGAATACGCGTCTCGGGAATTTTAAGCCGCGGTAGACGCGGGATGTTCCTGACCACGACAGACGACGTCGTCTGGATCATCGAGAGCGAAGAACCCGAATGCGAATTCGTCGGATCAGCGGTGATTGTCGAGGGGATTGTCGCAGGTCGAGATCGTTTGCGCGCAGACTGGATTGGACCGGTCTGATCGAAGCCATAGTTATCAGGCTGCGCGCTTCCCTGCCTTCTTGATGTCGATCACCTTCCCGCCGCTCAGATAGTCAGCCCAGTCCTGCATCATCCGGCGCCGAGGAGCCAGGTATTCAGCGGCATTGTAAGCTCCACGCACGTCGTTTTTCTCCGAATGCGCGAGTTGTAGTTCGACCCAATCCTCATGGTATTTCCTGATCCACATGGGCGGCTTACCGAACTCGACCAACTGCTCATTGGCCCAAGTGCTCGCCAAGCCCCGGAAGCCGTGTACGGTTTGGCGACTGTGGTATCCGAGGCGATAGAGCGCGTAGATCATTGTGTTCTCTGAGAGCGGCTTGTTCGGGCCGTTGCCCGGGAAGAGAAACTCGCCAGGCGCTGCTGCTATCATGGATTTCGCTATGTGCGTTGCCTGCTGCGAGAGGGGTACCAAATGCTCTCGTCCCATCTTCATTCGCTCGGCTGGTATCCTCCAGACAGGTGATTTTCCGCCCACGTCTTCAAACTCGGATTTGGCGGCGAAACGCAGTTCCTTGGTTCGAACCCAAGTCAGGAGCGCAAAGAGAACTGCGTCACGGGTGATCGCGGACCGTCGTTCGCCCTCTTCCTGGTAGGCATGCAGCTTCTCGATGAATGCGGGCAACTCGCTCAGCGGCAGCCGGCTCATATGCTTCACTCTTGGTCGCGGCTTTAGAGCCCCGCGCAAATGCGTCGTCGGATCGTTCGAGGCCAGACCACACGCGATTGCGAACTGGAAGACTTGCCCCACCCCTTGTTTCGCACGCCGGCTGATATCGAGCGCGCCTCTTGCTTCGATCTTGCGGATCATTGCCAGGACGTCGGGTGCCGTGATTTCATTCACGAGTTTCTCGCCGATGACTGGAAAGACGTCCCTTTCCATGCGCGACCAGACGCGTTCGGCGTGCGCGGCATTCAACGCGCTCTTTCGATTTTCATGCCAGCGCTTTGCGACCTCGAAGAAGGTGGCTCCTTCCTGCGAGATCACTTCTCCCTTGGATTTCATTGGATCCTTGCCCTCGGCTAGCAACGCCTTTGCGGCTGTGCGTTTGTCGCGCGCGGCAGCTATCCCGAGATCTGGGTAAGCGCCGAACGAGAGCAACTTCTCCTTGCCCGCGAAGCGGTACTTCATCCGCCATAACTTTGACCCGTTCGGCTGTACGAACAGGAATAAGCCCTCCCCGTCGGCCATCTTGTAGGCGCGCTCGCGTGGCTTGGAATTTCGGGCCTGAATCTCCGTGAGAGGCATTGGGGGTATCGCTCCTTTCCGATACTCCGCGAAAATACCCCCAAAATACCCCCACACCAAATCTGGCTGCATGTGGAAGACCATGGGCGCATGCGGACGCGAATCACCAGCAACCCTCTGCTTTTCTTTCGATTTTTGGAAAAATGCGGAAGCTATTGGAAGCTTCCGGATCAAGGAATGGTAGCGGAGGAGGGACTTGAACCCCCGACACGCGGATTATGATTCCGCTGCTCTAACCAACTGAGCTACTCCGCCATCCCGCCAGGCGCAAAGGCGTTCCCGTGCGCGGAGCGCGCCACATAGGTCCGGCCCGTGCGGCGGTCAAGCGAACATATGACGTGAATAGGCCTCCCAGGGTCCGTCACGATACATCCAGCTCGCCAGCCCAGCGATCGCGAGCGGTCGCGGCGCGAAACCGGCGCTCAATTCGGTGAACAGCGCCCGCGCCGTTCGCGGCTCCACCTTGTTCTGGATCGTTACGTGCGGCCGCCACCCCGCCTGGTCCTGCGGCACCAGCATGCCGGTGAATGCGTCCGACAGCGCGTGGCGAATCTGCTCGAGCTCGGGCGATTCGATGCGGAAGGCCACTCCGCCGCCAAGGTTCAGCAGCCCCGCCAGCATCGCACGCGGCGCAGCCACGCCGCGCGTTTCGGCCGCGAGGCGCCGTTTGAGCTCCCCGCCGAGCTCGGGCGCAAGATGGTGGAAGAGGGTGCAATGCGCCGGCACCAGGTTGCGCTCGGGCGGGAAGTGCCGCCGCCGCAGCCCGTCCAGAAAGGCGAAATCCTCGCCGCCGAACAGCGCCGTCACGATGAGCGGCGCCGTGCGGCTCAAATCTCGACCTGACTGCCCAGTTCGACCACCCGATTGGTGGGAAGGCGGAAAAATTCCATTGCGCTTTCGGCGTTGCGGAGCATCCAGGCGAACACCTTCTCGCGCCACAGCATCATCCCCGGCTTGGCGGAAGGCAGCAGAGTCTGGCGGGCGAGGAAGAAGCTCGTTTCCATCATCCGGAACTCGTCGCCGCAAGTATGCACTTTCTTCAGCGCCGCGGGCACGTCGGCATCCTGCATGAAGCCGAAGCGGATCACCATGCGGTGGAAACCCTTGCCGAGATCGTCAATCCGGACGCGATTCTCCTCGGCGACGAACGGCTCGTCGAGGATCTTCACCGTGAGCAGCACCACGCGCTCGTGCAGAACCTTGTTGTGCTTGAGGTTGTGGAGCAGCGCGTGCGGCACGCCTTCGGGCGTCGAGGTCATGAACACGGCAGTGCCGGGCACGCGAGTCGCCGAATTGGCGGCGCTTTCGATGAAGATCTTGATCGGCATCGCGCTCTCACGCAGCCGCGCCATCATCAGCTTGCGCCCCTTGGACCAGGTGGTGAGCAGACCGAAGATCACCACGCCCACCAGCAGCGGGAACCAGCCGCCATCGGGCACCTTCGTCAGATTCGCGGCGAAATAGGCGCCATCGACGATGAAGAAGAGCGCGAGCAGCGGGATCGCGTAGCGTTTCTTCCACTTCCACAGGAAGAACAGCACGACCGCGAGCAGGCAGGTGTCGATCAGCATCGCGCCGGTGACGGCGATGCCATAGGCGGCGGTGAGGTTCGACGAGCTCTGGAAAGTGAGGACGAGCAGAATCACCATTACCATCAGCAGCCAGTTGATGAGCGGGATGTAGATCTGTCCCGCCGCCGCGGCGCTGGTGTGATCGATCCGCAGCCGAGGAATGAAGCCAAGCTGGATCGCCTGCTGCGTCACGGAGAAGGCGCCGGAGATCACTGCCTGCGAAGCGATGATCGCGGCCGCCGTCGCGACGAGCACCAGCGGCAACTGCAGCTGCTGCGGCGCAAGCAGGTAGAAAGGATTTTCGAGCGCGAGAACGCCGTCGCGGATCAGCAGCGCGCCCTGTCCCAGATAGTTCGCCATCAGCGCCGGCAGGACGAACCACAGCCACGAGATGCGGATCGGCCGGCGACCGAAATGGCCCATGTCGGCATAGAGCGCCTCGGCACCGGTGACGGCGAGCACGACCGATCCCAGCGCCAGAAACGCCGCAAGCGGATCGTCGACGAAGAACATCACGGCATAGTGCGGCGAGAACGCCCACAGCACCTGCGGCGTCTGTACGACGCTGATCAGCCCGAGCGTGGCGATGGTGAGGAAGTAGAACATCATCACCGGCCCGAAGAAGGCGCCGACGCGCGCCGTTCCGGTCCGCTGGATCGAAAACAGGCCGACCAGGATCACTACCGCCAGCGGCACCACCCAATGTTCGAACGGCGGAGCGGCGACCGCCAGCCCCTCGACCGCGCCGAGGACGGAGACCGCCGGAGTGATCATGCTGTCGCCATAGAACAGCGCAGTCGCGAACACGCCGAGCATCACGATGCCCGCCGCCCACCGACGCTCGCCCGAGCGGCTGGAAATCAGCGCGAGCAGCGCCAGGCTGCCGCCTTCGCCCTTGTTATCGGCGCGCATGATGATCGTGACGTATTTGAGCGTCACCACGATCATCATCGACCAGAACATCAGGCTGATGACGCCCATGATGTGCGGTGTATCGAGCGCGAGCGGATGATGTCCCGCAAAGGTTTCGCGGAACGCATAGAGCGGGCTGGTGCCGATATCGCCGAAGACGACGCCGACCGCGCCGACGGCGAGCTTCCACAGCGCCTGCTGGTGTGCATGGCCGCTATGCTGATCGGGCAGGATCTCGGGCGCCGCGTCGGGCGCGCCGTCTTGCTCGGTCACGGGTGCAGCGATCGGGCCGGTGTGAAATGCGACTTGGTCATGCGACCGGTTCTTTTCGTCTCGGGACGCGGGCCGTTAGCACGCGCACCATGCACTCGCAACAAGCGGAGAAACACGGGGGATTCACGGCTGCTGGCCGAACAGCGCATCGGCTTCGGCCCGGGTCGGCACCGATCGTAGTACAAAGCTGCTGTTGATCGTCACCACGCCGGGCAGCCGGCCGAGGTGTTCGCGGTGGAGCCGCTCGTAATCGTCCAGATCGCGGCAGACGATCTTGAGCCGATAATCCTGCCCGCCGGAAACGAGCGCGCATTCAACGATTCCGTCGATTTCCGCGACCGCGCGTTCGAATCGGGCGAGGTCCTCCTCGACCTGGGTTCCGAGGGTGATGTCGACCAGTGCGGTGACGCGGAAGCCGAGTCGGCGGTGGCCAAGCCGCGCCGCATAGCCGAGGATATGCCCCGACGCCTCCAGCGCCTGGATTCGCCGCGTGCACGCCGATTGCGACAACCCGACCTGGGCGGCGACCTGCGTGACCGGCGCGCGCGCGTCACGGGCAAGCAGCTTCAGGATTTCGCTGTCAATAGCGTCAATCTGCATGAAATCCTCTTCTCTTCGGCGATGGGCAGGGCTTTCATGTGCCGCAGTGCAGCCACGCGCGCAACTTTGCAGGGACTCGCGGCGAGGATCACGGCTAAGCTGCGCGCACAGCAAGGAGAGGTTCGAACATGCGCGTCGGTGTGCCCAAGGAGATCAAGAACCACGAATATCGCGTCGGCCTGACGCCGCCCTCGGTCGCGGAGCTCGTTGCGGCGGGGCATGAGGTGATCGTCGAGACGACCGCCGGCGGCGGGATCGATTTCGAGGATCAGGATTATGTCGACGCAGGCGCGCGAATCGTGCCGACCGCGGCGGACGTCTTCGCCCAGGCCGACATGATCGTGAAGGTGAAGGAGCCGCAGCCGCAGGAGATCGCGATGATCGAATCGCGGCACACGCTGTTCACTTACCTCCACCTCGCCGCCGATCGCCCGCAGACCGAGGGGCTGGTGAAGTCCGGCGCCACCTGCATCGCCTATGAAACGGTGACCGGCGCACGCGGCGGCCTGCCGCTGCTCAAGCCGATGAGCGAAGTCGCCGGGCGCATGTCGGTGCAGGTCGGCGCGCATTATCTGGAGAAGGAACAGGGCGGTCGCGGCGTGCTGCTGGGCGGCGTGCCCGGCGTGGCGCCTGCGCGCGTCGCAATTTTGGGCGGTGGCGTCGCAGGAGTGAACGCGGCGCAGATGGCGGTCGGCATGCGCGCCGACGTGACCATCTACGACATCAACAACGACCGTCTCGCCGAGCTCGACATGTTCTTTTCGAGCCAGATCAAGACCGCCTATGCGAGCAAGGCGGCGATCGAGGCGGCGGTCGCCAAGGCGCATCTGGTGATCGGCGCGGTGCTGGTGCCGGGCGCGGCGGCTCCCAAGCTGGTGACGCGCGACATGCTCAAGACGATGAAGCGCGGCAGCGTGCTGGTCGATATCGCCATCGATCAGGGCGGATGTTTCGAAACGTCGAAGGCGACCACGCACGACGATCCGGTCTATGAGATCGACGGCGTGACGCATTATTGCGTCGCGAACATGCCCGGTGCAGTCGCGCGTACGTCCGCCTTCGCGCTCAACAACGCGACGTTGCCCTTCGTGCTGGCGATTGCCAACAAGGGCGCGGCGCGGGCGATGGCCGAGGACGGCCACCTCGCCAATGGCCTGAACGTCTCAGACGGCAAGATCCGCCACGCCGCAGTCGCCGAGGCGTTCGGCATGGAATATGAGGCCTGGAACGGAACACACTGAGAACATTGCGCGTTCGGCCATCGACGACATTCTGAAGAGGAACGACGATGGCCGACGGCAATCCCAAGGCGGAGCCCTTCTCGAACGCCGAGAAGGATCCCGAGGACTGGACCACCGGCGACGAGCCGATGACGGGCGCCCAAGCCTCCTATCTCAAGACACTGAGCGAAGAGGCCGGCGAACCGTTCGACGAGACGCTGTCGAAGGCGGAGGCATCGAAGCGGATCGATGCGCTGCAGGAAAAGACCGGGCGTGGCTCGGACGGCTGAGGTCGGGTTCGCTGTTAGCGCGCCTGCGGCGACTCTGCCGTGGGTGCCTCGACCTGCGTGGATTGCTCGAGGAAGCGATCGAGCAGGAAAAGCCGCATCACCAGATCGTTGCGATAGCTGGCATCTTCGGGGGTGAGTTCCACTGCGCGCGCCCACCAGCGCCGTGCACCGGCAAAGTCGCCCGCCCGGACATGGGCGAGCCCGCGATAGAAGGGCGGTCCCGGATGCTCTGGCCACAGTTCGATCGCGCGGTCGAACGCCAGCTCGGCCGGAGGAGAGACATTGTTGCCGTCGCGCTGCGCCAGCGCGAGTCCCAACCCCGCCCAGAGCGAACCGTCCTGCGGCGCGGTCCGCACGGCACCGAGCATCACCGCGGCGGCGTTGTCGTAGTTGCCGCGCCGAGTCATCGCGTCGGCCGCGACGAAATAGCCCCGCGCGAAGGTCGCCTGGCCGTACATCGCGTTGCGCAGTGCGACGAGGTCGGGCTCGACGATGCCGGGCCTGCTGCCTGCATCCTCGACCGTGCTGCCGGCCAGGCCGGGGCTTCCCTGCCAGGCGTAGCCTGCCGCGCCGAGCATCAGCGCCGTCGCCGCGAAGGTCCACAGCCGCCGCGGATAGCCGGCGAGCCACAGGACGACCGCCGCCAGCAGCGCGACCAGCGCGAGCGCAATCCAACCGATCATGACCGGCGCCTCCTGAAGCTCCGCCGCGCGATCAGCACGCCCAGCGCCAGCAATGCCAGCGGTGTGAGCCAGAGCGGCGCTGTCGCCCAGCTCCACGGGGGATCATAGGTCACATAATCGCCGTAGCGCGCGATCAGCCATTCGCGGACGTCGTCGGGCGATTCGCCGGCCGCGATCCGCTCGCGCACCAGCCCGCGCATGTCGCCCGCCATTTCGGCGTCGCTGTCGGCGATCGACTGGCCCTGGCAGACGAGGCAGCGGAGCTCGTTCATCAGCGCCTTTGCCTGCGCCTCCTGCCGCGGATCGGAAAGCTGGCGATAGGCAAATTCGGCCTGAGTGTTCGTCTGTGCCATCGCTGGCGCTATCGCAGCCGCAAGCGCCGCCAGCGGCCCAAGCGTGCGGAAAAGGATGCCGGGCGCCGTCATTCCGCTTTCCGCAGTGCTTCGAGCAGCTCGGGCACGTCCTCGGCGCGAATGTCGCCGATATGCTGCGCCACGATCGTGCCGTTGCCGTCCACGACGAAAGTCTCGGGCACGCCCGACGATCCGAGTGCAAGCTGGATCTCACTCGTCGAGGCGTCGCCGATCGCCGTGTAGGGATCACCGTTGCGCGCCAGGAAGCCGCGCATCGCCTCGGCCGTGTCGCGCACGGCGATGCCCTGGATCTCGACGCCCGCTTGCTTGAGCGCCATCAGCTGCGGCGCCTCGGCGATGCACGGCGCGCACCAGCTGGCGAAGATGTTGAGCAGCCGGGGCTTGCCGTCGGCAAATTGCGCGGACGAGACCCCCGGCCGGCCTGCGAGCAACGGCTCGAGCGCGAATTCCGGCAGCGGCTGCCCCACCATCCGCGATGCCACCGCCCGGTCGGCAGGCGACAACAGCCCGCTCCAGACGAGAGCGAGCAATGCCACGAATGCCGCCAGCGGCAGCCAGAGCAAGACGCGTCTCATTCCGAGTCTCCGTCCCGTTCGCGGCGCCAGTCGCGGCGCACCCGGCCGAGCAGCGACAGCGCGCCGCCCAGTGCGATCAGCCCGCCGCCGGCCCAGATCAGCGTGACGAACGGCTTCCACCACAGCCGCAACTGCCAGCGCCCCTGCTCCGCCGATCCGCCGAGCACGCCATAGAGCTGCCCGTTCCACAGCGTCGCGATCGACGCTTCGCTGGTCGTCGTCACCGGGGCGGAGAAAAAGCGCTGCTGCGGCGTCAGCTGGAAGAGCACGTCGCCGCCGCGGTCGACGTTCAGCCGTGCCTCGACCGCCGACCAATTCTCGCCGAGTGCCGGACGCACTTCCATCAGCCGCACACGGAACGGCCCGACCTCAACCGCGTCGCCGACCCGCACCGCCGCCAGTCGCTCCTGCGTGAACGCGGTGTCGCTGGCCATGCCCACGATCGCGACCGCCACGCCGAGGTGACCGATCACCATGCCCCAGGTGAAGAGCGGCGTGCGCCGCAGGTTGCGCTTCCACAGGGGTGCGACGCTCGCCACCGCAAGCCCCGCCGCCAGCGCAATGCCGAGCAGCGGCATGATCCCGGTTGCCGGAGCCGCCAGCAGCACGGCCGCCAGCGCCAGGACGGCCGCGGCGATCGCCGGCAGCATCCGCCACGCGAGCGCACGCGAACTGTCGCGCCGCCAGCGCAGCAGCGGCCCCGCCGCGGTCGCTGCGACCAGCGCCAGAGCGATCGGCCCGGCGGTCTTGTTGAAGAAGGGCGGCCCCACCGACAGCTGCTCCCCCAGTGCCTGGGCGACGAGCGGATAGAGCGTGCCGATCAGCACGATGCCGAGGATCACCGAAAGCAGGAGGTTGTTGAGGATCAGCGCGCCCTCGCGGCTCACCGGCTCGAAGGTGGCGCCCGCTTTCACGGTCCCGATCCGAGCCCCGAACAGCGCGAGCGCGCCGCCGATGTACAGCGCCAGCAGCACCAGGATGAACGTGCCGCGCTCAGGATCGACCGCAAAGGCGTGCACGCTCGTCAGGATACCCGAACGGACCAGGAAGGTGCCGATCATCGACATCGAGAAGGCGACCACCGCCAGCATCACCGTCCAGGCACGCAGTCCATCGCGAGTCGCCAGCACCGTCACCGAATGGAGCAGCGCAGTCGCCGCGAGCCAGGGCATCAGCGACGCGTTCTCCACCGGGTCCCAGAACCACCAGCCGCCCCAGCCGAGCTCGTAATAGGCCCAGTAGCTGCCGGCGGTGATGCCGATGGTGAGGAAGATCCAGGCCGCCAGCACCCAGGGCCGCATCGCCCGCGCGAACGCCGGCCCCACATCGCGAGTCACCAGCGCTCCGACCGCGAAGGAAAAGGCGACCGACAGCCCGACATAGCCGAAGTAGAGCGTGGGCGGATGAAAGGCGAGGCCGGGATCCTGCAGCAAGGGATTGAGCCCCAGCCCCTGCGGCGCCGCCGGGTCGAGCCGCGCGAACGGATTGGAGGCCCAGAGCAGGAACGCATAGAAGCCGAGTGCGATCAGCGCCTGTGCGCCCAGCGTGGCGGCCAGCGTGCGCGCCTCCAGCCGCCGCTCGATCAGGCCGATCGCCGCCCCGGCAAGGCCGAGCACCGTCACCCACAACAGCATCGAGCCTTCGTGATTTCCCCAGGCGCCGGCGATCTTGTAGAGCAGCGGCTTGGCCGAGTGGCTGTTCATCGCGACCAGCAGCACCGACATGTCGGACCGCACGAACAGCGCGATCAGGACGAGGAAAGCGAGCAGCCCGAGCAGCCCCTGCACGATCGCTACCCGGCGAGTCGCGAGCAGGAAGAGCCCGCCCATATCGCCGCCCTGACGCGAGGAGGCGACGCCCGCCCAGGCCAGTGCGAACTGGAGCAGCCCCATGGCCGCCGCGAGCCAGAGGGCGGCGAGCCCCGCTTCGGCGATCATTGCTCGATCGCGTCCATCTTGCCGGCCAGTTCGGGCGGCATGTAGCGCTCGTCATGCTTAGCGAGGAGATTGTCGGCGGCGAAGCTTCCGTCCGCCAGGAACCGGCCCTCGGCAACGACGCCCGATCCTTCGCGGAAGAGGTCCGGCGCAACGCCAGTGAACGCCACCGGCACCTGCGCCACGCCATCGGTGACGACGAAGCGGATCGAGACGCCGTCGGACTGGCGCTCGATCGATCCGTCCTCGACCATTCCGCCCAGCCGCACCGCGCGGTCGGTAGGCGGCGCCTTCGCCGCGACGTCGGCGGGCGCATAGAAAAAGGCGGCTTCGTCGCGCAACGCGGAGAGCGCGAGCCCGCTCGCCCCGCCCACCGCGCATAGCGCGAGCAGCCCGAGCACGAGCCGCTGATGCTTCGCCTTCATGGCCGTTTCCTCAACGATTCGGCGGCCGCTTCGGCACGGCGCATCGCGCGCCAGCTGAGCAGCGCGAGCAGCGCGGCGCCGCCGATAGTGACCGCATAGGCGGCGATGACGAAGGGCCAGGGGTTCATCCGCGCGCCATCCGCTTCATTCGAGCCTCTACTTTCGCCTGCGCCAGCATGGCGCGCATCCGCATCAGCACCACGCCGCCGAAGAACAGACTGAATCCCGCCAGGGTGAACCAGAGCGGCCACAGCATCGAATCGTCGATGGTGGTGCGCGTCAGACCGATGCTCTGCCCCTGGTGCAGCGTGTTCCACCACACCACCGAATAGCGGATGATCGGCAGCAGCACCGTGCCGGCGATGCCGAACAGCGCGGGAACCCGTCCGTCGCCGCCGCGCTCGGCATCGGCGCGCGCGAGCGCGATATAGGCGAGATACACGAAGAACAGCAGCAGCATGCTGGTGAGCCGCCCGTCCCATTCCCACCAGGTGCCCCAGGTCGGGCGGCCCCAGATCGATCCGGTCGCGAGACAGATCGCCGCGAACAGCGCGCCCGCAGGCGCGATCGCCCGCCCCGCCACCGCCGCCAGCGGATGCCGCCAGACGAGATAGACGAGGCTCGCGATCGCGATGCCACTCCACCCGCCCATCGCCAGCCACGCCGCCGGCACATGGATGTAGAGAATGCGCACCGTCTCGCCCTGGAGATAATCGGCCGGCGTTTGCGTGAGCCCCGCCCAGCCGCCGAACAGCGCAAGCGCCACCCCCGCCCAGAACAGGATGGGCGTCAGCGGTCGCGCGAGCTTCAGAAAGCGCGTTGGATTGGCGAGTGCGTGGATCACGATACTGGGCGCCCAATAGCCGGGTTCGTCACCGGAATCCATGTCGGGGGTTTTGCGGATCGACGATCGGCGCGAAATCGCACGACGGCGCCCCCCGAGGCGCCGACGATGGGGCGTTCACCTTCTTGAGTGACGGTCTCGAAAGGTCGCTCGCCGATGCTGCGCATCCAGCTGCGGGGCGCAAAAAAAGACCATGTCCGAACATCTTCCGATCGAGCGGCGGCACGACGCGCGGTTTGCGCTAAAGGCCGCGGTGTCGATGCGCCTCCCCGGCGAACCGCGCACTCCGGGCCGGCTGCTCGATATTTCGCGGACCGGTTGCCGGCTGATGACTCACCGGCCGCTCGCGACCGGTACCGGCTTCTGGCTGATGGTCGGCAACCTCGAACCTCGCTTCTGCCACATCGTCTGGGCCCATGAGCGGTTCGCGGGTGCGCGCTTCGCCGTCGAGCTGGAGGCGCCGGCGCTCAAGCGGCTCACCGAAGAGTTCAGCCCGCTCAGCGAGCGCGATGCCGCCGAACTGCAAGCGCTGTCGGCGAAATGCAGCCAGCTCGCCCGTTCGGCGACCGGAGGCAGCGCGGCCGATCATCTCGCGACGTTGGCGGACGATTGCGAGGCGGAGGCGATCGCCTTCGCCGCCGCGCGGCAGCGCGAGCGAGTCGAGGAGCTGTTGAAGCGGCTTTCGGTCGCCGGCGACTGACACCGCAAGCCGGTCAACCGGCTCCGGCCACGGGTCAGCCCCGGCCGATGATCCGCTGCGCGATCCGGTCGGCGACTTCGCTCTCGGGATCGCCGGTGCGCTCGCTCTCGTCCCACACTTCGGTCAGCCGCTCGGGAATGCGGGCGATCCGCGCCTCGACCTCCGCCCGGTCCCCCTGCCCCAGATATTCGAGGCCGACATTGATGATGCCGCCCGCATTGATGACATAGTCGGGCGCATAGAGGATGCCGCGCGCGTGCAGCCGGCGTCCGTCGACGCGAGTCGCGAGCTGATTGTTCGCGCCGCCCGCGACGACCTGGCACTGGAGCGCCGCGATCGAGCTTTCGGTCAGCACCGCGCCGAGCGCGTTCGGGCTGACGATATCGGCCTTCATCGTAAGGATTGCGTCCGCCGCCGCGGTTTCCGCCCCCAGCTCTGCAGCGAGCGCCGCCGCCTTCTCCGAATTCACGTCGGCGATCGTCAGCTTCGCGCCGTCCTTCGCGAGCAGCCGTGCGAGCCCGCCGCCGACGCTGCCGACGCCCTGAATCGCCACATGCACGCCCTCCATCGTCGAAACGCCCAGCGCACGCTGCGCAGCCGCCTTGACGCCCAGATAGACGCCCATCGCCGTGAATGGGCCCGGATCGCCGCCCGCGCTGCCCGCCTCGACCGGAAGCCCCGAGACGTGCCGCGTCATCGTCGCGATCACCTTCATCCGCGCTTCGGACATGCCGACGTCTTCGGCGGTCACATAGCGGCCGCAGAGCGATTCGACGGCGCGGCCGAACGCCTCGAGCTGCGCGCTCGTGATCTCGCCGCCGGCCTTGTCGGCCAGTACCACGCCCTTGCCGCCGCCCATCGGCAGCCCGGCCATCGCATTCTTGTAGCTCATCCCGCGCGAGAGCCGCAGCGCATCGGTGATCGCCGCGGCGCTGTCGGCATAGTGCCAATAGCGCACGCCGCCCGCCGCCGGCCCCAGCGCCGTCGAGTGCACCGCGATCACGGCGCGCAGGCCCGATGCGGGATCCGTGAAGAGGTGCAGGCCCTCATGATCGTCGAAGTCGGGGAAACCCCAGTCGGTGGTCACGCTATACGGTCCGGGCTGCTGCAGAGAAAATGGGGCGACCGACGGGACTTGAACCCGCAACTTCCGGCATCACAAGCCGGCGCTCTGACCAATTGAACTACGGTCGCCGTGGAGGATGCGCGCTTAGCGGGCGCATGGCCGAGGCGTCAAGCGCGTCTCCCGCGCTGATGTGGGGATGCACCGTGTCGACATCAACAGATCGGCACGAGCGCCTCGCCGCGCGAGATGCGGACTGCCTCTTCAGGTGTCGTCACCCCTTCGCGGACCAGCGCCCGCGCCGCCGATCCGAGATTCGGCGCGTTGAGGAAGGCATGGCGCGACAGGATCGCCGCATCGCCGCCATCCTGAATCAGCCGGCGCAGCGGCGGATCGGCCTCGATTGCCTCGAACACGCCGGTGAGACCGGAATAGCCGGTTCCCTCGCAACACGCGCAGCCCACCGCCGAATAGACGATTGCACCTGGGTCGAAGCCCAGGAGCGCGGAGGTCGAGCCCTGTGCCTGCACCGGCTCGCGGCAGGCGTCGCACAGGCGCCGCACCAGCCGCTGCGCCAGCACGATCGTGAGCGCCGAGGCGAGCGGAAACGGTTCGCCGGTGCTGGCGCGCAACGCCAGTATCGCCTCCACTGCGTCGCCGCTTGCGACGCTCGCCACCACGAGCCGTCCAGCCAGCGCCGCCTGCACGGCCACCAGAACCGATGCCCGATCGTCGAGATTCTCGACCACCACCACGTCCGGATCCTGCGGAAGCAGCGCCCGCAGCCGCCCGGCGGTGTCTCCGGCCGCCGCGATCTGACTGACCCCCTCGAGCGCGGGTGCGAAATTTTCCTCGATCGCAACGACGTCGCGAGCGCTCCGGTCCAGGCTCTGCAGCATTGCACGCAAGGTGGTGCTTCGGCCCGAACCTGCCGGTCCGCTCACGATCACCAGGCCCGCGCGGCGATCCAGCGCAGCGGCGATCCGTCCCGCCTGCGCCGGCGGCATGCCGAGCGCAACCAATGGCCTGCCTCGGGCATTCGCCCCGGCGCCCTCGAGCCGCAGGACGATGCGCTCTCCGGTGCGGACGCGAAGCGCCGTGACGGCCGCCTCCGGCAGGTCGGATCGTGCCGAGCAACAAATGTGGCCCCGTCGGGTGCCGTTCAGATCGGGCTCGAATCTCGCCATCATGTCGAGGTCGCGGACCAGCGCATCGCCTTCGGCCGGCCCAAGCCGGAGCACTTCGACGAGAAGGCCAGACGCACGCACGCGCACCGCCAGCGCATCCTCCTGCGGCTCCAGATGAACATGCGTGGCGCCGCGCCGCGCAGCATCGGCCAGCAGCGCGACGAGCAAGCCCTCAGCCTCGGCCATTCCGGCCGAGGCACAGTTCAGCGGCGCGAACTGCGGCATCGCGCCCGAAGGAGCGTCGAGCCATGTGTCGGCGCGCTCGGGCGCCTCGGCTTCCCCTTGCATCGCGTTCCCCTTTTCACCGCTCGAATCCGGGCGATGTGACCCTTGTCTTACGAGGAGGCTACAACCGTGTGACAAAAACGATACGGCGGACACGGGTAGCGCCGGACGGCAGGATTTGGCAGAATCAAGTCATGCTCGAAACAGCCGCAGCGCCCGATTCCGCGACACGCCCCAACTTCGGCTCGGGCTATCCGCAGGAGCCGGTCGTCGCCCATCTGACCGCACGACCTGGCGTGCAGCGCGTTCCGAATCCGAAACTGACTCTGTTCATCGCCAAGCGCTTCCTGGATGCCCGGCTGTGCGCCGAGATCATGCGCCAGATAGACGCGCAGCGCCGCCCCTCGACCATCTCCGATCCGAACGGCGACGACCGTTTTCGCACCAGCGAAACCTGCGATCTCGATTCCGGCGACCCGCACGTCGGCGAAGTCGAACGTCGAATCCTGGAATTCATCGGGCTCGACGGCGCGCATGGCGAACCGATCCAGGGCCAGCGCTATGCGGTCGGCCAGGAATTCAAGGCGCACACCGACTATTTCGAGCCGGCCGGCGTCGATTTCGAACGTTTCTGCAGCGTTGCGGGCCAGCGCACCTGGACCGTGATGCTCTATCTCAACGAGCCCGATGCCGGGGGCGCCACGCGCTTCAAGGCGATCGACAAAACGGTGCAGCCGGAAACGGGGAAGCTGCTCGCCTGGAACAATCTGCGGCCGAACGGTACGCCGAATCCTTCGACGCTCCACCACGCGATGAAGGTGCGCGCGGGCACGAAATACGTGATCACCAAGTGGTTTCGTGAGCGCCCCTGGTCCTGAGCGCCCGAAGCGCCGCGGCGTCCGTTCCCCGCCCGGAGTCAAAAAGAAGGGGCTCCGGACATGCGTCCGGAGCCCCCCTCCCCCTCTTGGTACCGTCGCTCAGAAGGTCGTGCTGACCCCAAGCGAGAAGACGCGGCCGAGCCGATAGGTGTTCGTCTCCACCCGTCCGGCGTCGCCGAAATCCTGGAACTCCTCAAAGTCCTCGCCGGTCAGGTTGCGCGCCTCGAACTTGATCTCGAACGAGCCGCCCAGCACTTCGAAGCCCTGGCGCGCAACGAGATCGAGCCGAAGCCCGGGGCGCTCCGTCACCGGCGGCAACGACCCGCCACCGTTCTGCACGCCGCGGGCGACGATGCGGTCGCTCGCATAGTTGAAGAGCAGCGTCAGCTGCGACAGCGTGTCGGTATCCTCGATGCCGACCTGCACGTTCACCAGATGCTCGGACTGGCCGACGAGCGGCAGGCCCGAAGCGAACACCTGGCTCGCCGGAACGAAGTTGGCGGGCGTGATCGGATCGCGCACCTGCCCGTCGGTCAGCACTTCGGACTGGCTGTAGGTGTAGTTACCGATCAGCAGCAGGCGACGCGAGGCGAAGAAATCGCCTACGAAGTCGAGCGGAACATATTTCTGCAACTCGAACTCGACGCCATAGAGTTCGGCCCGCGGCGCATTGGTGAAGTTGGTTTGAAGGCCGCTGCTCCCCGGCAGGAAGTAGGTGACCGTCTCGATCGGGTTTTCGATATCCTTGTAGAAACCGGCCACCAGAACGCGCTCGTTGTTTCCGAAATACCATTCGTAGCGGGCTTCGAGGTTCCAGATCTCCGTGTCGACCAGGAAGGGGTTGCCATAGAAGGTGCGGCTGGAGTCGAAGTCCGAATAGAGCTGCGGCGCAAGCTCGCGAAACTGCGGCCGGGCGATCGTCTTCGAACCATGCAGGCGCAGCTGCATGTCTTCCATGAAGTTCCAGGTGATGGTGCTCGCGGGCAGCCAATAGTCGTTCTCGAGAAGCGACGCCGGCTGGTTGTCCGACGGCCGCACCTGTTGCTCGGCCGATTCGTAGCGCACGCCCACCTGGGCGCGCAGCGCGTCCCACAGTTCGGTCTCGGCCTGGACATAGGCGCCGTGGATCCGCAGCATCGCATCATAGGACCGCGCACCGAGCGAGGTCGACAGCGGCCGCAGGATGATGTCGTTCTGGAAGATGCTGGTGTCGGAGATCAGCGCATCGGGCCGCTGCTGCGAAGCGAGAAAGCCGAGGCCACCACCGCCCTCGACTGCATAGTCGAATTCGTAGCGATAGGAGTCGCGCGTGGTGTCGGTGTAGGCATAGCCCGCCGAGAAGGTGATCGGCGTGTCCAGCAGCCACTCATAGGCCAGATCGACGCCGCCGGCCCACACGTCCTCGTTGAGATCGCTAAACACGATCGTCGCGCCCGACGGATTGTTGCCGAGACCGTTGACGAAATCGTCGACGGCGCTGCTGTAGACGTAGGTGAAGGTGCGCTCATAGGGCGAGCTGCGCTGCGTGTTGGCATAGGCGCCGCGCACGTCCACATCGAATTCGCCGAAGTCGAATTCGCCGACCAGCTGGCCAGTGTAGAGCTGGCGCTCAAACCAGTTGGTGTTCTGCACGTTCAGCAGATTGTTGTTCTCATTCTCGCCCTGACCGAGACGGGTCTGCTTCAGCGTGTCGTGGATGTAGAGATTCGTCGCGCGGATGCGGTGGTCGCCGAACTCGAGGCCGAAGCCCAGCAGGCCGTTGACCAGCGCGCGGTGGTCGGTTGTCACCCGCCGGAAATCGCTGCCCAGCGTGGCGATGTCGTCGATCGCCACCTGCTGGATCGCATCGCGCGTGCGCCAGCTGTTGCTGATGCCGGCGCCGGCGATGATGCCGAGCTCGGCGTCGCCGCCCATCGGAACCGTCGTGCCGAAGCTCGCTTCTCCGGAAAAGTTCGGCGGGATGTGCCACTGCGCCTGGACGAGGGTGGTCTCGGCATTCGTCAGCTGGGCAACCTGCGCCGATTCGATCGGAGTCTGGTTCTCACCGGCTCGGATGACGAACTGCGGAACGTCGCGCTCGCCTGAATCGAAGCCGGTCCAGTCGTAGGAGCCGCCGTCGTGGACATAGCCGAGTTCGCTCGTGGTCACCGTGTCGAAGCCGACCGAGGCTCCGATCTGGAAGAACGTCTCGTCGGGAGTCGCGCGGGTCGTCAGATTGATGACGCCGCCACCGAACTCGCCCGGATAGTTGGCGGAGAAGCTCTTCTGCACCAGCGATGAAGCGATGACGTTCGTGGGGAAGATGTCGAGCGGAACGACTCGGCGCAGCGGCTCGGGGCTCGGCAGCGGCAGACCGTTCAGCAGCGAAAGCGAATAGCGGTCGCCAAGACCGCGGACATAGACGAAGCCGTTGCCGACGACGCTCAGGCCGGTCACGCGCTGCAGCGCGCCAGCGATGTCGCCTTCGCCCGTGCGGGCAATGTCGGCGGCGGAAAGCACCGAAACCACCTGTGGCGTGGCGCGCACGACGCTCGGAATGTTGCCGCGCACGACGATGTCGCCGATGTCGCTCGCGCCGGGTGCGGAGATTTCGAGTTCCTCCGCAGGGGCGTCCTGCTCCGGCACGTTCTGCTGGGGCGCGGGATCGACGACGGCACCGGACGGCGGCGCTGCAGGCGCAGGCGCTCCCGACGACTGCGCCAGTGCGGCAGGCGCGACCAGGCACGAGGAGAGGAACAGAAGGCTTCCAAAGGCGAGCTGGTTTTTCATCGGGCTATCCGGTTCGTTTGAGAAAAGGACGGAAAGGGGAAGCGAACGCGAGGCCCGCCTCCCCCGAATTCCAGTCCCGCCTTAGGTGGACGGCAGGGCCGTGCAGTTGCCGCTCGCCGCACCGAAGTTCGCGCGGTTGGAGTTGCAGGTCCAACCCTGGAACCACGTGTCACCCGAGCCGCTGACGGCGCCGATGTAGCTCGTGTTGACGAGGAAGCCGTTGTTGCCCGGGAGCGTCGAGGCGTTCGTCGGGGTAACGCCGGTGGCGCCGCTACCCGGGAAGAAGCCGTTCTGAACGCCGTTGGTACCGCCAGCCACGTTGTTCGCGCTGCTGCCGGCAGTGAGCAGGGCCTCTGCATCGCTTGCCGTGATCGTCACAGCCGAAGCTCCCGAACCACGCGTTCCGGCGATCGCGAACGGCGAGCACTGGAAGAACATCGAGTTGAAGGTCGGCGGACCGGCATCCTGCAGGCCGGCATCGGCCGGACGGACCGTCGACCGGTCAGAGGTGTCGGCGAGCAGCTGGATGCAGGCCTTGGGGCTGACGACGATACCGTTCACGAACGCCGTGTCGGCGCCGCCGCGGAGGCGGATCGCGGCGCCCGGACCAGCCGACGAGCCATAGTGGATCGCCGTGAAGTTCGCGAGCCGGCCATAGGTGCGCGGCAGGCGATCGTTGTTGCCGTTCGAGTCGATCTCGAGGGCATAGGCGTCGTCGTTCGCCGCAGCGATCGTCTGCGCCTGGATCAGCAGCGCGAACTGCACGAAACCGCGCCAGCCCGAGTCATAGTCGAGGCTGTCATCGTCGGCGCCGGTGATCACCAGGTGACGCAGGTTCGACGTGCCGCCGAAGATCTCGATGCCGTCGTCCGAGCTGTTGTGGACCTGAACATGGTCGATCACGGTGCCCGAGCCGGCGCCCGCGAGCGTCAGGCCCTGCAGCTCGTTGCCCGAGATGCCGCCGATGACGGTGCCCGAGTAGCGGATCTGGACGTACTGGAACACGCCCGAGCTGTCGCCCTGCGCGTTACCGCCATAGAGCGCGTTGCCGGTACCCTCGACGGTGGCTTCGCAGGTCGTGCTGGTGCCGCCCGCATCGTTGCCGGTGGCGCAGTCGGCGATCGGCGCGCGGCCGGCCAGGATGATGCCGCCCCACAGACCCTCGGTTTCATCGGTGACGTTGCCGGTCAGGTTTTCCTGCGCGGTGAAGATGATCGGCCGTGCCGCAGTGCCCTGGGCATTGATGGTCGAGCCGCGGTTGACGATCAGATAGTCGGGATCGGTGAGCGTGGTGTTCGCGAAGATCACGGCGCCCGGCTCGATCGTCAGGTTACCGGACTGCCCGGCAGTGCCCGTGGTGCCGCGGTCGATACCCACGTTGACGCGGCCGTTCAGCTCATAGGCGACGCCCGCTGCCGCCGGCAGCGTCGTGTTGGTCACCAGCGCCGGAATACGGCAGACGCGGAAGTTGCCGATCGTGCCGGCGTCGGTGAGTGCCTGGCCCGTGTTGGTCGGGCAGGCTGCGGCCGGACCGGTGGTGGGGGTCGGCGTCGGCGTGGGCGTCGGCGACGGCGCGGGCGCCGGAGCAGGCGTCGGGGCCGGGACGATCACCACGCCTTCGCCGGGCGAGGCGACGCTGGTCGCGCCGTCGCACGCCGAAAGGGCGGCGCCTGCGCAGCTGGTCATCAGAATGAGGCTGAGGCGTTTGAAGCTGGCCATAAATTCTCCGTATCCGGGTCGGTGCCGAGTGGCGGTTTCGCGTGCGATCGGATCGACTCGGTGAACCCCCTGTCGACCTCAGTCGCGGCCCCTACGGATGCGGCGTGACCGCTGGATGCGGTTTTCGAGACTGCTTCGTTGCGTTTTCGCGACGAATTTGTGACGAACGTGACGCCCGCGTGACAGATGCGCCGCCGTGCGTTGCCCCGCCCGCAGCGATCCGGCGATTTCACGGACCTATGGCGTGCCCCGCAGCAGCGTTGCACATGCGCAACAGCAAGTAGGAAAGCGTCGCGGTTGGTTCGGCCAGAGGTCATTGGATCACCCGCTCGTCGCGGGGAACAGCACGCGCTGCATGCGCACGCTCGTCAGCGCGATCGGTACTACGGGCGTACAGCGCAAGCGAAAACGCCCGCCGGAGGATGTCCGGCGGGCGTTTCGAAGATGGTGGGCGCGGCAAGGATTGAACTTGCGACCCCTGCGGTGTGAACACAGTGCTCTACCACTGAGCTACGCGCCCTACCTGCCGCGCGGAAGGCCTTGACCATGCGCGCGGGAGGCGAGCCTCTAGAGAAGCGCCAGGTGCTTGTCCAGCCCCGGCGCAACTCGATCAGTTCACCGAATCCTTCAGGCCCTTGCCGGCCTTGAACTTGGGCTGGTTCGACGCCTTGATCGTCATTTCCTCGCCGGTACGGGGATTACGGCCGGTCGAAGCCTTGCGCTTGCTGACGGAGAAAGTGCCGAAGCCGACCAGACGAACTTCGTCGCCCTTCTTCAGCGCCCCGGAAATCGCGTCGAACACCGCCTCGACGGCCTTGCTCGCATCGCCCTTGCTGAGGCCCGACGTGTCGGCAACCTGCCCGATCAGCTCTTGCTTGTTCATACCTGGGAGTCCCCTGTTGCGTTCGTTTCTGATAAATGAGTCGCGGCATCAGCCGGTGACGCAATAAGGACGTTCGAGTTCGCACTGTCAAAGGATTTCCGCGGTTTTCCGTCGGAAATTTAAGGCCTCTTGCCGCTCCCTCAATGCGGAAGCGGCTCACCGATGCCCTGAACGACCGTCGGCGGATGCGCCGCGAGCTCATCGGCGTCGCTCCAGTCGATCGGAGCGAGCGTCTCGGTGAGTGCCAGGCGCAGCACTTCGTCGACATGGCTGACCGGCACAATTTTGAGCCCCTCCCGGATGTTCGCCGGGATTTCAACGAGATCCTTCTCGTTCTCGGCCGGGATCAGCACGGTCTCGATGCCGCCGCGCAGCGCCGCCAGCAGCTTTTCCTTCAGCCCGCCGATCGGCAGCACGCGGCCGCGCAGCGTTACTTCACCGGTCATCGCGATCTCGCGGCGCACCGGCACGCCGGTGAGCGTCGAAACGATCGACGTTACCAGCCCGATACCCGCCGAAGGGCCGTCCTTGGGCACCGCACCTTCGGGAAGATGGACGTGGACGTCCTTGCGGTGGAACAGGCTGGGCTTGATGCCATAGGTGGGGGCGCGCGCCTTCACGAAGCTGAACGCCGCGTCGACCGATTCCTTCATCACGTCGCCCAGCTTGCCGGTCGTCTTGATGTTGCCCTTGCCGGGTACGGTGACGCTTTCGATCGTCAGCAGCTCGCCGCCCACTTCGGTCCAGGCCAGGCCGGTAACGGCGCCGATCTGATGCTCTTCCTCGGAAAGCCCGAACCGATATTTCCGCACGCCCGCGAACTCGTGCAGATTCTCGGGCGTGACGACGACGCTTTCCGCCTTTCCTTCGAGGATGCGGCGCAGCGCCTTGCGCGCGAGCTTCGCGATCTCGCGCTCGAGCGTGCGGACGCCCGCCTCACGGGTGTAGTAGCGGATCAGGTCGCGCAGCCCTTCCTGCGTCAGCTCGAACTCGCCTTCCTTCAGCCCGTGCGCCTCGACCTGCTTGGCCAGCAGGTGGCGCTCGGCGATCTCGACCTTCTCGTCCTCGGTATAGCCCTCGAGCCGGATGATCTCCATGCGGTCGAGCAGCGGCTGCGGCAGGTTGAGCGTGTTCGCGGTGGTCACGAACATCACGTCCGAGAGATCGATGTCGATCTCGAGATAATGGTCGTTGAACTTGTTGTTCTGCTCGGGATCGAGCACCTCGAGCAGCGCCGAGGCGGGGTCGCCGCGGAAATCCTGACCGAGCTTGTCGATCTCGTCGAGGAGGAACAGCGGATTGCCCGTGCCGGCCTTGCGCAGATTGGTGACGATCTTGCCCGGCAGCGAGCCGATATAGGTGCGGCGGTGGCCGCGGATCTCGGCCTCGTCGCGCACGCCGCCCAGCGACTGGCGCACGAATTCGCGGCCGGTCGCCTTCGCGATCGACTTGCCGAGGCTCGTCTTGCCCACGCCGGGAGGGCCGACGAGGCACAGAATCGGCCCCTTCAGCTTGTTGGTACGCGCCTGGACCGCGAGATATTCGATGATCCGGTCCTTGACCTTCTCGAGCCCATAGTGATCCGCGTCGAGCACTTCCTCGGCCTCGACCAGATCCCTCTTGAGCTTCGACTTCTTGCCCCAGGGCAGCCCCAGCAGCACGTCCAGGTAATTGCGCACCACCGTCGCTTCGGCGCTCATCGGCGCCATCGTCTTGAGCTTCTTGAGCTCCGCCTGCGCCTTGGTGCGGGCTTCCTTGGAAAGCTTGAGCGTGGCGATCTTGTTGGTCAGCTCGGCGATCTCGTCGCCGTCGCCTTCCTCGCCCTCATTGCCCAGCTCGCGCTGGATCGCCTTGAGCTGCTCGTTGAGGTAATATTCGCGCTGGGTCTTTTCCATCTGCCGCTTCACGCGGCTGCGGATCTTCTTCTCCACCTGGAGCACGCCCAGCTCGCCTTCCATGAAGGCGAACACCATCTCCAGCCGCTTCTGCGGATCCTGCTCGACCAGCAGCGCCTGCTTGTCGGATACCTTCACGGCGATGTTCGCCGCGACGGCATCGGCGAGCCGCGACGCATCCTCCAGCTCGGCGAGCTGCACGGCGGTCTCGGCCGGCAGCTTGCGGTTGAGCTTGGCGTAATTTTCGAACTGGTCGATCACCGAGCGCATCAGCGCCTGCACTTCGGCGCCCTCGACCACGACCTCCTCGACCGGACTCACCTCCGCGACGAGATATCCCTCGCGCTCCTCGACGCCGTCGAGCGATCCGCGCTCCTTGCCCGCCACCAGCACTCGAACCGTGCCGTCGGGCAGCTTCAGCAACTGGAGCACCTCGGCCGAAACCCCGGTGTCGTACAGATCCTCGCGGCCCGGATCGTCCTCGGCCGGATCGAGCTGCGCGACCAGGAATATCTCCTTGTCATCGGCCATTGCCGCTTCGAGCGCGGCGACCGACTTGTCGCGGCCGACAAACAGCGGCACGATCATGTGCGGAAAGACGACGATATCGCGCAGGGGCAGGACGGGATAGGATTGCTTCATGGATACTCCGACACCGCCCGAGGGGGGCGGCCTACCCTCACTATATGGGAGTTCCGTCGAAGGCATCAATCGCGCGGCAGATTTCGTGTCGCGGCGGGCGCTGCTCGGCGCCGGTCTCACGCTGCCGATGGCCGCGCATGCGGTGCCCCGATCCCGGCAGGAAGGCACCTTGCTCGAGCGGGCGATCGCTGCCCGCGGCGGGCGGGCGCTGATCGAACGGGTGCGGGCGATCGCCTGGACCGGCACCTATGGCTATATGACCGAGAGAGGCCTCAATACCATCGCCGTCCGAACGTCGATCGAGCCGTTCGGACGGATCGAGATCGAAGAGAGATACGAGGGTGAGGCGGAGGTCCTCCACACCATCATCGGCCCCGCAGGCGGCACGGCGGGAGACGGGCGGCGCGAGCCACGGACGCTGAGCGAACAGAAGGTCGCGGCCATTCGTGCAGAATATGGCTTCTATGGCTATCTTTTGCTCGGCCGAAGCGAGACGAGCATCGTCGGCGACCGCCTCCATTCCGAAAAGCCTGGATTTCCGCCGATCGACTTCGAAGTCGCGCCGTCCGGCACAGTGATCGCAGGCTATTATGCCGCGGGCGTGGGCTACGGCGGCGGGCCGCGCCTGCTGCGCTACGGGCTCGAAGGCGAGATCGCCGACCATGGGCTCCGCTGGCCGCGCCGGATAACCGCATCAAACGAGCGGGGGCAGATGGACCACCAGCTCACCCTGGAAACGCTGAGCATCACGCTCGCATGACATCTTCTGGAGAATGACCATTCGTACCGATCTCTTCCGCCGCACCGCATCCGCCGCGCTGCTGCTGCTCGCCAGCACCGCGCCGGCCGCCTACGCCGCCGATCCGGGCCAGCCGCCGCTGACCGAACAGACCGCGCGTTCCGGCGCGCCGCTCGACCCGGCACAGGAAAAGCTGCGGTTCGATTCGGCCGAGCTGTCGTTCGAAGTCTTTCCGGAGCGCGAATCGATCGCCGGTGTGGCGAAGCTGCGCTTCACCGCAACCGATCCGCTCGAGACGCTCGTCGTCGACCTCGATCCCAACCTGCCGGTGTCGGCGATCTCGATCGACGGCACGCCGCTTCCCGAGAGCGCATGGGAGAACCCCGAAGGTCGGCTGTCGATCCGTCTGCCCGCCACCATTCCCGCCGGCCGCGCGTTCGAAGCGACGATCGCCTATGCCGGAACGCCGCACGTCGCGGTGCGCGCGCCCTGGGAAGGCGGCTTCGTCTGGTCGCAGACGCCCGAGGGCAAGCCCTGGGTGGCGACCGCATTCCAGATGCAGGGCTGCGACCTCCTGTGGCCATGCATCGACTATCCGACCTACGAGCCCGATTTCGTCGACCTGCACATCACTGTGCCGGAAGGGCTGAGCGCTCCGGCGAACGGCGTTTTCCGCGGCGTCGAGCGGCTCGCGGACGGGCGCTCGACCTGGAGCTGGCACGCCACCAATCCGACGATCTATGGCATCACGCTGAACGTCGCGCCCTATGAAGAGATTTCGGGCACCTATGCCAGCCGCTTCGGCAACAGCATTCCGATGCATTTCTGGCACCTGCCCGGCCGCGACGAGCGCGCCCGCGAACTGGTCGCCGAGTTCGCACCTACGCTCGACTTCTTCGAAAGCGTGATCGGCCCCTATCCCTTCGCCGACCAGAAGCTGGGCGTCGTCGAAACGCCACATCTCGGCATGGAGCATCAGACGATCAACGCCTATGGCAACGAGTACAAGAAGACGCCCGACGGCTTCGACGAGCTGTTTCAGCATGAATTCGCGCATGAGTGGTTCGCAAACCAGCTGACCGCAGCGAACTGGGACGATTTCTGGCTGCACGAAGGCTTCGGCAGCTACATGCAGCCGCTCTACGGCCAGTGGCGGGAGGGTGACGGCCGCTATCTCTCGATGATGCTGGCGCTGCGCAACGGCATCCGGAACCAGCATCCGATCGTGTCGGGCGAGCCGCAGGACGCAGGCCATGTCTATCGCGGCGACAGCGGGCCGAGCGGCGACATCTACAGCAAAGGCGCCTGGGTGCTCCACACGCTGCGCAACCTGATCGGCGACGAGGCCTTTTTCGATGCCGTGCGCCTGGCGGTATACGGCCGCACCGATCCGCGGCCCGGCAATTTCGAGCCGCTCTATCGCACGACGCCCGAATTCATCGGCTTCGTGAACCAGGAAGCGGGCCGCGACCTGCAATGGTTCTTCGACGTGTACCTCTATGAGGCCGCTCTGCCCGAGCTCGAGCAGAGCCGCGAAAACGGCCGCTTGAACCTGCGTTGGAAGACGCCGAACGACCGCCCCTTCCCGCTGCCGGTCGAAGTCCGCATCGGCGATCGGGTCGAAACAGTCGTGATGGAGGGCAATCGCGGCAGCATCGCCGTGCCCGAAGACGCGCATGTCGTGATCGACCCGATGTCGAAGATCCTGATGCAGTCGGACAGCGTCGACGCCTATCAGCAGTATCTCCTCCGCCGGATGCGGGGAGGCGGGCACTGATGCGCGGCAGGATCGGCACCGCATGGCTCGCGGCGGCGGTGCTGGCGGTTCCCGCTGCGGCGCAGGAGGCGGAAGTGCCGGCGCCACGCCCCGGGGAGCCGCCGATCTCGGCGCAGACGCAACGCTCGGGCGGCGTCCGTCCGGCTGAACAGGCAGGGCTGCGGCTGAAGCACGCCGATCTGGCGCTCGAGCTTTTCCCAGACGCACACCGGATCGCCGGCGTGGCCACGCTCAGGCTCACGAGCGAGCGGCCGGTTTCGCGGCTGCTCATCGATCTCGACACCAACCTGCCGGTATCGGCGGTGTCGATCGATGGCCGTCCGCTCGCCGCCGGAAGCTGGAGCAATGCCGAGGGGCAGCTTTCGATCCCGCTGCGCCGGCCGCTCGCCTCCGGGCGGGAAGTCACCGCGCGCATCGCCTATGCGGGCACGCCGCACGTCGCGGTGCGGGCACCTTGGGACGACGGCATCGTCTGGGCGCGAACGCCGTCGGGTGCGCCCTGGGTCGGCACCACGTCGGAGGGCTTCGGCTGCGACCTCTACTGGCCCTGTCTCGATTTCCCCCGCGGCGAGGCCGAAGCGGTCGACCTCCACATCACCGTTCCGGAAGGGCTGAAGGCGCCCGCCAACGGCGCGCTCCAGGGCGTCGAGACTCTGGCCGACGGCCGCACGACCTGGCACTGGCGATCGCGCAGCCCCAACCCCTATTCGCTGGCGCTTAACGTCGCCCCCTATGCCGAGATTGGAGCGGAGTATCACAGCCGCTTCGGCAACAGCTTCCCGATCCGCTTCTGGCACCTGCCCGAGCATGCGGCGCAGGCCCGGCGGCTGTTCGACGCCGAGTTCGCGCCGACCATCGACTTCTTCGAAACCGTGGTCGGCCCCTACCCCTGGAGCGACGAGAAGCTGGGCGTGGTCGAGACGCCGTACCTCGGCATGGAGCATCAGACGATCAACGCCTATGGCAACGGCTATCGCGCCACGCCGCATGGCTTCGACGATCTGTTCCAGCACGAGCTGGCGCACGAGTGGTTCGGCAATCAGGTGACCGCCGCCAACTGGGACGATTACTGGATCCACGAAGGCTATGCCGCCTATATGCAGCCGCTCTACGGCCGCTGGCGCGAGGGCGACGCGCGCTATGCGGTGATGATGGACGAGTTGCGCCGCGGCATCGCGAACCGCGCCCCGATCGTTTCGGGCGAAGTTCGGACCGAGGAAGAGGTCTATCGCGAGGAGACCGGAGGCCCGGGTGGCGACATCTACAGCAAGGCCGCCTGGGTGCTCCACACGCTGCGCCACACCATCGGCGACGATGCGTTCTGGGAAGCCACGCGCCGGCTGGTCTACGGCCGCCCTGATCCGCAGCCCGGCAATTTCGCGCCGCGCTTCGGCTCGACCGAGGATTATGTCGCGATCGTCAATCAGGTGACGGGCACCGACTATGGCTGGTTCTTCGACGTCTATCTGCGTCAGGCCGAACTGCCCGAGCTGATTTCCGAACGGCGCGGCGACCGGCTGCTGCTCAAATGGCGCGCTCCGGCAAACCTGCCCTTCCCGCTTCCGGTCGAGGTGCAGATCGATGACCGGATCGAGCGGCTGGCGATGACCGGCGGCAGCGGCAGCATCGCCGTGCCCGAAGGCGCTCATGTGGTGATCGATCCGCACGCGAAGCTCTTGCGCCACTCTCCGGCGCTCGAGCGGCTGCGGCAGCAGCGGCAGGCAGGAGGGCAATGATGATGCCGAAGCGCTTCCTACTCCGGCTCGCGCTTGCGGCCGGCTTCGCCTCGACCCTCGCCGTTCCGGCGGCAGCGCAGCAGGTGCGCGAGATTTCGGCGCCGCCCGGCCCCTGGTCCCCGCCTGGCGTGGACGTTCAATTTCCCGAAGCGGCCGGCGAATATCGTCGCGGAACCGTGCGGGCATATGGGGCGGACGATTGGAGCGTCAGCTATGTGCGCCGCGATGCAAACGGATTGGCCGGCTTGGTGAGCGTCTATCTCTATGTGCCGCAGGGCGGTTGCGCCGCCGAGTTCGAAGGCGCCGTCGCGGCGCTTCGGAACGGCCAGCAGGACGCACGGGAAGTCTGGCGGTACAAGGCGCCTGCGCCGGGCGGAGCGCCCGCGGACGCGGCCGATCACGCCCGCTTCACGATGAAGGCGACGGTGGGAGGCGCGCCGACGCCCGTTGTCTCCGACGTGTATGTCTATTGCCCGCAGGGCTCGCGCTGGGCGATCAAATATCGCGCGACCTGGCCTGCCGCCAACGACGAATCGTCTGCCGGGCAAGCCGTGCTCGGCGCGATCGACTGGTCGGGCCTCCGCGCCGACTAGCGCGGCTGCGCCACTTCGATCCGGAACAGCTTCGGCGGGATCGGCATCAGCCAGGCGAGGCTCGCGGCGAATCCCACCTGCCACGGCAGGTGCACGCATTCGAGCCACAGCACCAGATCGTTCGGAGCCATCGTCCGTAGCGCGTTTGTCCAGCGTAATCCCCAGGCCATGCCATAGGCGCCGACCGTGCCGAGCAGCAGCGTCGCGAACGCCGCCTTCCAGACGCTGGCCCGCCGCCGCGGCACCAGCGCCAGGAACGGCAGCACCGCGAAGCTGAGCGTCGCGCCGGTGACGCCGCCGATCGCGCCTGCGAACAGGTTTCGCACGAACTCGCGTCCATCGGGAAAGGGTCGGAAATGCTCGACCGCCCAGGCCCAGGCGACATAGCTGGCGGCGGCATGCGCCAGCGGCACCAGCAGCAGGAAATAGACCAGCCGGCGCAGACGGCCGTTGCGCTTCAGCCGCGCCAGCACGAACGGCAACCCGAACAGCGGCGTCAGCTGCACGCTGGGACCCAGTACCGGCGTGATCGCCAGCTGCGGGTCCGCCCGCACCGCGAAGGGAAGTGCCGCGGCATAGACCAGCGCCCCCAGCAGCAGCCACAGGAACGCGCCGCCGAAGTCGCCGCGATAGTCGGGCCACCGCGACGGCGGCGTCAGCGGCGGTTCGGAGAGGCGGGCGGGCGCAGTCACGGCGCGCATCGTGCCGCGGCTTTGTGGCGGGAGAGTGGACGCCGCGCGGTCAGCTCGCCACCAGCAGCGCCAGCGAAGGCATGGCGTTGTTGAGCGCATGAATCGCCGCCGCGACTGCAATTCCGGCCCAATAGCCCGAGCGGCTCCGCCAGTGCAGAAAGGCGATCGAGAAGATGAGGAACCCCCACCAGATCACCAGCCCCCACCCCGGCGCCTGGAGACTGTGAACCACGCCCCAGCCGATCGCACTGGCCACAGCGGCAACGCCCGGCGCGGTGAAGCGGGTAAGCACGAGCAGCGGCACGCTCATCAGCAGCGTTTCGACCACCGGGGCGAAGACGACCAGCGTGAAGAACAGCGCGAGCCGTTCGGCAGTGCCGACCGGCATCGCGATCTCGGGCCCCGCCTGGATCGGCAGGAGCAACGCCACTCCGGCGCCGAGCACCATATGCCCGACGATCGCCAGCAGCGCGGCGAGCAGCACATAGACCGCCGCCGGCATGCGGGCCGAGAAGAGAAAGGCCGGGAGCAGCGGCAGATACCGCGACTCGCCGGCCGTTTCCTGGTCCATCGGAGGTCAGCCGCGCGTCAGGCCGCGCCGCCCGCCTTTTCCTTCTTGGTATAGACGCGGACCGGCTCCTTGCGGCCCTCGACCACGTCCTTGTCGATCATCACTTCGTCGACCGCGTCCATCGACGGCAGGTCGAACATGGTGTCGAGCAATATGCCCTCGAGGATCGAGCGCAGCCCGCGCGCGCCGGTCTTGCGCTCGATCGCCTTCTTGGCGACCGCGACCAGCGCGTCGTCGTTGAAGCCGAGCTTCACCGATTCCATGTCGAACAGCTTCTGATATTGCTTCACCAGTGCGTTCTTCGGTTCGGTGAGGATCTTCACCAGCGCCTCGTTGTCGAGGTCCTCGAGCGTCGCGATCACGGGCAGACGGCCGACGAATTCGGGGATCAGGCCGAATTTGAGCAGATCCTCGGGCTCGACCTGGCGCAGCGTTTCGCCGGTGCGACGCTCCTCAGGAGCGGCGACATAGGCGCCGAAGCCGATCGACTTGCCCTGCAGGCGATCGCCGATGATCTTCTCGAGCCCCGAGAAGGCGCCGCCGCAGATGAACAGGATGTTGGTCGTATCGACCTGCAGGAACTCCTGCTGCGGATGCTTGCGGCCGCCCTGCGGCGGAACGCTCGCGGTGGTGCCTTCCATCAGCTTGAGCAGCGCCTGCTGCACGCCCTCGCCCGACACGTCGCGGGTGATCGACGGATTCTCGGCCTTGCGGCTGATCTTGTCGATCTCGTCGATATAGACGATGCCGCGCTGCGCCCGCTCGACGTTATAGTCCGACGCCTGGAGCAGCTTCAGGATGATATTCTCGACATCCTCGCCGACATAGCCCGCTTCGGTAAGCGTCGTGGCGTCCGCCATGGTGAACGGCACGTCGAGGATGCGCGCCAGCGTCTGCGCGAGCAGCGTCTTGCCGCAGCCGGTGGGGCCGACGAGCAGGATGTTGCTCTTCGCCAGCTCGACATCGGCGCCCTTGGCGCCGTGGTTGAGCCGCTTGTAGTGATTGTGCACCGCGACCGAAAGCACGCGCTTGGCCTGCTTCTGCCCGATCACATAATCGTCGAGCACGTCGCAGATTTCCTGCGGCGTCGGCACGCCGCCGTCCTTCTTCGAGACCAGCGCGGACTTGGTCTCCTCACGGATGATGTCGTTGCAGAGCTCGACGCACTCGTCGCAGATGAACACGGTCGGTCCCGCGATCAGCTTGCGGACCTCGTGCTGGCTCTTGCCGCAGAACGAGCAATAGAGCGTGCTCTTCGAATCACCGCCGTGGAGATTAGGCATTCATTCCATCCTTGGCGCCACAGGGACGCGCTAAATCACCCGCCATCCTACACGCGGGGTACCATCCGGCAATCCAAAATCGGGTGCGGTTCATCCCGCTTTCGGGGGGCGCTGCCGGCCGCGCCCACCCTCCGATAAAAACTAGAGAAAAAGCGTTAAGTTGCCGCTGACGGAGCATCTTCCGCCGGAGTGGGGCGCTTTTCATACACTTCATCGACGATGCCGAAGGCCTTCGCCTCGTCCGCCTGAAGGAAGGTATCGCGATCCATCGCCTTCTCGATCTTCTCCAGCGGCTGGCCGGTGTATTTCGCGTACAGCTCGTTCATCCGCTGGCGGATGCGCAGGATTTCCTTGGCCTGGATCTCGATATCCGACGCCATGCCCTGTGCGCCGCCCGACGGCTGGTGAACCATGATCCGCGCGTTGGTCAGCGCGACTCGCAGGCCGGGCTCGCCCGAAGCGAGCAGGAACGACCCCATCGACGCCGCCTGGCCGATGCAGACGGTGCCGACGCGCGGGCGGATGTACTGCATGGTATCGTGGATCGCCATGCCGGCAGTCACCACGCCGCCCGGCGAGTTGATGTACATCCAGATGTCCTTCTTCGGGTTCTCGGACTCGAGGAAGAGCAGCTGGGCGGTGATGAGCGAGGCCATGTGATCCTCGACCGGACCGGTCACGAACACGATGCGCTCGCGCAGCAGGCGCGAATAGATGTCGAAGCTGCGCTCGCCGCGGCTCGACTGTTCGATGACGATCGGAACGAGAGCGCCGGTCACGGGATCGACGGTCATCTGGCCATTCAGGGGGTGCATTTGGGAATGTCTCGTTTGTTGCTTTTTGCCCGTCCCTTACATCGGCGCTGCGAACGGGGGGCGCAAGGGGGTGCCGCCGCCGAAGAGGGTTGCCGGGCGAAAGCACGGAAAACCGACGAAGGTCGCACTAAAGTCGCACCTCAACGCGCACGCACGCCCCCGTGCGCGCGGAGCCCCGCCAGGGAGCGGGGAGGCGCGCGCGTATAGAGGGACCGAGACCATAAGCGGGAATATGGCGCACAACGCCCCTGTAGGACAGCGGCTTTTTTCGAGAGCGGCCGCCTTGAGATTTCACAAGTACGCCTTTCGCACTTGAGAAAATCGAACCGCCAACCGGCCTTCAAATCGATTGCAGCCGATTTCTGCTACGATAGCAGATCACGGCAAAATCGATCGCACAAAAAATAAATCATTCTTCTTCGGGATTCTATGTTAGGTTTGTTTATCGCCGGCACAACGAAGCGCGTCGACGACTGAGGGATATTATGTGCTCCCGCGCAACTTCAAGACGGGAGTAAATACTTGCTTAGTCATCCGGTGCTGGAACGAATGGTTCGCAAGATCGAAGGGCGTGCGGCTCTCGACGAACTCGACAGGAAGGCTCTTGGTTCGCTGAGTTTCAGGAGGAGGCTTTTCGAGGCCGGCGACTATATTGTCCGGGAAGGCGCCCGCACCACCGAAAGCACGCTGATCCTCGAGGGTTTCGCATTCCGGCAAAAGCTGACCCAGGACGGCGCGCGCCAGATCGTGAGCTTTCACGTGCCCGGTGACTTCATCGACCTTGAGGGGTCGCTTCTCAAGGTCGCCGATCACAATGTGCAGACGCTGACCCGCTGCGAGGTCGCCGCGATCCCGATCCGAGAAATCGTCGCATTGATCGAAGCGCATCCGCGCGTGGGACGCGCCCTGTGGATCGATACGCTGATCGACGCCTCGATCTATCGCGAATGGGTGATGAACGTGGGCCGGCGACCCGCCAAGAAAAGGCTTGCACATCTGCTTTGCGAATTCGCCAAGCGCCTGAAGCTGGCTGGCCTGGGCGATGAGGAGGGCTACACCCTTCCGATGACCCAGGAACAGCTCGCCGATGCGGCCGGCCTCACCTCGGTTCACGTCAATCGCAGCCTCAGGGCGCTGGAGGAGGAAGGATTGATCGTGCGCGACCGGAAGTTCGTCAGAATCCCCGACTGGGAGCGACTGCGCGCCGAATCCGGGTTCAGCGAGCTCTATCTGCATCTGGATCAGGCCAGCTAGCCGGAGCGGAACGGCGCCCTTCCGCCAGGACGGTCCGCACAGTAACCGAATGCGCGGCAGCGGAAGCGCGCCCGCCTAGCGCCCTTCCACCACAGCCAGCACCCCCGGCACCGCCAGATAGGCCAGCCGCCGCATCTCGCGCCGGCCGCGGACGACCGTGTCGAGGATGAGGCCGGTGAACAAATTGAGAAACGCCAGCAGCATCAGTCCGGTGGCGAGGATCGCTGTCGGAAAGCGCGGGACGAGCCCGGTCTCGACATAGGTGAGCACGAGCGGAGCCGCGAGCCCGATCGCCAGCAGCGCCAGCGCCGCCGCGAGCAACCCGAAGAACAGCATCGGCCGCTCGATCCGGTAGAGAGTGACGATCGTGCGCAGGATGCGCAGCCCGTCGCGCCAGGTGCTGAGCTTCGATTCCGATCCTTCGAGCCGCGCGAAATAGGGCGTTTCGATCTCGCCGACCGGCATCTTCAGCTCGAGCGCATGGACGCTCATCTCGGTTTCGATTTCGAACCCGGCGGAGAGCACCGGAAAGCTCTTGGCGAAACGGCGCGAGAAGACGCGATAGCCGGAGAAGATATCGGTGAAACTGCGTCCGAACAGCCGCGCGAGGATGCCGGTCATCATCCGGTTGCCGAGCACATGACCGCGGCGATAGGCCTCCGCCGCTTCGTGGACGCGGGCGCCGACGACCATGTCGAGCCCCTCGCCGAGCAGCCTGGCGACCATCGCGGGTGCCGAGGCGGCGTCATAGGTCGCATCGCCATCGGCCATGACGTAGATGTCCGCATCGACATCGGCGAACATGCGGCGGACGACATTGCCCTTGCCCTGCATCCGTTCGGTGCGGACGATCGCGCCGGCGGCGCGGGCGACCTCGACGGTGCGGTCGCGGCTGTTGTTGTCGAAGACATAGATTGCCGCCTGCGGAAGAGCGGCGCGGAAGCCGGCGATCGTCTGGCCGATCGCCGCTTCCTCATTGTAGCAGGGCAGCAGCACTGCGATGCGCGGGCCTGGACCGGTCATTGCTCCCCCTCGCCCCGAGCCCGTTTGGGCTGAGCCGACCGCGAGCCTGCCCTTCCTTGCGGCGGAGCGCCAGAGGAAGAGCGGGTCGCGGCCGGCTCAGGGCAAACGGAATTGCCGAGTCAGCCCTCGCCCTCGCCCTTCTTCTTGGCGGGGGCCTTCTTTGCCGCGGGCTTCCTGGCGGGCTTTTCGTCCTCGCTCGCGGCCAGCGCCTTCTTGGTGGCGGCCTTCTTCTTCGGCGCCTCGGCCTTGGCAACATCGGCATCGGCCGGAGTCTCGGGAGCCTCGGCGTCCTTGGCGGGAGTCTTCTTCGTCGCGGCCTTCTTCTTGGGCTCGGCCTCGACCAGCTCGGCGTCGCCGTCCGCCTCGGAAGCCTGCGCCTTCTTGGCGGCGGGCTTCTTCTTGGCGGGCTTGTGGTCGTGATCGTGATCGCAGTCCGGTCCGTGGACGTGCGGCACCGCGCCTTCCTCGGATTCGATCGCCGCCTCGAGCTCCTCGCGCGTCACTTCGCGCTCGGTCACTTCGGCCTTCTCGAACAGGAGGTCGACGACCTTGTCCTCGAACAGCGGCGCGCGCAGCTGGGCGGCAGCCATCGGCTCCTGACGGACATAGTTGATGAACTTCTCGCGGTCCTCGGGGCGATACTGCTGCGCGGCCTGGGCGATCAGCCGGTTCATTTCCTGCTGGCTGACCTCGACGCCGTTCGCGTTGCCGATCTCCGACAGCAGCAGGCCGAGGCGCACGCGCCGCTCGGCGATGGCACGGTAATCGTCCCGTTCGGATTCGAGCTCGGCCTTGGCGGCTTCGGGGTCTTCCTCATGCCCGGCTTCGTGCTGGAGCTGGTTCCAGATCTGCTCGAACTCGGCCTCGACCATCGACGGCGGCACCGGGAAGTCGTGCCCGGCGGCGAGCTGATCGAGCAGCTTGCGCTTCATATAGGTGCGGGTGAGGCCGCCATGCTCCTGCTCGATCTGGCCCTTGATGAGCCCGCGGAGCTGCTCGAGGCTCTCGAGCCCCAGGTTCTTGGCGAACGCGTCGTCGATCTTGGTCTCGCCCGAGACCTTCACTGCCTTGATCGTGAGATCGAAGGTCGCGGGCTTTCCGGCAAGCGTGTCGACGCCGTAATCCTCGGGGAAGGTGACTTCGATCGTCTTCTCGTCGCCGGCCTTCACGCCGACGATCTGGTCCTCGAAACCGGGGATCAGGCGGCCGCTGCCGATTTCGATCGACATGTCCTCGCCGGTGCCGCCTTCGAACGACTCGCCATCGACCTTGCCGACGAAATCCATGACGACCAGGTCGCCTTCCTTCGCCTTGCGGGTCTTGGGCGCGTCTTCCCACTGCTTCTGCTGGCTGGCGATCTGCTCGATCTGCGTGTCGATCGCCGATTCGTCGGCGGAGACGATCAGCCGCTCGAGCGTGATGCCCTCGATCGACGGAGTCGGCACTTCCGGGAGCACTTCGAGCTCGACGGTCACTTCGGCGTCCTTGCCGGGCTCATAGCCATCGCCAAGGCGGATCGACGGCGCCATCGCCGGGCGCAGCTGATTGTCGGCGATCAGCTTCTGCACGCCTTCCTGAATCGAGCTGTTGAGCGCATCCTGCGCCAGCGCCTCGCCATGCATCTTGCGGATCAGATTCGCCGGCACCTTGCCGGGACGGAAGCCGGGCATGCGCACCTGCGGCGCCACTTTCTTCACCTCGGCATCGACCTTTCCGTCGATGTCCTTTGCGGTGATCGTCAGCGTGTAGGCGCGCTTGAGGCCCTCGTTCAACGTCTCGACAGTCTGCATTCTCAGGCTTTCTTCAGGAATCTCAAGGGATGGAGTCCGCACTTGCATTGCGCGGCGGCCTGGTGCGGGCGAAGGGACTCGAACCCCCACATCTTGCGATACTGGAACCTAAATCCAGCGCGTCTACCAGTTCCGCCACGCCCGCAGGGGACACCGCCGGTCGGCGGGGTCTATAGCAGCCAGGTGTCACGGAGCAAGCCGCGACGCAACTGCGATGCCTTGGGCGCGTTGGATCGGGGAAGCAAGGAGACCCGAACGCATGCCAGTCGAGCCCCCGATCCCCCCGGAGACGCCCGCCGAGCCCGAGCCGGCGGAGCCGACGCACGCCCCGCCCGAGACGCCGGCGCAGCCTGCCCAGCCCGGCCGACCCGACGCACCCGGCCCCGAAGTCACGCCGCCGACGCCCGATATCGACGTGCCCGCCCCCAATCCAGGCGGCGATCCGGGTCCGGGCATCGCGCCCGGCCAGCCGATCGCCTGAACCGAAAAGGAGAACCCACCATGTCCAACCCGATCAAGGGCCCCGAACGCACCGACGACGACAGCCGCAGCGACATCGAGCAGGCGGTCGAGAGCCGCTCCGACGCGGCCGATGCCGCAAACGGCGGCGACGACGGATCGCCGCTCGAGCCCACCGGCGTCGACGACGGGGTGAGCGGTACCGCCGGCGTGGTGAAGAACCAGGACAAGACGCAGCAATAGCCTGCGCCGCCCCAAGGGCGCGGTGCCCGAAACGACGAAAGGCCGCCCCCTCGCGGGAGCGGCCTTTCCATTGTCATCCGAAGGCGGCCTCGTCAGGCGCCGCGCAACTCCGTCGCGGAGGTCGCGCTCACCCGATGTGCCGCCAGCGGCATGTGACAATGAGACATTCGACCACCTCCTTTCGCTTGTTGAACCAGACGCCGATATGGGGCTCCGGCAGCTAAGTTCAAGAAACACAAGAACTTGGCTCAGCGCGTACGTGTTCCTCGCCCGGCCGGCGATGCCGCTCCGACGCGGTGCCGGTCAGGGCTGGAGGCGATGTGCGCGCCGGATCGTGACCGCCGCCTCGGGCACCTGCCCCTTGAATGCGCCGCGCACCGTCTTGTCCGGCGAGACCGGCGCATCGAAGATCGCGAGCACCACGTCCATCCCCTCGACCACCCGGCCGAAGGCGGCGTTGCCCAGCGGCTCATATTCGCGTTCGGGATTCGCGTCGAAAGTGGGGCGCTGATCGCCAAGCATGATGAGGAACTCGCCGCGCGCAGTGCCGGGATCGAGTCGCGCGATCGAAAGCGTGCCGTCGAAATGCGACAGCCCAGTCTCGCTGGTCGGCTCGTGCGCGATCGGCGGCAGGATGCGGCTGCCCTCGCCGTTCACGCCGAACTGCACGAAGCCGAATCGATCCTGCACCTTCACGACGCGATAGAAGCGCGTCCCGTCGAGCTTGCCGCGATCGACATAGCGCAGGAAATTGTTCGCGGTGACCGGCGCCTTGTCGGTCTCGACCGCCACCACGATCCGCCCGGCCGACGTATCCAGCGCGACGCGAGGCGCATCGGCCGAAAGCGGCGGCGGCGCCTCGGCGGCCTCCTGTGCCAGCGCCGGCGCGGCAAGCAGCGCCAGCATCGGGGCGCAGAGTTTCCAGAATCGCGGCATCGTCACTCCTCCAGCTTTCCGGCCGAGGGAAGCAGACGCAGCGGCGCGAGGCAACCGAAGCGGAAACGGCCCGCGCGCTTCATTCGGTGCGGGGCGGCGCGACCGATGCCCGGTGGATCAGCGTCGACGGGAAGAGCGACGGCTCTTCCACGGCATCGTCGCCGAAAAAGTCGGTCAGCAGCTTCAGCGCCGCCGAACGCGCCATCGAGATGATCGGCCAGTGCACCGTCGTCATCGGCGGCCAGATATGCGCGGCGATCGCAGTATCGTCGAAGCCGATGATCGAGAGGTCGTCGGGAATCGTGATCCCGCGCTTGCGCGCCGCGTGCAGCACTCCCGCCGCCATTTCATCGTTGGAGGCGAAGATCGCCGTGGGCCGCGGCGACAGATCGAGCAGCCGGTCGGCGGCGGCGAGCCCCGTTTCGAAGGTGTAATTGCCGTCGGCGATCAGGCTGCGCGGCAACTTGATTCCCGCCTGCTCGAGCGCGACCTCGAATCCGCGCCGCCGCTCGCGCGCCGAGCGGAAGCCATGCGGCCCGGCGATCAGCCCGATGCGCCGATGGCCGAGCGAGATCAGATAGCCCACCGCCTCCGCCACCACATCGCAATCGTTCGAGGCGACAGTGTGCTCGGGCGTGTCGAGCGCCGTCGAGCCCATGCGCACATAGCGGCAGCCGATTTCGCGGCAGAGCTCGGCCAGCATCTCGTTTTCGGAAACCGGGGGCAGGATCAACACGCCATAGAGCCGCTGGCGCTCGAGGAAGTTGCGGACATCGGCGAGCATGGTCGACGATCCGCGGTCGATCGGCCGCACGATCAGTTCGAATTCGGTGCCCCGAAGCGCCTCCAGAATGCCCGCCTGCACGTTCATCACCATCTGGGCGTTGGGATTGTCGTGCAGCAGGCCGACAAGGAAATTGCGCCGCAGCGCCAGCGCCCGCGCCTGGGAATTCGGGACATAGCCGAGATCGGCGATCACGGCCTCGACCTTCGCGCGCGTCTCCGAATTGAGCAGCGGCGAGCGATTGATCACGCGGCTGACGGTCTTCTTCGAAACGCCCGCGATCCGCGCCACGTCGTTGATCGTCGGCTTACCCTCGCGCATCATCCAGCGGCTATAAGGCCATCCTGGGCCAAACGGAAAGCCCGTCCGTGCGCAACCCGCTGCCTAAGCGATTGCGCCGGCCGAAAACGGCGATATGCTGTCATGGTAACCGGTAGCATAAAGCCAGACGGTACAGGAGAGGCCCATGCGATTTTTCCCGGCGGCCGCCGCACTGGCGTTCGCGCTCGCGGTGGCGACAGCCCCCGTTCACGCGCAGACCAGCGCCTTTCCCGGTGCGGTCGGCCCCGCGGCGAGCACGCCCGGGGGACGCGGCGGTCGGATCGTCCGCGTCACCAATCTCGAGGCAAGCGGGCCAGGTTCGCTGCGTTCCGCCCTGGAGGAACAGGGACCTCGCATCATCGTGTTCGAAGTCGGAGGCGTCATCGATCTCGGCCGATCGACGCTCGAAATCCGCGAGCCCTATGTCACCGTCGCCGGCCAGACAGCGCCTTCGCCGGGCATCACCCTGATCCGGGGCGGGATCGATATCCGCACCCATGACGTGATCCTGCGCCACCTGCGCGTCTTCACCGGCGCCGACGGCCAGCCGCGGCGCAGCGGGTGGGAAGCCGACGCGCTCTCCACCGTCGCCGCGCACGACGTGCTGATCGATCACAATAGCTTCCTCTGGGCAGTCGACGAGAATATGTCGGCATCCGGGCCGCGCTTCACCGGCGACACAGTGGAGGAATGGCGCGCGGGCACCAGCCGCAACGTGACCTTCTCCTACAATCTGGCGGCGGAGGGACTTGCCGATTCGAGCCACCCGAAGGGCGAGCACAGCAAAGGCTCGCTGATCCACGACAATGTCACCGGCATCGTCTTCTATCGCAACATCTGGGCACATAATGTCGAGCGATCGCCGCTGCTCAAGGGCGGGTCGCAGGCGCTGATGGTCAACAATCTGATCTACAATCCGCGGCATCGCGCGGTGCATTACAATCTGATGGACCTCGAATGGGCCGGTCACGACTTCGTCACCGGCGAGTTGACCGCAATCGGCAATGCCCTGCGCGGCGGCAACGACACCAACGAGGGACTGCCGTTCCTGATGCTGGGGGGTGAAGGCGACCTCGCCTATTTCGGCCGCGACAACATCGCCGTCGATCGCCACGGAGACGCCCTGCCGATGTTCGGCCGCTACACCACCGGTCGTGCGCGGCTGATAGAGGCCGAGCGCCCGCTGATGCCGTTGGACGGCATCGAGGTGCTGCCGGCCGATCTGGTCGAGCGGCATGTCCTGTCGCACGGCGGGGCGCGCCCCTGGGACCGCAGCGCCGAGGAAACCCGCATCCTCTTCTTCATCGCGGAGGGTCGGGGCAACGTGATCGACGACGAAAGCGAAGTCAGCACCTATCCCTCGGTCGCCGAACCGACGCGCGCGCCCTTCGTCGAGGCCGAGTGGAACCTCGACACGATGGAACCGCGCTCAGGCCGCTATCCGGGTCAGACCGCGCCGATGCCGCAGGAGCATCTCACCAACCGCGACCGGGAAATGCGGGAGGATCGGCGATGATCGCGGCCGCGCTGCTGTTCGCCGTGGCGCTGGCCGCGCAGGACGCGCCGGCGATGGTTGTCGTTCACGAGGACGAGACGATCCGCCACGAGCCGCCCCCGCACGGGGCGATCGGCATGAGCACTGCCTATCGCATCAGCGATCATGCGCCCCAGCCGCGCACGATGGAGTTCCGCAAGCGCGTGCTGCATCCCGGCGCGGCGATCGGCCTTCACCCGATCGCGCACGACGAAGTCTATTACGTCGTCTCAGGCGCAGGCGACGTCACTTCGGACGGGGTCACCGAACGCGTGACCGGCGGCATGGCGGCCTATCTCTACGAAGGCGCGACGGTGGGCATTCGCCAGCTCGGCGCAGAGCCGCTGGTGCTGATCATCACCTACCCCGTCGCGCGGGAATAACGGGAACTCTCAACACGGCGTGGCGAACCAGATCACGTGGCGCGGCCCCTTGCCGTTCGATCGCGCGCGCACCGCCACTTCATCGACGGCGAAGCCAGCCGCCTTCAGCCGCCGCACGAAGGAGGGATCGGGCGCCGCCGACCAGATCGCCAGCACCCCGCCGGGTCGCAGCGCCGCCTTTGCCGCCGCCAGCCCGGCGTGCGAATAGAGCCGGTCGTTTGCCGCACGGACCAGCCCGTCGGGGCCATTGTCGACGTCGAGCAGGATCGCGTCATAGCTGCGTCGCCCTGCGCCGATCACATGCGCCACGTCGCGCTCGATCACGGTGACGCGCGGATCGTCGAGGCACCCGTCGGTCAGCGCCGCCATCGGACCGCGGGCCCATTCGAGAATCTCCGGCACCAGCTCGGCGACCGTCAGCCGCGAGTCGTTCCCCAGTGCCGCCAGCGCCGCGCGCAGCGTGAAGCCCATTCCATAGCCGCCGATCAGCAGGTGCGGCGCCGCCCGTCCGCGCAGCCGCGCGCAGGTCATCGTCGCCAGCGCCTCCTCGGAGCCGGACATGCGGCTGTTCATCAGCTCGTTGCGATCGAGCAGGATCATGAAATCCTCGCCGCGACGGCAAAGCCGCAGCGGTTCGCCGCCCGGCACCTGCGCAGTCGCGAGTTTCTCCATCGGTTTCATTCGTGCAGCGCTCCCGGGCGAATGGGCCTGCCTGTTGCCCAGCCGGGCGGGCGGGCACAAGCGGCACGATGGAGAGACGGCCGACCCGCGCGGCCCGTTCCGCTCGTTTCGTTCGCGATACCGAGGAACCCTCTGATATCCTCGCGGTTCTACAGGGTGGCGGGCGAAGGCCCAGCGCTCCGCCCGCGCGCGCAACCATGGTGGAGGGGGACTATCTCGCTGGCTGTCGCCTATTGCGGACCTGCTCCCGTTCCCGCTGCCCTGCTGGCGCGCTGGAATGACGACCCCTGGCTGATCGCGGTGCTTGGTGCACTGGCGCTGCTCGTCGCCTCCAGGGCCACTCCGCACCAGCGGCTGCCGCTGGGCGCGGCGCTCGCGGTGCTCGTCGTCGCCTTCGTCTCGCCGCTCTGCGCGCTCAGCAGCGCGCTGTTCTCCGCCCGCGCCGTCCATCACGTGCTGCTCGTGGCGGTTGCCGCGCCTTTGGCTGCCGCGGCGCTCCCCGCCGCGCGCGCGCAGGGAGCCGCCCTGCCCTTTGCGCTGGCGACCGCGACGCTTTGGCTGTGGCACGCGCCGCAGCTTTACACCGCGGCACTGCAAAGCGTGGGGCTGTACTGGCTGATGCAGCTTTCGCTGCTCGGCACCGCTTTCTGGTTCTGGCGCGCGGTATTCTCTGCCGGGGCAAGCCTGCCGATGGCGCTGTTTACCGTCGCCGCCGCGATCGGCCAGATGGGTCTGCTCGGCGCGCTGCTCACCTTCGCGCCCGCACCGCTCTATCCGCACCATTTCGCGGCGCCGCTCGCCTATGGCCTTTCGCCGTTGCAGGACCAGCAGCTCGCCGGGCTGATCATGTGGGTGCCGGCGATGCTGCCCTATACGATCGCCGCGGCGTGGATCGCCCGGCGCGCGTGGAAGGGCGGATTCCCTGCCGCCGCGCGATGATGCTGGCGATCGCCATCGTGAAGGGGCTGCACATCGCGGGCGTGCTGCTATGGGGTGCCGGGTTGCTCGCGCTGCCGCTGATGCTGGCCGAGCATGACCGCTGCGACGATCAGAACGAATATGCCGGCGTCCGCCGGTTCACCCATTATGGCTACACCCACCTGCTGACTCCGGCCGCGGTGATCGCCGTCGCGGCGGGGACCGCGCTGATCTTCCTGCGCGGCGTGTTCGTGCCCTGGATGTTCGCCAAGCTGGTTCTGGTCGGCGTGCTGGTCGCGCTTCATGCCTGGATCGGCAACACGGTGGTGCGGATGGGCGAGGAGAACAACCGCAGCCAGCCGCCGCCCACGCCGCTGCTGCTCGCCTTCGCAGCGATGCTGCTCACCAGCATCGTGCTGCTGGTGCTCGCCAAGCCCGACATTCGCGAGGACGTATTGCCCGATCTGCTGCGCACGCCGCAGCAGCGTCAGCTTCCGGTGCCGGACGTACCGACGTGATAGTCGAACACCAGCTTGCCGCCATGCCATCCCGCAAAGCCGGCGAAAATGGCCGAGAGCGTGGAGAGCATCAGGCCATAGGGCAGCAACGCCTCCTCATAGCCGTAGAGCCGATAGCCCCAGTTGGCACCGAGCACCGCGAGCAATGTCATCGCGACGATGAAATGCGTCCAGCTCGCCGCCCGGGCGCGGATGCCGGGCACGCTCAGCAGCTCGATCGTCCCGGAAAGCCCGGCGAGCAGCCCCATCAGAAACGCCATGCCCGCGCCCCAGAGCGCCGCGCGCGCCCAGAACAACTCTCCGGTCCACCAGTAGAAGAGGTCGGCGCCCAGCGCGCAGCCGGTGAGCCCGATCGGAAAGGAGACCAGCATCGCATGCACGGGGTGGCCGGCAAGCGCGACTCGAGACTCGGCGCGGTCGAACCGCGGGTTGCTGCTGATCGGATCGGTCAGCTGGTCTTCGCGTTGTTCGGCACTCGGCATGCTGCTCCCCCTGGGCGACTGGTTCGTGGAGGCATAACGCCCGCCGCGGCGATTCTTTCAACCGGCTGCTCCGGCCCGCTTTCCGCGCTCGATCCGGCGGGGCCGGCGGCGGAGACGATCGGAACCATCTGGTGGATCATGCTGGCCGGCGCGGGCGCGATCTTCGGACTGGTGATGGTGCTGCTCGCGCTCGCCTTCACGCGCCGGCAGCGGCGGCCGGTTTCGCCGCGCCTGTGGATCGTCGGAGGTGGCCTCGTCTTCTCGTCGGCGGTTCTTGCGGCGCTGCTGTTCTACGGGCTCGTCGCTGGCGAGCGGCTGCTGCCGCGCGAGGACCCCCGGCTCGTGCGGGTCGAGGCAGAGAGCAGCCGCTGGCGCTGGACCTTCCGACACCAGATCGAAGCAGGCGCACCGATCGAGATGCAGGACGTTCTGCACATTCCCGCGGGGCGGCCCGTGGACGTGGTGCTGACGACGCGCGACGTGATCCATGCTTTCTGGGTGCCGCGGCTGGCGGGAAAGATGGACGCGATCCCGGGGCATCGCAACGTGCTGCGCATCGAAGCCGACGAACCCGGCGTCTATCCCGGCGTGTGCGCCGAATATTGCGGCATCGGCCACGCCCGCCACAATTTCCGCGTGATCGCGCATGATGCCGAAGGATGGGCACGGTTCCAGGCGGGAGGCGGCGCATGAAGGCGCTGCGGCTGCATCGCGCGTTCGAGGAGATCTGGGGCACGCCGCGCGGCTGGCGCGGCTCGCTCTCCACCGTCAACCACAGCACACTCGGCATCCGCCTGATGCTGACGGCTTTCGCCTTCTTCCTGATCGGCGGCGTGCTGGCGATGCTGATCCGGGCGCAGCTCGCCACGCCCGGAAGCGCGTTCGTCGGTCCCGAAGTCTACAACCAGCTGTTCACGATGCACGGCAGCATCATGATGTTCCTGTTCGCGATCCCGATGTTCGAGGGATTTGCGATCTATATGCTGCCCAAGCTGCTCGGCACGCGCGACTTCGCCTTTCCGCGCCTCACCGCCTATGGCTGGTGGTGCTATCTGTTCGGCGGATCGCTGCTGCTCCTGTCGATGCTGCTCGGGGTGGCGCCCGACGCGGGCTGGTTCCTGTACACGCCGCTCTCGTCCAAGCCCTGGTCGCCCGGCATCAATTCCGATTTCTGGCTGCTCGGCATCACCTTCGTCGAAATTTCGGCGATCGTGACCGCGATCGACATCGTCGTGACGATCCTGAAGCTGCGCGCGCCGGGCATGTCGCTCGACAGGATGCCGCTGTTCGCCTGGTACATGCTGGTGACGGCGATGATGATGCTGATCGGCTTTCCGCCGCTGATCCTGGGATCGGTGCTGCTGGAGCTCGAGCGCGCGTTCGGCTGGCCGTTCTTCGATGCAAGCCGCGGCGGGGATTCGCTGCTGTGGCAGCACCTGTTCTGGCTGTTCGGCCATCCCGAGGTCTACATCATCTTCCTGCCCGCAGCCGGCGTCGTCTCGACAATCCTGCCCGTGATGGCCCGCACCAGGATCCTCGGCTATGGCTGGATCGTCGCGGCGGTGATCGCGCTCGGCTTCCTCAGCTTCGGGCTGTGGGTCCACCACATGTTCACCGTCGGCATCCCGCACATGGCGCTCGCCTTCTTCTCGGCGGCCTCGACACTGGTGGCGATCCCGACGGGGGTCCAGATCTTCGCCTGGCTCGGCACGCTCTGGGCCGGACGGCCGCAGATGCGGATGCCGATGCTGTATCTGATCGGCTTCTTCGTCGTCTTCGTGATGGGCGGGCTGACCGGCGTCATGGTCGCGGTCGTGCCCTTCGACTGGCAGGCGCACGACAGCGCCTTCGTGACCGCGCACCTCCACTATGTCCTCGTCGGCGGCTTCGTCTTTCCGATGCTGGCGGCCGCTTATTACTGGCTCGCGCATTTCACCGGGCGTCAGCGGCAATATCGGCTGGGCGTGACTGCCTTCTGGCTGATCTTCGTCGGGTTCAATCTCACTTTCTTCCTGATGCACATCGTCGGGCTGCTCGGGCAGGCACGCCGCATCGAGACCTACCCGGCCGACATCGGCTGGACCGGCTACAACTTCCTGTCCTCGGTCGGCAGCTTCGTACTGGCGTTCGGAATCGCGCTGTTCGTGATCGATTTGTCGCTGCAGTTCTTCCACGCCCCGCGCACCCGCCGGAATCCGTGGAACGCCGGCACGCTCGAATGGGCGATGCTGCTGCCGCCGCCCAGCTACAACATCGCCAGCATTCCCCGGGTCGACGACCGCGACCCGCTCGAGGGCCGCCCGGACCTCGCAGTCGAGCTCGCGCGCGGGGACGGCTATCTCGGCGAACCGCGCAACGGCTGGCGTGAGACGATGGCGGTGGAGACCGCGAGCGGCCGAATCGACCATGTCGTCGTACTGCCGGGCAACACGCTGCTTCCGATCGTCACCGCCGCCGTCACCGGGGCCTTTTTCGTCGCGATGCTGCTCAAGCTCTACTGGCTCGCACCGCTGCCGCTGGCCGCGCTGGGGGTGCTCGGCTGGCGCTGGGCGTGGGTGCTGGGGCGCAAACAGGATTTCGGGCGCCTGCCGATCGGCAAGGGCGAAACCGCGCCGCTCCATAGCGAGGCGCAGGATCCGCCGGGATGGTGGGGCAGCGTGTTCCTGCTGGCGGCCGACGCCACCTTCTTCGGATCGCTGCTGTTCGGCTATGCCTATCTCTGGACGGTAGCGCCCGACTGGCCGCCGCCGCGGCTGATCGACGGCACCTGGATCGACCCGGCGCTCGGAATCCTCGGTGCGGCGCTCGCCGGCTGGGGCGCGCGCTCGGCATATCTGCGGCTCCGCCGCGATAGACCCGCAGCTTCGGCATTGCCGATCGCGGGGCTGTCGCTCGTGCTGCTGGCGCTGCTGGCGACGCTCTTTTTCCGCGCACTGCCGCCGACCGAGCACGCCTATAACGCCGTGGTGGCGGTGCTGCTCGGCTATGCCCTTTTCCACGTCGCGCTCGCGCTGCTCGGCGAGAGCTTCGCGCTGCTGCGCGCCCGCGCGGGCTATCATTCGCAGCGCCGCAGCGCCGAGCGCCGGATCGCCGGGCTATGGACCGGCTATGGCGCCGGCACGGGCATGGTGGTGCTGCTGACCGTCCACATTCCGCGGTTGCTGGCATGATCGCGCTGCTCCGCGCCGTTTCGGGCCTGATCGTCTGGGCTGTCGCCTTTTCGGCACTCTACGGCCTTCAGGGCCTCGTCTGCGCAGCGGGCTGGCAGGCGACCAGGCTCGGCCCGCTCAGCCTCGGGCGCGCGATGCTGGTCCTGCTGTGGCTCGGCTTTCTGGCGCTGCTCGCCTGGATGAGTTGGCGCTTCGCACACGGCAGTCGAGACTTTCTGGGGCTGCTGGCAATCGGGCTCGCGCTGGTCGGACTTGTAGCGACTGCCTACACCGGTGCGCCTGTGCTCGCCGGTTCGATCTGCCTCTGATGCCAAGCACGCGCCGTCAGCCGCGTACCAGCTCCCACAGCTGCTGACCGCACAGCGCGACGAACAGCAAGGCGGCGATGGCCAGCACACCGTTGCTCAGCCAGCCGCTGCGCCCCTCGACCGGCATGTCGCGCCGGTTGAGCAGCAACAGCAGCGTCACCGCCAGGAATGGCATGAAGAAGGCGCCGAACGCACCATAGAGGATGACGAGGAAGAAGGGCCGGTCGAGGAACAGCAGCGCCATCGGCGGGAAGGTGAGCCAGAGCAGATAGGCACGGAACGGCAGGCTGCCCTCGCCTTCGGCGGACGATGCCGTGCCGCGTGAGTGGGCGACGAAATCGGCGAACATCAGGCTCACCCCGTGCCACACGCCCAGCAGCGAGGAAAAGGCGCTGGCGGCGAAGCCCAGCAGAAAGACTATGGCGATCGGGCGCCCGAACCGCTCGGCGAGGATATCACCCAGATCAAGCAGCCCGCGATCTCCCGAGGAAAGCGCGACCTGCGCCCCGTACAGCAGCTCGGCGCCGACGATCAGCATCGCGATCACGAACAGGCCGGTGACGATATAGGCGACGTTATTGTCGAGCCGCATCACGCCCATCCATGCGGGGCCGCGCCAGCCCTTGGCATCGACCCAGTAGCCATAGGCGGCGGTGGTGATCGTGCCGCCGACGCCGCCGATCAGCGCCAGCGTGTAGAAAAGCGATCCCTGCGGCACGCTGGGCGCGAGGCCGGCGATTACTTCGGGCAAGCGCGGGGCGACCAGGATGGCGAGCCCGATCATCACGACGAACATCACCGCGACGAGCAGCTTCATCGCGGCTTCGAACACCAGATAGCGGTTGAACCAGACGAACAGGAAGCCGCTGAGCCCGGCGACAACCGCCCAGCCCCAGAGCGGCAGCACCGGGAACAGCGCGGCGAGCGGCAGCGCCGTCGCGCTCATCGCCGTGGCGCCGTAGATGAATCCCCAGACGAGGACATAGGCGCCGAAATACCAGCCGGTCCATCGCCCCAGCGACCGCCAGCCCTGAAACAACGTGCTGCCGGTGGCGAGATGATAGCGCGCCGCCCCTTCCGCCAGCGCGATCTTGACCACGCACCCGATCACCGCCGCCCACAGCAGCGCGTAGCCGAAGCGCGAGCCCGCGATCAGCGTGGCGACGAGATCGCCCGCACCCACTCCGGTGGCAGCGGCGACGATTCCGGGGCCGATGTAGCGCCAGCGGGCGGCGGTAGGCGTGTTGGGATCGCGCATGCGATCCGGGTAGCCGAAACCACGCCGCGCGTCGCGGCCTAGCTATGCGGGCGGCTGGAGGCGCGGCGCGGCCGGGCAGCACGGCCGCTCCGACCTTCTCAGCAGATGCCGCGGCGCCGGCTTGCGCCCGTCGCGCCGGGGCTGCGCATGGCCGTTGCGATTCCAGAAGGTTATGGTAATATTTCAATAACTTCCAACGCCGCATTCTATCGCAGCGCCAGTCTCCATCTCCGTCGTCGAGGCCATATGGACGTGAACCAGAATGACAGCGCACACGCGAGACTCGCCGAGGCTCGTCGGCAAGTACGCGTGCTGACGAGCGGCGTGTTCGGCATGCAGGGCGATCCCGAACTCTCCCAGATCGTCGAACAGGCCGCGAAGACGACCGACTTTCCATTCGCCGCGGTGTCCATCGTGGATCGGTCCCGGCTGTGGCTCGCGGTCGCCTATGGCTTCGACCCGCGAGAATTTCCTCGGCCGAACAGCTTTTGCGACGCGGCGATCCAGGTTCCGGGCTTTGCCCCGCTGTGCGTCTCCGACGCGTGGTGCGAGCCACGCTTCAAATTCGCTCCCGCGGTGATCGAAATGAACGTGCGCGCCTATTATGCGGTGCCGCTGGTCACCAGCGACGGTTTCGCCCTCGGCACGCTCTGCCTGTTGGACCAGAAGCCGCGGACGGTGGACGCGACGGCGCTGGGGCTGATGACGGCACTTGCAAGCAGCGCCACCGCAGCGATCGATCGCGAACGCAATGCCGTGGCGCATGCCCGATACGCGATCAATGAGCTTTCCACGCGCATCCGCTTCGCCGTTGCCGACGAAGACGATGCGATGGTGGAACTGCTCGACGAGGAGCTTCGCAAGATGGAAGCGAAGCTGCAACCGAGCTGGCAGGCGCAGGCCAGGTAGGCAGTCGATCGGTCGGGGCGGGACAGCAGCGGCGAAGGCGACGCGCCGGAAGAGCCCCGATCTGGGGGATGACGTGCGGCCGCCTATTCCTCGTCGATCTCGACGATAGTCCGACGCTGTTCGACTTCGGCCTCGAACTTCTCGGACGAGCGCTCCCGCTTGAGATGTATCTCCTCGACCAGCACCAGTTCGCGCACGACCCTGATCCGCTCCTCTACCACGGGCAGCACGGTGGTTCCGCCTTCTTCCCGGATGTCGGGAATCTCGGTGACCACCCTGCCCACCTTGTGCCGCTCGACCGACACGGTCTCACGGCTCAGGGATTCACTCAGCTTCACGGTTTCGGATACGGGCCGCGTGCGCACGGTGACTGTGCGTCCGGCGATCACGCGCTTTTCGATCCGCGCGCGCTCCTCGACGACCGGGATGATCTCTTCCTCGACCACGGTGCGTTCGCCCGTGGTCGTCTGCTTGTCCTTCATGGCGAACCAGATCCTTCCTTTGCAGCCGCGCCCGGTGCTCCGGACACAAGAACGGGGCCGTTCGCGCAGTGCGACCGGCCCCGCCATCAGGTCGTCAAACCCACACTCAGGTCCGGTCGTCGTGCCGGCGGGTACCCTTCTCCACGTCGACATCGGTCTTGCGCACCGTCTCGGTGACTCGGTCGACCTTGTCCTCGGCAGTCTTGCGAACGACGACCTCGTCGGTGACGACCGCATCCTTCGCGACGACGGCCTCCTCGTCGCGTTCGGTCATCGAGACGGTCCGATCGCCCTCGTTCAGCAGAGCCTCGGCCCGTTCGGAACTGACCCGCTCGTTCACCGGGCGCTTCTCGACGCTCACGCTCTCGTCGCGCAGGTGGACATCTTCGCTCACCGTCTCGGCATGAACGCCTTTGTGTACGGTGATGACGTCGCCGCCGCTGGCCACACGCTTGCCGATCGCGACACGCTCTTCGACGACCGGAATGCGCTCTTCCTCGACCACCGCGGCCGAACCATATTGATTGTCCCGAGCGGCAAAGGCGCGGGCCGCTTCGCCATAAACCACGACATTGTCATGAATTTCGAGCGGCTCGACGGCGCAGCAGCGCCCGTCTTCAAGGCGCACCGCCACCACGCGATCATGGTCTGGGCCGACCAGCAGATCGTCGATCACACCAAACTGGCGACCTTCAGGGCTGACCAAGGGGTAACCGCGAATATCCTGCGACTTGTGCTCGAGCTTGTAGTTGGAAAGACTGTCAAGCTTTTCGTAGCGGCGATCATGTCTCATGTTTAATTCCTCGATTCATTTTGGGGCTGGGCAGGCTATTCTCAGTTGCGCTCCATGATCTCCAGCGAGTCCGCAAAGATGTAGCTGGACATGCCCGAGGGGACGGTTGCATCGACACCGTCCGGCAGCGGCTGGCTCGCAGCCATCACGCGGCCTTCCAGCGCAATCGTCTGGCCCGGATTGATGTCGTACTCGCCTTCGGTCGCGTCGCCCGGCGTGGGTTCCTGATTGAATACGACAAAGGCTTGACGCCCCTGCGATTCACCCATGAACGACATGTCGCCGGTCAACTCGGTCACGCGGAAATCGTTCAGGTCGACTTGCTGCCCGACGACGAAGGGTTGAACGGCGGCGGTCGTATTGACCTGCTCGACCGCTACGTCTTCGGCGACATAGGGAGTGGCCTCTTCGTCGCTGCCGAGCAGCCACCACAGCAGCAATCCGATCAGCAACACAGCCAGCAGGATCCACACCCAACCGGGGATTCCTGATTTCTTCTCAACGGGGATCTCAGCCATCGACTTTCGCTCCTTTGGAATTTTCCGTGGGATAAAAGTCGAAAGGATAGCGACAGCTTTGGTTCCGGAGTTCACGCAAACTAAAATGCGCGATCTAAGTAGTTGCCCCTCCAGCGATCTACTTGAAAGCAGTGGTTCCGTTATGGGAACGCACGGATTTGACAGCCGCAACGCCCGCAGATCAACATCCCATTACTCGTTCCGCAGGTGAAACGGGCAAGCAAGAACCGCGAATTGGTTGTTCGGGTGCACGCGCCGCTTATGCCACGCCGGGATCAATGCGCTTTCCAGGCGCGTCCGATCCGCCGTCGCCGATCATCGAAAGTACAGTATCCGTCGCCAGCGGATTCGATCCTGTCTCCCGGAGGCGACTCGCCATTGCTTCAGTATTTGCCATAGTTGCGCCGGTCGCATCTGATTCGCATACCGGAAAAATAGTGCCGCCGGGTGCGATTGGTCACGGAAACGCGATGGGAGGCACCATGAAGAATCTGATCCCGCTTTGCTCGGCCCTAGCATTGGCCGGCTGCGCTACGGTTGCACCGCCGCCGCCGGCTGCAACTGGATTTGAAGGCAACTATGTTTCGGTCCGCGACTATCTTCTCCGCAGCGAACCATTGCAGTTCGATCGTACACAGGCCTTCGTCATCCTGGACGATGACGACCGCGGCCGGAACATGAAGATCTGCCGCGCCTTCGAACGCCTGGTGAGCGCCGAAGATGCCGCCCAGATCATGCCCGAGCATGTTCCGGTCGAGACTCACTGGATGCTGAACGCGACACAGGTGCCGTCCGGCGATCTCGACGCGAAATGCGGGGCGATGATCGACCAGTTCGATCGCACACGGGCGAACGCTCTGCTCACCAAATACGGTCTCGAACGCAGTACTGCCTATCTGCTCGCGCTCGACGGGCAGGACCGGGCATTCTATCTCGATATCGACAGCGGTAGTCAGGCGCAGCTCGATGTGGCGATGGCAGAGTGGTTCAGCGCCGCCGCAAAGTCCCCGGATTCCGAGGGAGAGAAGCTGCAGGACATCGCCACCCAGATTGCATCACGCCTCTGCGCCACCAGCGTGCTGAACTGGCTGCCGAACTGGGCGGGTCAGGTCATTGGCCTGATCTGGCGTGACGGCGAGTGCCAGGCGCCGGCAACCGCCCGCCAGACCTGATGCAAACCATCCTGTCGGAGGCGGGCGCAACGTGCAGTCCGCCTCCGACAAATGCTCTGCCTACCCCAGCGCCTTCTTCAGCAGCTCGTTGACGACCGCGGGGTTCGCCTTGCCGCTCATCGCCTTCATCGTCTGACCGACGAAGAAGCCGAACAGCTTGTCCTTGCCGCCGCGATAGTCGGCGACCTTGTCCGGGTTGGCGTCGAGCACTTTGGCGATCTCGGCCTCGATCGCGCCGGTATCGCTGGTCTGCTTCATCCCGCGATCTTCGACGATCTTGCCCGGGGCGTCGCCGGTCTCCAGCATGATCTCGAACACCTGCTTGCCCAGCGTGTTCGAGATGGTGCCGTCGGCGATCAGGCCGAGCAACTCGGCGCCCTGCTCGGGGCTGACCGGGCTCTCGTCGATGCTCTTGCCGAGGCGGTTGAGCGCGCCGAACAGGTCGGAAATCAGCCAATTCGACGCCGCGCGCGCGACTTCGGGCTCGCCCTTCTTCTGGATGCGCGCGCTTTCGGCGAGCAGCGCCTCGAACCAGCGGGCGGTGTCGGCGTCTGCGGTCAGCACCGCGGCGTTGTAGGCGCTCAGCCCCATCTCGCTCTCGTAGCGGCGGCGCTTGGCGTCGGGCAGCTCGGGCAGGCTGGCGCGGCATTCCTCGAGGAATGCGTCGTCCAGCTCGAGCGGCAGCAGGTCGGGATCGGGGAAGTAGCGATAGTCGTGCGCGTCTTCCTTCGACCGCATCGACCGGGTCTCGCCCTTGTCGGGATCGAACAGGCGCGTTTCCTGAACGATCTTGCCGCCGCTTTCGAGCACTTCGACCTGGCGGCGCGCTTCGCTTTCGATCGCCTGCATGACGAAGCGGACCGAGTTGACGTTCTTCGTCTCGGTGCGCGTGCCGAACTCGGCGCCGGGCTTGCGCACGCTGACGTTGACGTCCGCACGCATCGATCCCTGGTCCATATTGCCATCGCAGCTGCCGACATAGCGCAGGATCGAGCGCAGCTTGGACAGATACGCCCCCGCCTCGACCGGCGAGCGCATGTCGGGACGGCTGACGATCTCCATCAGCGCGACGCCTGAGCGGTTGAGATCGACATAGGAGCGCGTGGGATGCTGATCGTGCATCAGCTTGCCCGCGTCCTGCTCGACATGGATGCGCTCGATCCCGATCGTCTTGGTTGGCGACTCCGGGTCCTTCTCGTCGAGCTGAACGTCGATCGCGCCTTCGCCGACGATCGGGTGATAGAGCTGGCTGATCTGATAGCCCTGCGGCAGATCGGCGTAGAAGTAGTTCTTGCGGTCGAACCGACTGTATTTGTTGATCGCCGCGCCCAGCGCCATGCCGGTGCGCACCGCCTGGCGGATGCACTCGCGGTTGGGCACGGGCAGCATCCCCGGCATCGCGGCGTCGACCAGCGACACCTGCGTATTCGGTTCGGCGCCGAATTCGGTCGAGGCACCGGAGAAGAGCTTGGCGTGCGAGGTGACCTGCGCATGGACCTCGAGGCCGATCACGACCTCCCATTCGCCGGTGTCGCCATGGATACGGTAGGGTGCGGTTGCGTCAGCCATTCTCGGTCTCGGGTGTGATGAGCGTGAGGTCGGGAAAGTAGCGGCGATAATAGCTTGGGTCGCGCGTGGCGAGCGGAACGTTGCGGGAGACGGCATGCGCGCCGATCAGGAAGTCGCCCAATAGCTTCTCTCGCTTGCCCCCGGCGGCCCGATAGGCCGCTTGCGCGCGCCCAGCACGACAACCGCCAACGGCGTCGAAATCGACTGGCCGGACGCCAAGCCGCCCGAGCTTGCCGACGATGTCCGCGTCACTGCTCCTTTGCGCTGCAAGTTCGGCGACCACGATCGTGCTTGCCGTCACGCCACCGCTTGCCGTGCCTTTCGCCATGACGCGGACTGCCCAGTTGAACCATGGCGAAGTGGGCGTGACGAGGTCGATGACGACATTCGTGTCGATCATCATGTCAGCGAGGGGTCCTCACCACCGCGCAGTTCCCTGACATATTCGACCGAATCGATTCCTTCCGGGAAGAAGCCCGCCCACTCGGCCGCCTTTTCGCGAAAGCGCTGCAACGTCGCGTCGAAATCCTCTGCCGGCTGAGTTGCCGGCTTGCGGATCACCGCCTCCCCAGCTTCGTTCCAAACGAACTCGACCGGCTCATGCGGCTTCAGGCCGAGCGCATCGCGCACGTCCTTGGGAATTGTGACCTGACCCTTGACAGTCATCCGGCTCTGCTTGCCCATAGCCGAAGTATTACCATTTCACGGTAATACTGTCTACCACCAAGCCTCCGGCCGCGCGGTGAAACCTGCACGCTGCTCGATTGCGAGCCCCGCGTTCAGCACGCCCTGCTCGTCGAGCGGCTTGCCGATGATCTGGAGGCCGAGCGGCAGCCCCTGCTTGTCGAGCCCGCCCGGCACGCTCATCGCGGGCAGCCCGGCGAGGCTGCTCGGCACGGTGAACACGTCGTTCAAGTACATCGCCAGCGGATCGGCCGATTTCTCGCCCAGCGCGAATGCCGCGCTCGGCGCGGTCGGAGTGAGCAGATAGTCGCACTGCATCCAGGCGTTCTCGAAATCGCGCGCGATCAGCGTGCGCACCTTCTGCGCCTGGGTGTAATAGGCGTCGTAGAAGCCCGCCGAGAGGACATAGGTGCCGATCAGGATGCGGCGCTTCACTTCGTCGCCGAAGCCGGCGGCGCGCGTGACGGCGTACATTTCCTGCAGGTTCGCGCCCTCGGGCAGCTCGCGCAGCCCGTAGCGCACGCCATCGTAGCGCGCGAGGTTCGACGAGGCCTCGGCCGGGGCGATGATGTAATAGGCCGGCAGCGCGTATTTGGTGTGCGGCAGGCTGACCTCGACGATCTCGGCCCCCGCGTCCTTCATCCAGTCGATACCCTGCTGCCACAGCGCATCGATCTCGGACGGCATGTTCTCGACGCGATATTCCTTCGGAATGCCGATGCGCTTGCCCTTGAGGTCGGCGTTCAGCCCGGCTTCCCACTGCGGCACCGGCAGGTCGAGCGAAGTCGCGTCCTTGGGGTCGAACCCGGACATCGCCTCGAGCAGGATCGCGCAGTCGCGCACGTCGCGTGCCATCGGCCCCGCCTGATCCAGCGAGCTGGCGAAGGCGACCACGCCCCAGCGCGAGCAGCGGCCATAGGTGGGCTTGATCCCCGCGATGCCGACGAACGCCGCCGGCTGGCGGATCGAGCCGCCGGTGTCGGTGCCGGTCGCCCCCGGGCAGAGCCGCGCCGCGATCGCCGCCGCGCTGCCGCCCGACGAGCCGCCGGGGGCGAGCGGCGCATTGTCGCCGCCGCCGCGCCGCCAGGGCGAAATGACGTTGCCGAAATAGCTCGTCTCGTTCGACGAACCCATCGCGAACTGATCGAGGTTGAGCTTGCCCAGCATCCCCGCGCCGGCATCCCACAGATGCTGGCTGACGGTGGATTCATAAGGCGGCACGAAGCCCTCGAGAATGTGACTGGCGGCGGTGGTCTGCACCCCCTTGGTGCAGAACAGGTCCTTCATCCCGATCGGCACGCCGGCGAGCGGCTTGAGCGTCTCGCCCGCGGCGCGCGCGGCGTCGGCGGCCCTGGCGGCGTCGAGCGCATGCTCGGGCGTTTCGACGATGAAGGCGTTGAGCGATTTCGCCTCGGCGACCGCAGCGGTGAACGCCTCCGCGATTTCGACCGCGGAGAAGCTGCCGTCGCGCACCCCGTCGCGGATCGCGGCGATACCCAGATCGGTAAGCTCGGTCATTCGACCACCTTCGGCACGGTGAAGAAGCCATGCTCGCCCTGCGGCGCGTTCGCGAGCACTGCGTCGCGGCGATCACCGTCGGTCACCACGTCGGCGCGCAGGCGCAGCGTGTTGGCAATGACGGCGGTCGTCGGCTCGACGGCGGAGGTATCCACCTCGCCCAGCTGCTCGACCCAGCCGAGGATGTTGTTCAGCTCCGGAGTCAGCCGCTCGGCCTCCTCGTCGGTGATGGCGATGCGCGCGAGGCTGGCTACCTTGCGCACGGTGTTCTGATCGACGGACATGCCCGCGCGGCTAGCACCCCGCGCGCGCCCCGCGCAATTCTATTCGAACGCCTTGCCCACCGGCTGGCCGCCGACGAAAAGCTGGCGGCGTGTCACGGTGCGCACCTCGATGTCACCGCGCGCATAGCCCTGCGCACGTGCCGCCTGGGCCGCGGGGCTCGCGTCCGTCGCATCGGCGGGGTTCGTCACCTGCCAGTTCCCCTCGCGCAAGGCGAAGTGGCGCGGTGCCGCGCAATCCGCAAGCGGCGCTATGCTGTGGAGGCGGGACTTCACCGGGCTCGCCTCAGCGCGTTCCGGTTCGGGACGCGCGTAGCAGGACTCGAGCAGGACCATCGCACGTTCGGCTCCCGCCTCGTACAGCAGCGTGCAGCGTTGCTCCGTGTTCCGTCCACAGGCATCCCAGCCGGCAAGTGCCTCCGCCAATCCCTCCGGCAGCGGCACTTCGCGCGGCAGGATCCGGATTCGCGATTCGATCGATTGCGCCGCCAGCTCGGCTGCCTGATCCTCGGCGAGAAGCCAGCGATTGTCCGATTCCAGCGCCGCCTGCGCCCGCTCGCGGGCCTCAGCGGGACCCTGGGCAGCGATCCGCTCCAGCGCGGCACGTCCCGGCCGGCCGAAATCATAGGCGAGCGCCGCCCAGTCGAACTTCTCCGGCGGAATCGCTCCCGCTTCGAGCCGCGCGATCTGGTCGCGCGTGGCGAGCAGGTTGAAGCTCACGAGCGGAGTCGCGAGCAGCAGCGCAAGCGCGCACACGCCGAGTGCCAGCCGGAGATTCGCCGGGCGCAGATGGCCCGCCCAGCCTCCGCGCCCGCGCACCAGCGCCGACAGATAGGCGAGGCCATAGGCGGTCGCGATCGCCACGAACGTGACTGCCCACAGCCGCTCGGGCGTGAGGCCATATTGGCCGATGCGCAGCCCGGTCGCGATCGCGGCGAGCACCGCCAGCGGCAGCATCGCCACTCCCAGTGCCATCGCGCCCCAGCGCAACGGTCGCGCACGCGACTCTTCCTCGGGCGCGTTGCCGATCACGGCATTCACCAGCACCAGCGCGCCGATCACGCAGGTGAGCAGGATCGCCGTCGGCACCCGCGTCGCGTCCCACAGCGCGCCCAGGCCAGTGAACGGCAGCGCGGCGAGAAACAGGAGCAGGCCGATCCCAAGGACCGGCGCGAGCACCGCCAGCACCGTCGCGACCACGCGCTGGAGGAGATGCACCGTCGGGTCGCGCTCGCGCAGGACGCCGAGTGCGGTTCCGAACGCCAGCCCGACCAGCGCGCGCCAGACGATCGCCTCGCCGGTCAGGTCGCCGATCCATTCGATGCCGATCAGCCGGAAGAGCTGATCGAGGAGGAGCAGGAGCAGGACGACGACGCCGACGAAAGCCCAGGCGGCGCACCACAGCACAACATTGGTCCAGGCGTGATCGTGCACCGACGCATAGGGAAAGCGCCAGCCGCCCGAGTCGCGTGCCGCCTGAAACAGCGGCGCCGCGATCGCGACTGCCAGCGCCAGGCTGATCATCCGCCACGCCTCGCCCGCTTCCCAGCCGGTCGGCGCGCCGTTCCACCACGTCACCAGCGCCGCGACCACCGCCGCCGCGAATGCGAACAGCAGCGCGGCGATCCAGGACCGCCGCTCCAGCGTGAATCCGATCAGCCCCGCGATTGCGACGATGAAGACCGTGGCGGCAGCTTCGATCCGGCCAATGCCCGGCTCCGGTGCATCGCCGAGCACGAGATGGCACAGAATTCCGGCAACCAGTCCGATCGCCGCCAGGATCAGCGGGCGGGCGGGCCAATCGCGTTCGTCCTGTATCGGAGTCGAATCGTTCATGTTCGCGGGTCCTCCCCAGTCGTGGCATCGGGCCGGAGCGTGTCTCGGTCAATCATGGTTGCGCTGCCAGCAATCGGCGGGCACGGGAACGAAGTTGCACCCGCATCGGTTTTTGTTGCATTGCACAATGGAGAGTGCCGGTTGGCCCGGAAGTTCCTCTACGGGATAGCGATCCTGATCATGCTCGCACTCGCCGCCGCCTTCACCTACCGCTATTGGGGCATGCAGATCATGCGCCAGGCAATGGTGCCGAGCGCCGAATTCACGCCGCTGCCGGAGGCACCGCCCAGCGCCTATGCGCGCGCCGACATGTGGATCGCGCGGCCCGACAAGCCGGGCAATCCCGCGCTCTGGACCCCCGAGGGCTTCCAGCCCGCCGGCGATCCGGCGGCAGCCGTGTTCTTCCTGCATCCCACGTCGTTCCTCGACCGCAGCCGCTGGAACGCGCCGCTCGACGACGCCCGGGCCAACAATTATGCCGAGATCTTCCTGCGCGGACAGGCAAGCGCCTTCAACGAAGTGGGCGCGATCTGGGCTCCGCGCTATCGCCAGGCGACCTTCGGCGCGTTCCTGACGAGCAAGCAGCAGGCGCAGCAGGCGCTCGACTTCGCCTATCGCGACGTGCTCGCCGCCTTCGAGCAGTTCCTCGACGAGGCGGGCGACCGGCCGATCGTCCTCGCCGGGCACAGCCAGGGCGCGCTGCACCTCTCCCGGCTGCTGGCGGAGCGAATCGCGGGCACGCCGCTCGCCGACCGCATCGTCGCAGCCTATGTCGTCGGCTGGCCGGTTTCGGCCACTGCCGATCTTCCGGCGATGGGGCTTCCGGCCTGCGAAGGGCCGGACCAGGCAGGGTGCATCCTTTCGTGGCAGAGCTTTTCGGAGCCGGCGGACCCCTCGCTGATCTTCGACACCTTCGACGCGACGACCGGTTTCACCGGCGCCTCGCGGGCGGGCACGCCGCTGGTGTGCACCAATCCCGTCACCGGGCGCGCCGGCGACAGCGCGCCCGCGCAAGCCAATCTGGGCACGTTGATCCCCGATTCGCGGCTCGCCAACGCGACCATGGTTCCCGGGCGGATTCCCGCGCGCTGCGACGGGCGCGGCATCCTGTTGATCGGCAGCGACGTCCCGGAAATGGGCCCCTATGTGCTTCAGCCGGGCAACAATTATCACGTCTATGACTATAGCCTCTTCTGGGCGAACATCCGCGCGGATGCGGCGCGGCGGCTGGCCGCGTTCGGCGCCTAGCCGCCATCCAGCGCGATCATGGCCGCCTTTGCCCCCACCACCCATGCTTCGGCCTTTCGCGCCGCGCTTCCCGGCGGGGGGCGGCTGCTGGGGCTGGACCTCGGCACCAAGACGATCGGCACCGCCCTGTGCGACGCGGGGTGGAGCTTCGCCAGCCCGGCTCCGCTCATCCGCCGGGCGAAGTTCAGCAAGGACAAGGCGGCGCTTGGCGAACTGATCGGCAAGCAGGTGGTGCAAGGCATCGTCCTGGGCCTGCCGCTCAATCTCGACGGAAGCGAGAGCCCGCGCTCGCAATCGACTCGTGCCTTTGCGCGAAACCTCGCCGAGCTCGAATTGCCGATCCTGTTGTGGGACGAGCGCTGGTCCACCGTCGCCGCCGAGCGCACGCTGATCGAACAGGACGCCAGCCGCGCCAGACGCGCCGAACGGATCGACTCGGTCGCTGCGGCGATCATCCTGCAAGCGGCGATCGATGCACTTGTGCAGTTATGAAGAAATGAGGCTTCCGCTCGATCGAACAGCCTGAAAGACTATTGCCGATCGCATCCTTGTACAAGCTTGTCTTTGCGCGCCCTAACGGGGAAAGATTCGACGACTGCCATCGGTGGTCACCGAGGCGCAAGGGGGGAAGCACATGCGGATCAGGGGAATTCTCGTCGCGGCGGCGGGCATTGCGCTCGTCGCGGCCGGACAGGCTCAGGCACAGCGCTATCGCTGGCATCACGCGGGCAACAACGCCGTAGGCTATGGCGTGCCCCGTACCGACGATCGCGCGCTACTCGTCTCGTGCGACGAGATGGGCAAGGTTTCGATCGTCGGCCCTTGGGAAACGCGTATGTCGCGCCCGATGAGCCGAGTGACGGTGTGGACCGACATCGGCGGGCGGCGCAGCAGCTATTTCGGCGACAGCATGGAGGGCGGCAACGGCTGGCAGTTTCACATCACGCCGCGCCATAACGACAAGCTGTTGCAAGCGCTCGTAAACGGCGAACGCATCAAGATCGGCGAAATGTTCAACATGATCCATGTGGACGCGCGCGGCGGCGAGCGGATGCTGGCGGACGTGATCGCACGCTGCTCGCCCGGCGGTCGCCTTGCGTGGACGCCCACTGCGGCGCCCGCGCCGATGCCCGAGCCCAAGCGCGGCTATCCGCGCCGCCCGGGCCGCCCCCGCTGGGCGCAGAACGAACCGCAGCGGCCCGAGCCGACGCAGGGCGGCGTCGACTATGTCTGGTACCAGGAACCGGGCACGAACAATGTGAGCTACGGCTTTCCCCAGACCGACGACCGACTGATGCGGGCCCAATGCGTTGCGCCCGGCACGGTGCAGTTCACCATGCCCGCGCTCGGCGATGCACGCCCCGGCGACCGCTTCACCATCCTGATGGGAATGGAGGGTTTGGAAGAATATCCGGCGCGCGTCGTCGAGACCGGCAACGGGTTCGAGATGGCAGTGCGGCTGGATTGGGAAGACGTATTCTTCTCCCGACTCGGGCCGCAGGACGTCATCACCATCCGCCGCGGCGAGGACGTGATGGAAGTGCCGGTGGGCCGCGCGCACCAAATGCTCCCCGGGCTGGCATACGACTGCCGCCGCTGAACACGAACACCGGGCTTGGAACGGCGGCGGCGACCAGCCATTGAGGCTGCATGATCGCCGCCGTCCTTCCCGTTCGCGCCTTGCTCGTCGCGATCCTGATGCTGATGGCCGGCGGCGGCTTTCTGGCGACCGAGCTGAGCATCCGGCTGGAAACGGGCGGCAGCCGCGCACTGATGATCGGCGCGGTCGGCATGTCCTATTTCGCCGGACTGACGGCCGGATCGCTGCTGATCGCGCGGCTGATCGAGCGGGTGGGGCACATCCGCACCTTCGCGGCGGTCGCGTCGCTTTTCGCGGCGACGACGCTCGCCTTCGCGCTGCTGCCGGGCGGCCTCGCGTGGATGCCGCTGCGCTTCATCAACGGATTCTGCGCGGCAGGCGTGTTCATCTGCCTCGAGAGCTGGCTGAACGAGCGGGCCGAGCCATCGAGCCGCGGATCGATGCTCGCTGGCTATATGATCGCGCTCTATTCGGGCCAGGCGATCGGCCAGATGCTGCTGACGCTGGACCTGGGCGCGGAGGCGCCGGCCCTCCCCTTTGCGCTCGCGGCGATGCTCATCACCCTCGCCGCGGTGCCCGTGGCGCTGACCCGCATGCCCGCGCCGACGCTCACAAAGGCACGGCCGCTACCGATCTCGGCGCTGTACGCGGTGTCCCCGCTGGGCGTGGTGGGAACGGTCGCGACCGGCCTGATGTTCGGATCCTTCTATGCATTGGGCGCGGTCTATGTGCTGCGCCAGGGAGCCGATATCGCCCAGGCCGCCTGGTTCATGACCGCAGTGATCCTGGGCGGAGTCGCGCTGCAATGGCCGCTCGGCAAGCTGTCGGACCGGTTCGACCGGCGCAAAGTGATCGTCGCGCTCTATGGCAGCACGGTCCTGACGAGCCTCGCGCTCGGCTTCGGCGGCGGAATTGAGGGGCTGCTGCTGCCGCTCGGCGCCGCATTCGGCGGGCTGGGCTTCGCGCTGTATCCGATGTGCGTCGCGCATACGAACGACCATCTCCAGCCCGAGCAGCGTGTGAGCGCCAGCGGCGGGCTGGTGCTCCTCTATTCGATGGGAGCCGCGGTCGGGCCCTTCGCGGCGGGCGGCGCGATCCAGCTTCTGGGCCCCGAGGGGCTGTTCGGCTTCATCGCGCTGTGCGCGGCCGGAACCTCCGGCTTCGGAGTCTGGCGCCAGTGGCATGCCGCTCCCGTTCCCGCCGAAGACCAGCAGCGGTTCCGGATGCTGCCGCGCACCACTCCGATGGTCGCGACGCTCGATCGGGCCGGCGACGAGGAGCGCGCGGCCTGACCATGCTTGCCATGCCACCGGAGCGCGGCTAGGCGGCAGCTTTAATGCAAGCTTCGGATCATCGCCCCGGCGCCGTGCTTTCCGGCAGCGACGCCTTTCCGCACCGCCATCTGACGGGAATCGCGGGACTTCAGCCGCACGAGATCATGTTCCTGCTCGACGAGGCGGAACAATGGGTGGAGGCGAACCGCACCCGGGCGAAGAGCGACCACCGCCTCGACGGCCTCACCCAGATCAATGCCTTTTTCGAGAATTCGACTCGTACGCTGCTGAGCTTCGAGATCGCGGGCAAGCGGCTTGGCGCCGATGTCGTCAACATGCACGCCGCGCAATCGAGCGTGAAGAAGGGCGAGACGCTGATCGACACGGCTGTCACGCTGAACGCGATGCGCGCCGACGTGATCGTCATCCGCCACGGCAGCTCGGGCGCGGTTCAGCTCATCTCTTCGAAGGTCGACTGCCCGGTGCTGAACGCCGGTGACGGCTGGCACGAGCACCCTACCCAGGCGCTGCTCGACGCACTCACGATCCGCCGGCGGCGCGGGAGCATCGCGGGACAGCGCGTAGTGATCTGTGGCGACCTGCTCCACAGCCGGGTCGCGCGGTCGAATATTCTGGCGCTGACCGCGCTGGCCGCCGAGGTCCGGGTGGTCGCACCCTCGACGCTGATGCCGCCCGCGATCGAGAAGATGGGCGTCACGCCCTTCATCGATTTCGATGCGGCTCTGGAGGGCGCCGATGTCGTCATGATGCTGCGTGTCCAGAACGAGCGCATGTCGGGTGGCTTCATCCCCTCCACTCGGGAGTATCACATGCGCTACGGCCTCACTCCGGAGCGGCTTGAACGCGCGCGTCCCGATGCGCTGGTGATGCACCCGGGGCCGATGAACCGGGGAGTCGAGATCGATTCGAGCGTTGCCGACGATCCCACGCGCTCGGCGATCACCGAGCAGGTGTCGATGGGCGTGGCGGTGCGCATGGCCTGCCTCGACGTGCTGACGCGGCGCGCACGCGGCATCGAGGGCTGGGCATGATCCGCGCCTTCACCAACGGGCGACTGATCTGTCCGCGAGGCGGCGTCCGAACCGGCACGCTGATCGTCGACGGCGACACCATCTCGGCAGCGCAGGAGATCCCCGAGGGCGCCGAGGTGATCGACCTCAAGGGCAAGCTGCTCGCGCCGGCGATCGTCGATCTCGGCGCCTTCGCGATGGACAAGGCTGCGTGCCGAGCGGGTGGGATCGTGCGGCTGGCGCTGATGCCCGATCAATCGCCCGTGCTCGATGCGCCCGGGATCGTCCAGCGGGCCAGCGCGATGGGCAAGCCCGAGCTGTGGGTCCATCCGATCGCGGCGGCGACTCGCGGGTTGGAAGGCACGGATCTGGCCGAAATGGCGATCACCGCCGAAGCCGGCGCGCGGGCGGTCGCGACCGGCCGCAGCTGGATCGCCGACAGCCGGCTGATGCGCAAAATACTGGGCTATGCGCGCGGGTGCGGCCTTACCGTGATCGCCCATGCCGAGGATGGCGGGCTGACGCGGGGCGCCGTCGCCACCGAGGGAGAGACCGCGACTCGGCTCGGGCTTCCCGCGGCGCCGGCGATGGCCGAGGCACTGGCGATCACGCGCGACCTGATGCTGGCCGAGGAAACCGGCGCGCGCATCCACTTCCGTCAGGTCACCACCGCCGCCGGCTTTGACCTGATCCGGGCGGCAAAGGCGCGGGGCACCCGCGTGACGTGCGGCATCACGCCGGCGCATCTGCTGCTGTCAGACATTGCGATGACCGATTTCCGCACCTTCGCGCATCTTTCGCCGCCGCTGCGCGACGAGCAGGACCGACGCGCGGCGCTGGCTGCAGTCGCAGACGGAACGATCGACGTGCTGTGTTCGGGGCATGACCCGCGCGGGCCGGAAGAAAAGCGGCTGCCCTTCGCCGATTCGGCGCCTGGCATGGCGGGTGCGGAGACTCTGCTCGCGCTGTCGCTTCAGCTGGTGCGCGACGATATCGTCCCGTTCGAACGCCTGTTCGCGATGCTCGCAGCCAATCCGGCTGAGGTTCTGGGGCTGGAAACCGGACTGCTGGAGCCGGGAATGCCGGCCGATCTGATCGTGATCGACCCGGACTCGCCGTGGCGGATCAGTGCCGAGTCGCTGGTTGCCAAGGCGGGCAACACGCCGTTCGACGGCCTGCCGGTGCAGGGCCAGGTGCTGCGCGTATTCAAGGGCGGCGCGGAAATCCTCTGAACGCCGCCCTGCGCTTTGCTCAGCGCGAAGCGACCTGCGTATCGCTGCGCACCCAGCTCGCCACCTGATCGCCGGCATGGGCACGCACGAAGCAGGCGCCGCCCGACGACTTGATCTGGCGGCACATCGCCTCGGCTTCGGCGCGCGCGAAGCCGCCGACCGACAACCGATAGAAGCTGCCGCGGCGATTCGAAACCTGCATTCCCGAAGGCTCCGCCCCGCCGAGCACCGAGTAGCGGCCGGAAGCCTGCCGCCAGGCAGTGCGCGCCGCGCCGGCGTTTCGGAACGCGCCAAGCTGGACGTAATAATTGCCGCTCGCCCGCGCGGGCATCGCTACGGCAGTGGTCTGCCGAGCGGGAGCGGGAGCCGAAGCCGGCTGCTGTGCGGCCGCGAGCGCGACATCGCGGCGCGGTGAGGAAGGAAGCGCCTGCACGATCTCTTCGCGCGGGCCGAACACCACGCGCTGGCCGCCGCTGCTTGGCTGCGACGCGAGCACCTGCTCGTCGCGGCCAAGAATCTCCGGCGACACGCCGAGATCCTGGGCGATCTCGACCGCCTGCTCGGGAACCCGCGGCATATAGGCATCGATCGGATCGACCGTCTGCGACACCGCCGCCACTTGAGTCATGCTCTGCGCAAGCGCAAGCTGCTGCGGCTGACCGGCATCCTCGATGGCGCGGACGCCGAGCAGCGTCGCCACCTGATCATAGGCGTTGGTCGGGCGCGCGAAGCTGGCCCAGTCCATGATGCGCTGATCGAGCTGGTCGGGCGGCACATCGACCGCCGCGATCGCCTTCGCATCCTGCCAGCGGCCGGCGAGCGCCAGGCTGAGCGCGAGGTTCTGGCGCGTCTTGGCATCGGCCTCCGGGCCGCGGGCGGCAGGAGTGAGGATCTCGACCGCAGTGACCGGATCTCCGGCAAGCGCGAAGGCAAGCCCGCGGTCGCCGTCGGGGATCGTCGCCGAATGCGCCTCGAGCGTCGTCCGCGCCTCCGCCCACTTGCCCTGCGCGATCTCGGCGAGCGCGAGGTTCAGCGCGACGCGGCCGTTCGCCGGATCAAGCGAGAGCGCATCGGTGAGCGCCTGTCCGGCAGACACGAAGCGGCCGGCCATCAGATAGGACTGGCCGAGCAGCGCGCGATATTCGGGGTTGCGCGGATCATATTGAACCGCCGCCTCGGCGTGGCGGACCGCGCGATCGGCCTTGCCGTCGGCCAGATCCTCGCGCGCCTCGCGCGCTTCGCCGGCGGCGCGGCGCGCGTCTGCGGTCTGCGACGGCGTGGCGGCGGTGGCGAGCATGGCGCTGCCCGAAATCACTGCGCTTCCCAGTGCGAGGGCCGAAAGCCCGTACAGAATGCTGCGGCTTTTCATCATCATTCCTTTCGTCAGCGGCCGTCGCTCGAGCCGAGCTGGCGGACCAGTTCCTCGACGCCGGGCTGCGTCTCGAGGAAGGCGTCGAGCGCCTCGGTAACCAGTTGCTGCGCCGAACGGTTAGAGACCGCCGATGCGAGGCGCAGTCGCAGGTGGCGGTCGGAATCGAGGCGCAAGGTGAAGGCGGTACGGCTCTTCTTGCGGCGCACCTCACGCTGGACGCGCGCGAGCGTGCCCGGTGTCAGCGGGGCCGGATCCGGTGCGGCCGTGGGTTCGGGTGCGGGCGGAGAAATCGCGAGTTCGCGGTCGAGCGCCTCGCGCTGGCGCAGCACCGGCGGCTTCTGTGACGCCACAGGCTCCGGCGCAGGCTCCGGTACAGTGTCCTCGCCCATGTCGTTCCAGCCGAGATCCTCGGCAGCGTTGGGGCCGAGCCCGACAAAGCCTTGCGGACGCATCGCCGGGCGCGCCTGTCCCTTCCGGGCAAGCAATCCCGACGAGAGCGACGCCGCCGACTTGGGAGTGCCGAACATCGCCACCGCCCTCAGCTCACCACACGGCGGCCAAAGCCGCCCGCAGGTCGGGCAGCCGCGAAACCGGGAGCCGCAGCCGGCGCATTGAAGACGGTGCGCCGGAAATTCTTCTCGAGCCGATCGGAGACATAGGCCCACAGCGCCTCGACCTCGCGCGACGACTTGCTGTTGGAATCGATCTCCATGACCGTGCGGCCATCGATCATCGACGAAGCGAAATCGGTGCGATGATGGATCGTCACCGGCGCGACCGTGCCGTGCTGCGACAGCGCTACGGCCGCTTCCGACGTGATCCGCGCCTTGGGGGTGGCGGCGTTGACGACGAACACGAGCGGCTTGCCCGCGCGATCGCACAGATCGACGGTCGCGCCGACGGCACGCAGATCGTGCGGGCTGGGCCGGGTGGGGATCACGATCAGCTCGGCGACGGCGATCACGCTCTGGATCGCCATGGTGATCGCGGGCGGCGTATCGATCACCGCCAGCTTGAAGCCCTGCTGCCGCAATACTTCGAGGTCCGACGCAAGCCGTGCCACGGTCGTCTGGGCAAAGGCGGGAAACTCGGTCTCGCGCTCGTTCCACCAGTCGGAAAGCGAGCCCTGCGGATCGATGTCGATCAGCACCACCGGGCCGCACCCCGCCCGCTGCGCCTGCACCGCCAGGTGCCCGCTAAGCGTGGTCTTGCCGGACCCGCCCTTCTGCGATGCCATCGCCAGAACGCGCATGAACCCCTCGAAATCCCCGTAATCCAGCCTGCCGATTGCCACGACGAGGGATAAGAACGGGTTAACAGGGCCGTGCCGGGACACTTCCGCGTCCAGCGACCATTAAGGAATTCTTTCACAAAGCCTGGTTAACTGCCATTATCCATAAGGCGCGAAGATACGGGAATGGGAATGAAGTCAGTCTGGATCGCCGCGGCTGCGAGCGCCGCTGCCCTGATCGCGCCTGCCGTCGCGCAGGTGGCCGAGGATCCCGTGCGCGAGGGCGTCGAAGCCTGGTCGCGCGGCGACTATTGGGCTGCGGTGGAAAAGTGGCGGGCCCCGGCGGTGGCCGGAAATCCCGATGCGCAGTTCAATCTGGGCCAGGCCTATAAGCTCGGCCGCGGCGTCGATGCCGATCTGGCCGCGGCGGAGGATTGGTATCGCCGGGCGGCGCTGCAGGGGCACCCGCAGGCGGAGGACAATTACGGCCTCGCGCTCTTCCAGAACGGCAAGCGCGGCGAGGCCGTGCAGTGGCTTCAGCGTTCGGCCAGCCGCGGCGAGCCACGCGCGCAGTTCGTGCTGGGCACCATGTATTTCAACGGCGACGAAGTCGAGCGCGACTGGGTGCGCGCCTATGCGCTGATCGTCCGCTCCTCGCAAGCGGGGCTGCCCCAGGCGAACCAGGCACTGGCGCAGATGGACCGCTATATCTCGCTTCAGGAGCGGCAGGAGGGTCTCGCGCTCGCTCGCCGCTACGAGGAAGAGGCCGGGCGGCCTGAGTTCCCGACCGAATTTGCCGGACCCGTATCGCCTCCCGCTCGCGGATCGGTGCAGCCGGTGCCTGTACCGCCCTCGTCGGCTGCAAGCCGCCCCTCCTCGCCCGCTCCGGATCAGCTCGCCCAGCGGCCGGAGCCGGTGCCGATTCAGGCGCCGCCCGCGCCCGCCCCGCCGCAACCGGCGATCCGCGACGGCGGCTGGCGCATCCAGCTCGGCGCGTTCAGCCAGCCGGGGAATGCCCGCGCGATGTGGAGCAATGTCTCCGGCCTCTCGGCGCTTTCCGGCCGTCAGCCCTATTATGTCCGCTCGGGCAGGCTGACGAAGCTGCTCATCGGACCCTATGCCAGCCGCGCCGATGCGAACCGCGGCTGCGCGGCGATGCGCAGCGCCGGCCGCGACTGTCTGGTGGTGGCGCCCTGACGGCGGCCGAAGTCTAAGTCAGTCGACCCAATCGGCGCGCGCAATCCCCTGCGCATAGAGGAGCGCCGTCAGATCGGCGTGGTCGATCCGCGCACCCGCCGCCGCCGCGACGACCGGCTTCGCCCGATAGGCGACGCCCAGCCCCGCCTCACGGATCATCGACAGGTCGTTGGCGCCGTCGCCGACCGCCAGCGTCGCCTCGACGGGCAGCACGCGTTCGGCGCGTGCCTCCAGCAGGGTGCGCTGCTTGGTGCCGCTGTCGACGATCGGCTTGGCCACGGTGCCGGTCAGCCGCGCCTCGGCAATCTCGAGACGATTGGCAATGACTCGCTCGAAGCCCAGCGCCGCGCCGACCGGTTCGGCAAAGCGCGTGAAGCCCCCCGAAACGAGAATGGTCAGCGCGCCGCGCGCGCGCATCGTCTTCACCAGCGTCTCGGCACCGCGCGAGTGCTTCACCCGCTCGGCGAGGCAGCGGTCGATCGCCGATTCCTCGAGATTCTCGAGCAGTGCCACGCGCGCATCGAGCGCTTCGGCGAAGTCGAGTTCGCCGCGCATCGCGCGCTCGGTGACTTCGGCGATCTGCGGCTTGATGCCGGCATAATCCGCCAGCTCGTCGATGCACTCGACCGTGATCATCGTCGAATCCATGTCGGCGACCAGCAGCTTCTTCTCGCGGTGCGCGGCCGGCTGGACAATCGCGTCGGTGCCCGCGATCACCCCTTCGAGCGCAGCCCGCGCCGCCGCGGGGTCCTCGGCGAACGCCAGGTCAGCCGCCTTCTCCGCCTCCAGCCAGACCGTCTCGCCGGGGTCGCAGCCCGCGACCGCCAGACAGTCAGACGCTGCGGAAATGTCGCCTGCGTTCAGGCGATCGGCTGCTATCAGCGTGGCGATGTACACTGTCGTTCGATCTCCGCTCGTGTCGCTGCGCCGCGCTCGCCCTCAGTCGCCGCGCCCCGCTGCTGCGAAGCGCCAGGCCCGCCCGGGAGGAAACTGATGCAGGAAGCGAAGCCGCCCGTCGCGCTCATCGCAGGGCCGACGGCCAGCGGCAAGTCGGCGCTTGCACTCGCCCTTGCGGAAGCGCGCGACGGCACCATCATCAACGCCGATTCGGCGCAGGTCTATGCCGACCTGCGCGTGCTCTCCGCCCGCCCTTCCGCCGAGGAGGAGGCACGAGCGCCGCACCGGCTGTTCGGCCATGTCGACGGGGCGGACTCCTACTCCGCGCCACGCTGGGCCGCCGATGCCCGCGCGGCGATCGCAGAGGCGCATCGGGCCGGACGGCTGCCGATCCTGGTCGGCGGAACCGGGCTCTATCTGCGCACCTTGCTCGACGGGATCGCGCCCGTGCCCGAGATCGATCCTGAGGTCCGCGCCGAGGTGCGCGCACTGCCGGTCGCGGAGGCGCATGCGGCGCTTGGCGAGCGCGATCCCGAGGCAGCGGCCCGGCTGAGGCCGAGCGATACGACCCGCGTCGCTCGCGCGCTCGAGGTCGTCCGGTCGACCGGGCGCCCGCTGGCGGCGTGGCAAGCCGAGCGCACCGGCGGAATCGGCGATCGCGTCCGCCTGACGCCGCTGATCCTGCTGCCGGATCGCGACTGGCTCACCGCGCGCATCGACGCCCGGTTCGAAGCGATGCTGGAGAGCGGCGCCGTCGAGGAAGTCCGCACCCTGCTCGCCCGCAGCGACATCGGCGAGAACGCTCCCGTTCGGCGCGCGATCGGCGTGCGCGAGATCGGCGACTGGCTCGCCGGAACCAGCACGCGCGAGACGGCCGTCGCCCGCGCTCAGGCCGCGACCCGGCAATATGCCAAGCGCCAATACACCTGGTTCCGGCGCCAGCCACCGCCCGAATGGCCCCGCACCGCCGAGACAGATATGAACACAAATCTGCTACAATTTGGAATCTAATTACGTAGGCTCGGCTTGACCTGTAGCTTTTGTGCGATTAGCAGCCCTGCTCCGGCAATGCTATTGCGCATGCGAAGGAGGGAATGGTCGTGACCGAGAAGAGCGGAGCGGACATACTGATCGAGACGCTCGAGGCGCTCGGTGTGGATGTCGTGTTCGGCTATCCCGGCGGCGCGGTCCTGCCGATCTACGACGCGCTGTTCGAGCACCAGTCGATCCGGCACATCCTCGTTCGCCACGAACAGGCAGCAACGCACGCCGCAGAGGGCTATGCGCGCGCCACCGGCAAGCCGGGCGTGGTGCTCGTCACATCCGGGCCCGGCGCGACCAATGCCGTCACGGGCATCACCGATGCACTGATGGATTCGATCCCGATGGTGGTCATCACCGGCCAGGTGCCCACCGGCCTGATCGGCACCGATGCGTTTCAGGAAGCGGACACGATCGGCATCACCCGCCACTGCACCAAGCATAATTATCTGGTGAAGGATCCGGCGAAGCTCGCCGCGATCGTGCGCGAGGCGTTTCACATCGCCACCAGCGGTCGCCCCGGCCCCGTCGTCGTCGACATCCCCAAGAATGTTCAGGTGGCGACCGCGCCCCATGCCGCACCCGATCCGGCGGCGCCGGTCGCACGCGCCACCTATCGCCCGCAGACCAAGCCCGACCCCGCGCTGATCGACACCGCGATCGAGATGCTCGCGGCGGCCGAGCGCCCGATCCTCTACACCGGCGGCGGGATCATCAATTCGGGTCCCGAAGCCTCGCGGCTGCTGCGCGCCTTCGCCGACGCGACCGGCGCGCCCGTCACTTCGACGCTGATGGGGCTCGGCGCCTTCCCGGCGACGTCGGAGCAGTGGCTGGGCATGCTTGGCATGCACGGCACCTACGAAGCCAATATGGCGATGAACCGGGCCGACCTGATCGTCGCGATCGGCGCGCGGTTCGACGACCGGGTGACGGGGCGGCTCGACGCATTCAGCCCGGAATCGAAGAAGATCCACATCGATATCGACCGATCGAGCGTGAACAAGAACGTGCGTGTCGACTTGCCGATCATCGGCGACGCCGGCATCGCGATCGCCGACCTGCTCGAACGCTGGCACGCGCGAAAGGCCGCAGCGCCCGACCTCGCCGAATGGTGGCGACGCATCCAGGGCTGGCGCGCCACCCGCTGCCTCGACTTCGACGAGCCCGAAGGCGCGATCATGCCCCAACGTGCGATTCGGGCGCTGTGGGAAGCGACGCGCGGCCGCGCCCCGATCATCACCACCGAAGTCGGCCAGCACCAGATGTGGGCCGCGCAGCACTTCGGCTTCGAGGCGCCCAACAAATGGCTCACTTCGGGCGGGCTCGGCACGATGGGCTATGGCCTTCCCGCCGCGATCGGGGCGCAGCTGGGCCATCCCGATGCGCTGGTGATCGACATCGCCGGCGAGGCGAGCATTCAGATGAACATCCAGGAGCTGGCGACGGCGACCCAATATCGGCTGCCGGTGAAGATCTTCATCCTCAACAACGAGTTCATGGGGATGGTGCGTCAGTGGCAGGAACTCACCTATTCGAGCCGCTATTCGGAAAGCTACAGCGACGCGCTGCCTGATTTCGTGAAGCTGGCCGAGGCCTATGGCTGGAAGGGGCTGCGCATCGAGGGGCGGCAGGAACTGGAGCCGGGCATCGCCGAGATGCTGGCGCATGACGGCCCTGTGCTGGTCGATTGCCGGGTGGCGAAGCTCGCAAACTGCTTCCCGATGATCCCGTCGGGCGCGGCGCATACCGAGATGCTGCTCCAGGCTGCCGAGGTTTCGGGCACGATGGACGACGAAGCGAAGGCGCTGGTGTGATGACTGAGCGAGCCTCCTTTCCCTTCGTCCCGAGCGCAGGCTCTGCTGAGCGAGGCCGAGCGATCGAGGGACGTGCCACCAGTGCACAGCCAGCGTGTTTCGACTTCGCTCGACACGAATGGATCTTCTGAGGCCTGCATGCACATCACCGAAGAAATCCGCGAGCGGCACACGCTCGCCGTGATCGTCGACAACGAGCCGGGCATCCTTGCGCGGATCGCGGGTCTGTTCACGGCGCGCGGCTACAATATCGAATCGCTGACGGTGACCGACATCAGCGACGATGACCTGGTCAGCCGCATCACCATCGTCACCTCTGCCTCGGCGCATGTGATGGAACAGATCATCGCCCAGCTCGAGCGGCTGGTGCCGGTGCACAAGGTGACCGACCTCACCACCCACGGCCCGCACGTCGAGCGCGAACTGGCGCTGGTGAAGGTGGCGGGCACCGGCGATCACCGGATCGAGGCGCTGCGGCTGGCCGAAGTGTATCGCGCGCATGTCGTCGATGCGACGATCGGCAGCTTCGTATTCGAGCTCACCGGCGGATCGGAGAAGATCGACGCCTTCGTCGCGCTGATGAAGGAAGTGGGGCTGGTCGAAGTCGCCCGCACCGGCGTCGTCGCCATCTCGCGCGGAAGCGAGGCAGCCTGAATTTCGCACGCGGCGCGAACGTGTCTCGACTTCGCTCGGCACGAATGGCTTGTTGAGCCGCACCATTTCCGTTCGTCCCGAGCGAAGTCGAGGGACGTTTCACGAAGGGGACCGAAGAATGCGTGTCTATTACGATCGCGACGCCGATCTGAACCTGATCACCGGCAAGAAGATCGCGATCATCGGCTATGGCAGCCAGGGCCATGCCCACGCCCAGAACCTGCGCGATTCGGGCGTGAAGGATGTCGCCATCGCGCTGCGCGAAGGATCGGCGACGCGCAAGAAGGCGGAAGCCGCCGGCTTCAAGGTGCTGACCAACCGCGAAGCCGCCGAATGGGCCGACATCATCATGATGGTCGCGCCGGACGAGCATCAGGCCGCGATCTATTCCGAGGATCTGCACGCCAACATGAAGCAGGGCGCCGCCCTCGCCTTCGCCCACGGGCTCAACGTGCACTTCGGGCTGATCGAGCCGCGCGGCGACCTCGACGTCATCATGATCGCGCCGAAGGGCCCCGGGCACACGGTGCGTTCCGAATATGTCCGCGGCGGCGGCGTACCGTGCCTGATCGCAGTCGCGCAGGACAGCTCGGGCAATGCGCACGACATCGCGCTCGCCTATGCCAGCGGCGTCGGTGGCGGCCGATCGGGCGTGATCGAGACGAATTTCAAGGAAGAGTGCGAAACCGACCTGTTCGGTGAGCAGGTGGTGCTGTGCGGCGGCCTCACGAACCTCATCATGGGCGGGTTCGAGACGCTGGTCGAGGCGGGCTATGCCCCCGAAATGGCCTATTTCGAGTGTCTTCACGAAGTGAAGCTGATCGTCGACCTGCTCTATGAGGGCGGAATCGCCAACATGCGCTATTCGATCTCCAACACCGCCGAATATGGCGACTACCACACCGGCCCGCGGATCATCACCGACGAAACCAAGGCGGAGATGAAGCGCGTGCTGGACGACATTCAGCGCGGCAAGTTCGTCGGGCGCTTCATCGCCGACAATCGCGCGGGCAATCCGGAGATGAAGGCGGCGCGCAAGCTCCAGGCCGAGCATCCGATCGAGAAGGTCGGCGCCGAACTGCGCGCGATGATGCCGTGGATCGGCGCGGGCAAGCTGGTGGACAAGGAGAAGAACTGACGCCGGCGTTCGCCGGAAACGCAGCGTTGCGCATCGGGGATTTGACGCCCCTGCCTCGCTTGAGGGACAAGGCACCTCCCCAACAGGAGGAGTTTCCCCGATGCGCCTCGTTTTCGCCAGTATCGCCCTGGTCGCGGCCGCGCCGCTGATCGCCGCTCCCGCCGTGCAGGACATGCCCGGCTCGCACGACGTCTCCGCTGTCGAGGGCGGCAGCTATGAAGTCGACGGCAACCACAGCTACGTCACCTGGACCGTCAATCACATGGGCTTCACGCCGCTGACCGGCCAGATCGGCGGAACCAGCGGTACGCTGATGCTCGATCCAGCCAATCCCGAAGCGGCGCAGGTCGACGTGACGTTCGATCTCACTGCGATCTCGCACCCGGTCGACGCCTTCGTGCGCCACCTCAAGAGCGACGATTTCTTCGCGGTGGAACAGCACCCCACTGCCCGCTTCGTTTCGACCGAAGTCGATGTGAACGGCACGCAGGCGACCATCACCGGCAATCTGACGATCAAGGGGATCACGCGGCCGGTCACGCTGGAGGCGGAGTTCTTCGGCGCCGGAGTCAATCCGATGAGCGAGAAGCGCAACATCGGCTTCACCGGCACGACGACGATCAACCGCAGCGACTTCGGCCTCGGCTATGCCACGCCGGTCGTTTCGGACGAGGTGAAGCTCGCGATCGACGCCGCTTTCGTAAAATCCTGACCGGCGCCGTTCCGCACAAGAAAAAGGCCGGGAGCAGCGCTGCTCCCGGCCTTTTCTTTGGCTGTCGCGCGTGCGGCGATCAGAAACCGAAGCGCGCCCGGACTCCGTAGAAGCGCGGCGTACCCGGATAGCCTGCATAGGTCCCGGTCTGCTCGGGAACGGCGAAGCCGGTGATGTGGTAATATTCGTTGGTCAGATTCTCGACGTAGAATTCGCCGCGGATCTTGCCGTCGTCGGTCTGGAGCCCGATCCGGGCGCTTACCAGCGGATAGCCTTCGTTGCGCACCAGACCGCGATCCGGATTGATCGGATCGCGACCCGCGATCTCGACCGCGCTCTGATAGCGCATGTCGACATGAAACAGGCCGTTCAGACGGTTGGTGATCGGCGGGGTCCAGCTGAGCGCCGCGTTGACGACATTCTGCGGCTGGTTCTGGATCTGCCGCCCTTCGAGCCCCGCCAGCGGAGTGCCGGTGAAATCGTTGCTCGAGTCGTACTGCGCATCGAGATAGGTATAGCCGAAGCGCACCACGAGTTCCTGGATCGGCTGGATGATCGCTTCGGCCTCGATGCCCTTCGACGTCGAGGAATCGATGTTCTGGACGACGAAATTCGAGCCGCTGAAGACCAGCGACTGGAGGTCGTTGTACTTGGCGTAGAAACCGGCGACGTTCAGCGTGAAGCTGTTGCTGAAGCTTGTCTTGATGCCGATCTCGTAGGAATCGACCGTTTCGGCGCCGAATTCGAGGTCGCTACCCTGCGGGCCGTCGCCGCCGAGAAGCACCGTGTCGAACGCCGCCTGATCGAGGTTGTAGCCGCCCGACTTGTAGCCGCGGTCGTAGCTCGCATAGGCAAGCACGCGCGGCGAGAATTCATAGGCGAGCTTCACCGTGCCGGTGATCTCGTTCTCTTCACGGTCGTGGCTGTAGTCGCCGTTGAATTCGGTGTTCAGCGCCGGATTGCAGCTCAGCAGGAAGAAGTTGGCGAACAACTCCGGATTCGCAGCCTGGATCGCCTGGCGATAGGCGACCGCACGGGGGTCCTGGCTGTAGAAGAAGCCGCACGTCGCCGTATTGTTGTTGATGCTGGCGTCGAGCTTCTTGCTCTCATGGTTCCAACGCGCGCCGAGCGTCAGCGAAAGCTGATCGGTGACGTTGATGATGTTATGCGTGAACAGCGCGATCGCATCGGTCTTCACGCGGAAGTCGTCGTTGTTGTTCCCCTGCCCGGCAGTGAAGCCCGCGAGCGGCGTGTTCAGATAGTTGAACAGCGGCGACCCGGGAGGCGCTGCGGCCTGCAGCGCGGGGCTGCCGGCATAGAGAACCTGGCCGAAGAGCGGTATCGAGCCCGCCGGCAGCGGAGCGAGGCCGCGCAGCGCCGCAACGACCTGCGGGAAGCTGGGCACTGCGTAGCTGCCATAGAATTGCGCCGGGATGCCGATGCCGCCGGCCGACGGCGGTGCGCCCAGAATGCCCGCGAACAGCGTATCGACATAGGCATTGGCATCGTTTCCGACGCGCACCGTGTCGCGCAGTTCGAGCGTCTCGTTGAGATAGAAGCCGCCGACCAGCCAGTCGAGCACGCCGCCGAACGCCGAGCCCTGCAGCCGCACTTCCTGAGTGAAGTCGGTCAGATCGACGCGGTAGTCGTCACGATAGGCGCGGTCGATGCCCGAGAAATCGATGTCCTGGTCACGCAGCGCGCGCCAGTCGCGATAGGCAGTGATCGAGGTCAGCGAGACGTCGCCGATATCGACATTGAACTCGCCCGACACGCCCCAGTCGCGCACCCGCTCCGAATAGTCGCGGTTCGGCGAAATCGCCTGGATGCGGTCCGACGGCGGGCCGGTATAGATACCGACCAGCCCCTGCGCCGCCGCAACCGCATTGATCGCCGGCACCGTCCGTCCGGCCACCACGTTCACGGCGCCGCAGCAGACTTCGTCGGTCTCGGCATAATCGGCGATCAGCCGGAAAGTCATCGTACCCGTATCGAGCAGCGCCTGTCCGCGGACATTCCAGCGATCGATATTGTTGATGCGACGATCGGTGTTCGCGTCCTCGATATAGCCGTCCCGCTGGCGATAGCCGCCGTCGAAGCGGAGCGCGATCGCCTCCGTCACCGGGCCGGTGACTGCGCCTTCGACTTGCCAAGCATCGTAATTGCCGTAGCTGCCTTCGATATAGCCGCCGAACTCATATTCCGGCTGAGCAGTGAAGATGCTGAGCGCACCTGCCGAGGTGTTGCGGCCGAACAGCGTTCCCTGCGGACCGCGCAGCACCTCGACTCGCTCCAGCTCGGGAAGCTCAGCGAGCGCCACGCCCGCGCGCGAGCGGAACACGCCGTCGATGAACACGCCGACCGCCGGCTCGAAGCCCGGATTGTCGCCGCCGGTGCCGATCCCGCGAATCGAAAGCGAGGTGCCGGTCGCGGCCGACTGGCCCGTGGTCGCCTGAAGGCTGGGGGCAAGCTGCTCGAGACCGCGGATGTCCTCGACGCCCGCATTTTCCAGCAGTTCGCCGCCGACGGCGGTGATCGCCACCGGAACGTCCTGCACCGTCTCGTTGCGGCGCGTCGCGGTCACGACGATGTCGTTGGCGCCCTGATATTCCTGGACTACAGGAGCGGCTTCAGTCGTGGTTGCGTCCTGCGCGAAGGCAGGCGAGGTGACCAGCACCGACAGCGCGGTCGCGGCGAGCAGTTCGACTCTCTTCATGGAAACGCATCCCTCCCCTGGTGCCCGGCGATAGTCTTGCCGTGACGTTGCTTTTCTCTGTGTGCCAACTAACGCTGCATTTTCGAAGCCGTCAACGGGAATGAATGGCGGAACCCTGCGGCTTTGCGCCATTTGGTTCCAAGGCGATACACGATAGCCACAGCGCTTCACCCGCGATGCTCGGGTGCCGTAGCGTCAAGCGGAGAAGGAGGTTTTTGCGGATGCACGACGATCACGACGGACCGGAAGACGGCGACATCGTTTCGGCGATGCCGAAGATTCCCGTGCCCGACGAAGTCGCCGATGCGATCCGGACGCTGATCCGCTGGGCCGGCGACGATCCCGAGCGCGAGGGGCTGCTCGATACGCCCAAGCGCGTCGCGCGCGCCTGGAAGGAATATTGCCAGGGCTATGGCGAGGATCCGGCGCACCATCTCAGCCGCGTGTTCGAGGAAGTGGGCGGCTATGACGAGATCGTTCTGCTCAACGGAATTCCCTTCCAGTCGCATTGCGAGCACCATATGGCTCCGATCGTCGGCAAGGCGTCGATCGCCTATCTCCCGCGCGACCATGTCGTCGGCATTTCGAAGCTGGCGCGCGTGCTCCACGGCTATGCCCGCCGGCTCCAGGTCCAGGAGCGGCTCACCGCCGAAGTCGCCGACTGCATTTGGCAGCATCTCAATCCCGTCGGGGTCGCAGTGGTGATCGAGGCGACTCATGCTTGTATGACCGCGCGCGGCGTGGGTACGCCCGGCGTCGGCATGGTGACGAGCCGGATGATGGGCGTCTTCCGCGAAGACGCGCGCAGCCGCGAGGAAGTGCTCAAGCTGATGGGCTATTGAGAGCGGCGATGCCGGAAACCGTGCTCGTCACCGGCGCCTCGCGCCGCATCGGCGCGGCGATCGCGCGCCATCTCGGCCGGGCCGGTTGGTCGGTCGCGATCCATCACCACGGCTCGCCCGATGAAGCAAGTGCCGTCGCCGCCGAGATCCGCGCGGCCGGCGGCCGCGCGACCACCCTGGCGGGCGAGCTTGAGGACCCCGCCACCCCGGCAGCGCTGGTGGAAGGCGCCCGCGCGGCGTTCGAGATGCCGCTTCGCGCGCTGGTCAACAATGCGTCACTGTTCAGCTGGGACAGCCATCGCCTCGCCGACTATGCGCTGCTCGACACGCATATGCGCGTGAACCTGGGCGCGCCCGTCGCGCTGGCCGCCGCGCTCGCCGCGCAGACCGACCTCGACGAGGGGGCGGTGGTGAACCTGCTCGACCAGAAGGTCGGCAACCTCAATCCGGATTTCTTCACCTACAGCTGCTCGAAAGTGGCGCTCGCCGGCGCGACCGAGATGCTTGCGCAGGCGCTCGCGCCGCGCATCCGCGTCAACGCCGTGTCCCCGGGCCTCACTCTTCCCAGCCTCGATCAGAGCGAGGAGGAGTTCGCGCAGACCTGCGGCGAGAATCTGTTGCGCCGCCGGGTCGCGCTCGACGACATCGCCGCCACCGTCGCGCACCTCCTGTCGGCGCGCAGCATCACCGGCCAGAACGTCTATGTCGATTGCGGCCAGCATCTGGTACGCGCCGACGGCGACGTGATGTTCACGACGCGCGAGCGGCCCGATGCCTGACATGGCTCCGACGCCCGCCCCCGGCCGCTACGTCACCATCCTCGAGGGGCTCGAAGTGACGATGGGCCTCGGCATCCATGCGCATGAGCGCGCGGCGCCGCAGCGCGTGCTGCTCACGGTCTGGCTGAGCTGCGACTATGGCGCGCGCCCGGACGACCGGATCGACGCGGTGGTCGACTATGATTTCCTGCGCGAGGGCATCCACCGGCTCGTCGCGAAAGGCCATATCGAACTTCAGGAAACGCTCTGCGAGGAAGTCGCCGCGCTGGCATTCGGCGATCCGCGAGTCACCGAGGTACGGGTGCGCTCGATGAAACCCGACGTGTATCCGGATGCCGCGGTCGGCTGCGAGATCGTGCGCGGCCGCTGACTCAGAACCAGAAGCTGATCGCCACGCAGGCCGTCAGACCGACGACAACGTTCATCGGCAGGCCGATCTTGAGGAAGTCGGTAAACCGATAGTTGGTCGCGCCATAGACGAGCGTATTCGTCTGATAACCGATCGGCGTTGCGAAGCTCGCGCTGGCGCCGAACATCACCGCGACGATCATCTCGCGCGGATCGACGCCCAGCGCTTCGGCAAGACCGATCACGATCGGAGTCATGATCACTGCGACGGCGTTGTTGGTCACCGTTTCGGTCAGCAGGCTGGTGAGCGCATAGACGCCGATCAGCAGCATCAGCGGCGAGGCGTTGGCGAGCAGCGGCTCGACCCATGAAACGAGCAGCTCCACCGTGCCGGCATTCTGGAGCCCCAGCCCGAACGCCAGCATCCCGAAGATCAGCACGAGCGTGTTGCCGTCGATCGCTCCCCACGCCTCCTCCGGCTCGACGCAGCGCGTCACCAGCACGACCGCCACCCCGGCCAGCGCCAGCGCCTCAATCGGAAAACCGAACAGCGCCGCGAAGCCGACGACACCGGCGAGCGTGAGGATCGCGATCGGCGCCTTGCTGCGCTTGAACGCACGCGCAGGCGCTTGCGTGACCTGCGCGAGATTGGTGTTGCGCTGAAGTGCCGTCGCGGCGTCGGCGCCGGCGGCGATGAGCAGCCGGTCGCCCGCGCGCACACGCACTTCGGCAAGATCGGGGCCGGCCACGTGCCGCGGGCGCGCAAGGCCGAGCACGCGCAGCTTCAATCGCGAGAGGAACGGAATCTCCGCCAGCCGCCGCCCGATGATCGGATGCGAGGGCGATACGACCGCCTCGATCAGCTGGGCATCCGGGTCGCGCATCGGGCCGGCCATGGTGATCCCGCCCCCCACGCCGGTGAGGCCCACCCGAAAATCGTTCGATTCGGCAAGCGATGCGAGCTCGGCCGGGCTCGCCGCCACGACCAGCTGGTCGCCCGGCTGCAGCACCATCGCCTCGAAATCCTTGCGATAGAGCGTCAGCCCGCGCTGCACGGCCAGCACCCGGATGCCCTGCCGCCGCTCGAGCGCGCTTTCGTCGATCCGCTCGCCGACGAAGGCGCTGTCCGCATTCAGCACGAGGTGCGAGAGATAGCTGTCGCTCTCGCCCTGTTCCGCCAGCGGCAGAGCCTCGCGGTCGGGCAAGAGCAGCGGTCCGGCGATCGCCAGGAACACGGTTCCGGCCAATGCGACCGCCAGCCCGACCCCGGTGATCTCGAACACACCGAACGCGGGCTGCCCCTGACCCGCAGCGACACCCGCGACCAGCAGGTTGGTCGATGTTCCGATCAGCGTCAGCGTGCCGCCGAGAATCGAGACGTAGGAAAGCGGGATCAGCAATCGCGTCGCCGAAATGCGCAGCAGCCGTGCGAGCCGCTTGATGATCGGGATCATCACGATCACCACCGGCGTGTTGTTCATGAACGCCGACGCCACCATCGTACCGAGCCCGATCTCACCCAGGGCGAGGCGCGGCCGACGCTGGGTGCGGCGAATGACCCAGCCGGAAACCTCCTCAAGCGTGCCGGTCCGCAGCAGCGCGCCGGAGATCACGAACATCGCCGCGATGGTGATCGGCGCCGGATTGCCGAACACGCGCAACAGTTCCTCGGCGTCGAGAAAGCCGAGCGCCATCATCGCCACGCCGCCCGCGACCGCCAGCACCACCGGCGGCAAGCGTTCGAGCGCGAACAGCACAAACAGCCCAAACAGCAGGATCAGGCCGATGACGTCGCCATGGCCCTCGATCAGCGGGGCGAAGGGATTACTCATTCACACGATCGTCCGCGCCGAGCCCGGTCCCGCGCCATTGCGGGAACTTGATCCTTAGCGGCATCGCCGCACGATCGCGAGCAGTACCGAAGGCGCGGGAGCATGAGGCTGCGTTGGGGCTATCACTCCGCGCCTGCGCGGTTAGCCGCGCTCAGCACCGCTCGGACGCTGGCGGTCGCGACGTCGGCATCCAGCCCCACGCCGAACACCGTCCGGCCATCGGGCGTGCGGCACTCGACATAGGCCGCAGCCTGGGCATCGGCGCCGGTGCCGATCGCATGTTCGCTGTAATCGACCACGTCGAGCGCGGGGCCGGTCGAACTCTCCAGCGCCGCGATCACGCCCGAGATCAGGCCGTTGCCGCGGCCGCTGATCGACTTCTCTGCGCCGTCCACCTGCACCCGGCCGACGAACACCCGCGCGCCCGGCGCGCCATGCTCCTCATAGTCGAGCAGTGCGAAGCGATCGCGCTCTCCCGGCAGATAGACGGCGTCGAACAAGGCGCCGATATCGGCCGCGTTGAGCTCGCGGCTGGTCTGGTCGGCGAGGCGCTGGACGTGGCGGCTGAAATCGGCCTGCATCCGCTTGGGCAGCTTCAGCCCGCGGTCCTGCTCGAGCACCCAGGCGACGCCGCCCTTCCCGCTCTGCGAGTTCACTCGGATCACCGCTTCGTAGCTGCGGCCGAGATCCGCGGGATCGATCGGCAGATAGGGGACGTCCCAATGCGTGTCGTTGCGCGCCGCCTGGGCTGCGAAGCCCTTCTTGATCGCGTCCTGATGACTGCCGGAGAAGGCAGTGAAGACGAGATCGCCGGCATAGGGATGCCGCGGATGGACCGGCAGCGCGTTGCAATATTCCACGGTGCGGATCACGTCGTCGATGTTCGAGAAATCGAGCTTCGGATCGATCCCCTGGGTGTAGAGATTGAGCCCCAGCGTCACCAGATCGACATTGCCGGTGCGCTCGCCGTTGCCGAACAGGCAACCTTCCACTCGATCGGCGCCCGCGAGCAGCCCCAGTTCGGACGCGGCGACGCCGGTGCCGCGATCATTGTGGGTGTGCAGGCTGATGACAACGCTCTCGCGGTTCGGCACGTTGCGGCAGAACCATTCGACCTGATCGGCATAGACGTTCGGCATCGCCGCTTCGACGGTGGCGGGCAGATTGAGGATCAGCGGCTTCTCCGGCGTCGGCCGCAGGATCTCCATCACCGCCGCGCAGACCTCGACCGAGAAATCGAGCTCGGCAGTCGAGAAGGTCTCGGGGCTGTACTCGAAATGCCAGTCGGTGCCGGGCTGCTTCGCCGCCTCGTCGCGCAGCACCTTGGCGCCCGCGACCGCGATCTCGCGCACTTCGTCGCGCCCCATGTTGAAAACGATGCGCCGCCATGCCGGCGAGACAGCATTATAGAGGTGAACGATCGCGCGCGGCGCGCCGCGCAGGCTTTCGAAGCTGCGCTCGATCAAATCGCGGCGCGATTGCGTCAGCACCTGCACCGTCACGTCATCGGGAATCCGGCCCGAGCGAACGAGGCCCGAGATGAAGTCGAATTCGGTCTGTCCTGCCGAGGGAAAGCCTACTTCGATCTCCTTGAGGCCCACCTTCACCAGCAAGTCGAAGAAGCGAGTCTTCTTCTCCCCGTCCATCGGGTCGATCAGCGCCTGATTGCCGTCGCGCAAATCGGTGGAGAGCCAGCGCGGCGCATGCGTGACGGTGCGGCTCGGCCACTGACGATCGGGCAAGTCGATCTGCGGAAAGGGACGGTATTTGGAGGAAGGATCGCGCAACATGAGAACACCTCTGACAGGGCGGGTCCGCGCGAACTCTGCCGCGACGAACGGGTCACTCTGGGTCGAATTTGCCCTTAGAGGCGCACGGCAAGCGGACACGCCCCTAAGGGCGGATAAGTCGTAGCGTCCGGAGGTGCGCGATGCTCATGGAGCGAACATGCCCAAGCGCGACTGCGTTGTCCACAGCCAAACGCCCGTCAGGTTGCGCCGAACCGAGCACTCCTTTCACGTCAATCGCGCCATAATGGATGGTGACAGGTGAAAAGAAAGGGAAGTTCAGGATGTTGCAGCTCGTGTACGTCAGCAGCGCCCGGCCGACAGGCGGCGCGGTGAACGCTGCCGCGATCCTCGACGCATCGCGCCGCAACAACCGCCGCGACGGCATCACCGGGCTGCTCTATTCCGACGGCCGACGGTTTCTCCAGGCGCTCGAAGGCCCCGAGGACGCGGTGCAGCAGACGTTCGAGCGGATTCAGGGGGATTCCCGCCATCGCGCAATCGTCGTTCTCTCCCGCCGCCACATCGAGGCACGCGAATTCGGCGCGTGGGATATGGCGCATCTCGATGAAGCGGCCGAGACCGACTCGTTCATGCGCCGCATCTCGAAGCTCGCGGCCGGCGCGTCACCGGATGTCCGGGCGACGTTCGAAGGCTTTGCCGAGGTGCGCCGGCAGGCGTGAGCTGCGCTGCAGATCGCCGGGCTTCGGCTCGCCCGGCGGCCACCTGGCCGAAGCCGATCGCCTTCAGGGCGTCGGCGTGGCAGCGGCTGCGTTGTCTGGAGTGGCAACGATCTCCGCCACCGGTGGTGGATCGGAATAGTTCGTACCGGTGGTTCCACCGTCGCCGCCGCATCCCGCGAGCAATATCAACACCGACACCGCCACTGCGCGCATCGCCGCTCCTCCCTCACCCCAATCGCGGCACGCTAGCATGAGCGCAGCGAGTGCGACAGGCTAGCGACCATAGATGCGATCGAGCACCGCGGCGACCCGGACCAGTTCCTGTGCAGTCGGATCGAACCGCTCGCCCGCCACCAGCCGCTGCGCCCAATCGACCGCAGCGCGTCCGCCCCAGGCATCCGGCGGCGACGCAAGCATCTCCCGCGCGGTGCCGCGGAAATGCTCGGCAGTGAAATCGTAGAAGGAGCCGTTCACGTTGCGCAGCGCCGCGCCGCCTTCGGTGCCGTGGAAGTCGGCGGCGATCACGGCGTCCTGCCCGGCATCGAGCCGCCACGAACAGGCAAGCCGAACGGAGGCGCCACCTGCGAGCGTGAGCTGCGCAACGGCATAATCCTCGACACGCGCGTCCCCGGGCTGCAGCGGTTCGCCTTTCGCATAGAGCCGGGAAGAGACCTCCGACACGTCCTCGCCGAACAGCCACAGCGCGAGATCGACCAGATGAACACCCAGATCCATCACGCAGCCACCACCGGATTGCGCCGCGTCATAGAACCAGGGTTTGTCGGGCCCATAGGCGTTGTGGAACACCAGATCGGCGGCATAGAGCCGCCCCAGATCGCCGCCGCGCACCAGCTGGGCAATGCGCCGCATACCGTCCGTATAGCGATAGGAGAAGTCGACAGCGAGCAGCCGGTCGGCGGCCCGCGCCGCCTCCACCACCGCCCTCGCCTCGCCTGCCGTCCGGCCGAGCGGCTTCTGGCAGAATACCGCGACGCCGCGCTCCAGCGCCGCGATCGATTGATCCGCATGGAGCGCGCTGGGTGTCGCAATGGCGATGCCGTCCGGCTCGAGCGCAAGCAGCGCGTCGAGGCCGTCGACCAGCCGGGCGTGGGGCGCGAGCTGCGCCGCCTGCTGCGCCATTTCCGGCGAGGGATCGGCGATGCCGATCGCCTCGATCGCCGTGCTTTCCAGCATCGCCTCCATGCGATGCCGCCCGATCCAGCCGGTGCCGAGAAATCCGATCCTAGGCTTCATGCGTAGGTCACCAGCGCCTTGACGAACCCGTCCGGCTTATCCCGTGTCGCGTCGAGCGCCTGATCGAGTTGATCGAGCCGAAAGCGGTGGGTGTAGAGCGGCGTCGGATCGAGCCGGCCGCTGGCCACGGCATCGACCGCTTCGCGGATGCCCTGGAGCGACACCTCGGGATCGCGCTCGTGCGCGTTCACCACGTCGATTCCCTTCCAGTTCCACATCTGCATGTTCACCTGACGCGGCCCGTCCTGATGATAGCCGGCGACGATCAGCTTCCCGCCGAAGCCGACCAGTTCGCCCGAAAGGTCGAGCGGCCATTGCTTGCCGACGCATTCGATCACGCGCGCGCACAGCGCCTCGCCCGTCAGTTCCTTCACCCGTTCGATGATCGCCCAATGATCGTCCATCACGATCGTCTCGGCGGCGCCATAGTGGCGCGCGAGATCGAGCGACGATTGCCGCCGCGAGATGGCGATCACGCGCGCGCCGGCCTCGCTCGCCAGGCGCGTCAGCACCGCCCCCAGAAATCCGATGCCGACGATCGCCACCGTCTGGCCCGCGCGGATGTCGCTGCGGCGAAAGATATTGAACGCGCATCCCAGCGGCTCGCCGGGAAATGGCTGGTCCGCCAGCTCGGGCGGCAGCTTCACCACTGCGTCGGCCTTAGCGATGTCGTGCTCGGCGAAGCTGCGGAACGACAGCGCGGCGACCCGGTCACCGACGGCGAGAACCGTCACGCCCTCACCCACCGCTTCGACGACACCCCAGCCTTCATGGCCGAGATCGCCCGGCTCGGTCGGAAAACGCATCCACTCGGGCCCCTCCCAGGGAGTGAGATTGGATGCGCATACCCCGCAGCCTTCGAGCCGCAGCCGCACCTCTCCTGCACCCGGCTCGGGAATGGGCACAGTCTCGATCTTCATTTCTTGCGGCCCGGTGAGAACGGCCGCTTGCATGTCACTCATGGAGTTCCCCCTTCGCCGAGCCGAACACAGCACGAGGCGAAGCGTTCCGTGCCCGCAACCATTTCCGGCGCAGGCGATTGGACTCCCGGAAACCAAGGAGTTCAGCATGGCAGACAAATTCCACGCGGGGGACCGCGTGACGTGGAACGCGCACGGCGGCACCGCGCATGGCGAGGTCGTCCGCAAGCAGACGAGTGACACGAAAATCAAGGGCCATCAGGTACGTGCATCCGAGGAAGATCCGCAGTACATCGTCGAGAGCGACAACGGCGGACGAGCCTCACACAAGCCGTCGGCGCTCGAACCGGAATAGGAGAAGAATATGGCGGAGACGAAAGCAAAGGGCGGAGCGCGTGGTGGAATCGCGAAGCCAGTGACTCCCTCGCCCGAACTGGCCGCGGTCGTGGGCTCGGGACCGCTGCCGCGCAGCGAGATCGTCAGCAAGATGTGGGACTATATCAAGAAGAACGACCTTCAGAATCCCGAGAACAAGCGGGAAATCCTCGCCGACGACAAGCTGAAGCCCATCTTCGGCAAGGACAAGGTCACGATGTTCGAGATGAACAAGCACATCAGCAATCACGTGAAGTGATCGCTCCCGCCGGCACCGGCGGCTTGCACGAACCCACGGGACGAGTCTCGGATGAGGCTCGTCCCGTTGTCGTTCGCGCACCCGAACCGGATCAGACGGACGGAAGGACGGTTTTCGTGCTGCCGACGTCGGCGTGAACCGAGCGTGCGCTCCGCGCCGCGTCAGGCGCTGCCGGCGATGAACGCCTCGACCGCCTCATAGGCAGCGTCATCGGTCATCTGCTCGGGCGGATGCTTGCAGAAATAGGCGGCCGCAGGCGTCACCGGTCCTGCCATGCCGCGGTCGCGCGCGACCTTGGCACAGCGGATCATGTCGATCGCGACGCCGGCCGAATTGGGGCTGTCCTCGACGGAGAGGCGCAACTCTAGGTTCATCGGTACGCCGCCGAACATCTGTCCCTCCATGCGCAGGAAGCAGACCTTGTTGTCGTTCTGCCACGGCACATAGTCGCTGGGGCCGATGTGGATATTCTCGTCCTCGAGCCGCGCCGCCGTCACCGATTGCACCGCCTCGGTCTTGGAGACCTTCTTCGACGCCAGCCGCTTGCGATTGGCCATGTTGAGGAAGTCGGTGTTGCCGCCGGTGTTGAGCTGGTACGTCCGCTCCAGCTTCACGCCGCGCTTCTTGAACAGATCGGTGAGAACGCGGTGGACGATGGTCGCGCCGATCTGCGCCTTGATGTCGTCGCCGATGATCGGAACGCCCGCCTTTTCGAAGCGCCTTGCCCATTCGGGGTTGCTGGCAATGAACACGGGGATGTTGTTGACGAACGCCACGCCCGCCTCGAGCGCGCATTCGGCGTAGAATTCGGTCGCCTCCTGGCTGCCGACCGGCAGATAGTTCATCAGCACGTCCGCGCCGCTCTCGCGCAGCACTTCGACCACTTCTTCGCGGCTCGGCTCGGGCGCGTCCGCCAACAGGAAGGTGCGCTCGTCGACGAACTCCGCCATGTGATCGGCGACCCCGTCAAGCACGCGCCCCATCCGCACCTTTGCCCCGGTCGGCTTCACTCGATCACAGAAGACGGTGGTGCAGTTGGGCTTCGCGAAGATTGCGTCGGACACGTCCTTGTCCACCTTGCGGCGGTCGACGTCCCATGCGGCGACGACGCTGATGTCGGACGGTCGATAGCCGCCCAGTTCCCAGTGCATCAGGCCGATCAAATCGTTCGATCCCGCGCGATAATGCTCGATTCCCTGAACGAGGCTCGACGCGCAGTTGCCGACGCCGACGAGCGCGACGTTGATCGAACGGGGCGTGGGGGACAGCATCAGACGCTCCTCGCTACCATGGCTTTCGAATTCCTGTCGTTTCTCAGGACGAACGGAACCGGCGCAGCTATGTTCCTCATGCTAGCGCGGCCTTCGTCGCCGCCTTCGCCGGTGCGTAGCGATCGATCATCCAGGCGCAGAAGTCGGCGAACTGCTGCGGGTCCTGCGCGCAGCTGGTGTGGTGCGCCTCGACGCCGAGATGCTCGGGCGTGAAGCAGAAGGTGACCAACAGCTCAAAATCGGCGAGCGCCTCCATCTGCCGGTCGAACCAGTCGATCGCCCCGTCGCGGAAACTGTCGGCCCAGCTGAGCCCGGTCCGCAGCTTCTTCACGCCCAGGTCCTTCATCACCCGCACTGCAGCGTCGAGCCGCGGATCCTGGAAATGGAACCACTGCATCAGCCCCATGCGGTCGGCGTATTTCGCATAATGATCGAGCGCGGGCTTCGGCGTGCCGTCCTCGCGGATCAGGCCCATGTAGAAATGGCGGTAGTAGCTCGAACCTTCCGCTTCGCGGTGGCGGGTCTCGGCGCCCCAGCTCTGCGGCAGGTCGAAGAGCGAATACCAATAGACGTTGGGAATCCGGTCGAGCAGCAGCTCGGCGGTCTTGTCGATCCCGAACACCTGCACTTCCTCGGCACCGAACGAGCCGACGCCAACTTCGGTCGCCCAGATCGGCTTGTCGGGCACGACCGCCTCGATCTCGGCGATCTTGTCGGGCCAGGCGTGGATCGGCCACAGGTTCCAGTCGAGCGGAAAGCCGTGCACCGCCACCACATCGACGGCATCGAGCGCGCCGTGATCGCGCATCCGGTTCACCCAGTGCGGATCGATCGGCGACATGCCGCCCAACACGCGCTGCACATCGGGGTTGATCTCCGCGATCGCGCCGCCCGCCCGAATGACGGTGTCCGCATAGATCGACCAGTCGGGATCGAGCTCGGGATTCCAGTGCGACTTGTTGTTCGGCTCGTTCCAGATCATCGCGGCTTCGATCATGCGCACTCCCCCCTTGCTGGATAGACTGCCGCCGGCCCGTGCTCGGAATAGGGGACGGTCGCCACGCGGCAGAGATAGACTTCGGGCTCCGGCTGCGCCTCGATCGTGAAGCCCGCAGCGCGCAGCATCGCCTGGCTGCACGCGGCGTTGGGCGCCCACCAGTTGGTCCAGTCGTGCGCAAACTCGCGCTCGATGAAATGCATCTTCGGATAGGCCGGA